>JAACTG010000017.1 GCA_009993585.1 Sphingomonadales bacterium
AGGCGCGCAACATGGACGCGGCGTTCGTCGCGAAGCTCGAAAGCGCGGGGAAGATCGATGTCGCGCCGGCGGTGGCGAAGCGCCTGCCGGTCTGGGAAGACCGCGCCGACGCGCCGGTCGAGGCGGTGGCGCGCGCCTATCTCGACGCCAATTGCGCGCATTGCCACCGGCCCGAGGGGTCGGCGAGCAATTCGGGGCTGAACCTGGGCTGGGAGGTCACCGATCCGGTCGCGCTCGGCATCGGCAAGCGGCCAACGGCGGCGGGGCGCGGATCGGGCAATCTCGAGTTCGACATCGTTCCTGGCGACCCGTCGCGATCGATCCTGACGCACCGGATGAAGAGCCTCGAGCCGGGGGTGGCGATGCCCGAACTCGGCCGGGCGACGGTCCATGACGAGGGCGTTGCCGCAGTCGAAGCGTGGATCTCGCGGCTGCGCTAGCTCGTGCGGCGCCGTCGACAGCATGTCTTTTCACGGGCCGCGCAATAGGTCGTGCTGATCTCGGCATAGCCGGTGCGCTTGCGCCATTGATCGTTGCCAGCGTTCTCGCCGCGCGGCAAGGTCGGGATCATGACCAGTCCAGACCAGCCCGAGATCGTCCTCCACGATTATTTCCGCAGCTCGGCATCGTACCGCGTGCGCATCGTGCTCAATCTCAAAGGCGTCGCCTATCGTTCGGAGCCGACGAGCCTGCTCGAAGGCGACAACAAGGCGGCAGCCTATGTCGCGCGCAATCCGCAGGGGTTGGTGCCGATGCTGAGCGTCGGCGACACCGACCTGACGCAGAGCCTCGCGATCATCGACTGGCTCGATGCGACCTTTCCCGATCCGCCGATGGTGCCCTCTGACCCGCTGGAGCGGGCGAAGGTGCTCGCCGCCGCATTGGTGATCGCCGCCGACATCCATCCGATCGACAATCTGCGTGTCCTCAAATATCTCAAGAACACGCTCGGCCATGACCAGGCGACGATCGACGACTGGTACCGCCACTGGATCGCCGAGGGTTTTGGCGCGCTTGAGCAATTGGCCCCGAGCGCGGGGTTGTTCGGCGGGGATGGCCCCAATCTGGCCGATATCTGCCTCGTGCCGCAGATGTACAATGCGCGCCGGTTCGCGACGCCGCTCGACGCCTATCCGAAGCTGGTGCGGATCGATGCCGCGCTGCAGGCGCTGGAGGCGGTCGCGGCGGCGCATCCCGATCGAGTCAAGCCCGCCGACTAGCTTGCGTCGCCGGCGCTTCGCCGCGATAATCGCGCGATGGTCGCCAAGAAACTCAACCTGCCGCGCTTCCTGCCGTATCAGCTGTCGATCGCGTCGAACGCGGTCAGCCAGCTGATCGCCGAGGACTATCAGGCGCGCTTCGACCTGCGCATTCCCGAATGGCGATTGATCGCGGTGATCGGCGATCGCGGCGACATGACGCAGCGCAGGCTGGTCGATGCGACGCGGATGGACAAGGTCAGCGTCAGTCGCGCGACGCGCCGCCTGGTCGAGCGCGGCCTGCTCGATCGCGTGCCGCACAAGGGCGATGCGCGATCGCATCACCTGACGCTGACCGTGGCGGGCAGGGCGCTGTACGAAGACGTCGTGCCGCACGCGCTGGCGATCGAGCGCGAGGTGATGAAGCCGCTTACGCTGCGCGAACGCGAACAATTGTGGCACTTGCTCGAACGGCTGCGCGGGAGCGCCGATCGCCTGCAGGCGGGCGGGAAATAGCCGGCACGCCTTGCGCCGATCTCGCCGATCTGGTAGTTAGTTTCAATTGAAACCTTTTGCCGGGAGAGCGAAGATGGCGACCGAAGTTCGCGAGAAAACCAAGACGGATCAGGCTGCTAACGAGATGGGCCTCGACGGTTTCGAGTTCGTCGAATTCACCCATCCCGATCCCGAGCAAATGGCCCGGCTGTTCGAGATGCTCGGCTTCAGCCACGTCGCGACGCACAAGAGCAAGCCGATCCGGCGCTATGCGCAGGGCGACATCAATTTCCTGCTCAACATGGAAACCGGCGGCCAGCCGGCGATGTTTCGCGACACGCGCGGGCCGTCGGCATGCGCGATGGGCTTTCGGGTCAAGGACGCCGATGCCGCGCTCCAGCTCGCGGTCGAGCGCGGGGCCACTCCCGCCAGGCGCGATTGCGGACCCGGCGAACTCGACATCCCGGCGATCGAGGGGATCGGCGGCGCGCACGTCATGTTCGTCGACAGATACGGCAGCGAGACGATCTACGACCGCGATTTCGAACCGACCGGCAAGGGCAAGGACGACAACAGCGTCGGCCTCAAGGATCTCGACCACCTGACGCACAATTTGAAGCGCGGCAATATGAGCGTCTGGGCCGATTATTACGAAAACATCTTCAATTTCCGCGAGATCCGCTATTTCGACATCGAGGGTCAGTCGACCGGCCTGTTTTCCAAGGCGATGACCGCGCCCGACGAAAAGATCCGCATTCCGCTCAACGAGAGCCAGGACGACCACAGCCAGATCGAGGAGTTCATCCGCGAGTACAAGGGCGAGGGCATCCAGCATATCGCGCTGTCGACCGAGGATATCTTCGATACCGTCGACAAGCTGCGCGCCAACGGCGTCAGGTTCCAGGATTCGCCCGACACCTATTACGAAATGCTCGACAGCCGCCTGCCGGGCCACGGCCACGACGTGAAGGAAATGCACAAGCGCAAGATCCTGATCGACGGCTCGCCCGAGACCGGCGAGGGCCTGTTGCTGCAGATCTTTACCGAGAACATGGTCGGGCCGATCTTTTTCGAGATCATCCAGCGCAAGGGCAATGACGGTTTCGGCGAGGGCAATTTCAAGGCGCTGTTCGAATCGATCGAGCTCGACCAGATCCGCCGCGGCGTCATCCCCGCGAGCAAGGACGCCGGGGACGCGGCGTGAGCGACGCGCCGAACCTCGCCGCGCAGGGCGGCGTCAACGACTGCCCGGCGCCGCCGTTCGCGGTGCAGCGCATCCACCACGTCGCCTATCGCTGCAAGGACGCGAAGGAGACGGTCGAATGGTACTGCCGCGTGCTCGGCTTTGCCTATACCAACGCCTTTGCCGAGGACCATGTCCCGTCGACCGGCGCCTACGACCCCTATATGCACGTCTTCCTCGATTGCGGCGGCGGCAATGTCGTGGCGTTTTTCGAACTGCCCGAGCAGCCCGACATGGGCAGCGATCCCAATACCCCCGCCTGGGTCCAGCATCTTGCGTTCGAGGTCGCGAGCCTCGCCGAACTCGATGCGGCCAAGGCGCATATCGAGGAGCAGGGGATCGACGTGCTCGGCCCGACCTATCACGGCATCTTCCGCTCGATCTATTTCTTCGATCCCAACGGCCACCGGCTCGAGCTCGCCTGCAATATCGGCACGCCCGAGCAATATGCCGAACTCGCCCGCGTCGCGCGGCCGATGCTCGAGGAATGGAGCGAGACCAAGAAGGCGCCGCAGCACGCGCAGTGGCTGCACGTCGATCCGGGCTCGCTGGTCGAATAGGCCGACCGCGGCAGATTTATTTCAATCGGTCATTGCGAGTGCAGCCAAGCAATCTATCGTAACGTCAGGATAGATTGCCGCGTCGCTGCGCTCCTCGCAATGACGACAAGAAGATGGGAAGCCCTATGAAACTCGGATCGCTCAAACACGGCCGCGACGGCAGGCTCGTCGTCGTCAGCCGCGACCTCGCCTGGTATGCCGATGCGACGCACATCGTGCCGACGCTGCAAGGCGCGCTCGACGACTGGGCGACCTATGCGCCGTTGCTGCAGAACCTGGCGACCGACCTCGAGCACGAGGCGATCCCGCGCGAGCGGTTTCACGAGCGCGATGCCGCGTCGCCGCTGCCGCGCGCCTATCAATGGGCCGACGGCAGCGCTTATGTGAACCACGTCGCGCTGGTCCGCCAGGCGCGCGGCGCCGAGATGCCCGACAGCTTCTGGCACGACCCGCTGATGTACCAGGGCGGC
>JAACTG010000018.1 GCA_009993585.1 Sphingomonadales bacterium
GCGACCGAAAAGGAAACGCTGACCAGCCGCCTGATCGATCGCCCCGTCCGCCCGCTGTTCCCCGAAGGTTTCTACAACGAAATCAACGTGATCTGCCAGGTTCTGTCGTATGACGGAGAGACCGAGCCCGATATTCTCGCGATGATCGCGGCATCGGCCGCGCTGACCATTTCGGGCCTGCCCTTCATGGGCCCGATCGGCGCCGCGCGCGTCGGCTTCAAGGACGGCGAATACAGCCTCAACCCGAGCATGGACGAATGCGCCGAAGGTCGTCTCGACCTCGTCGTAGCCGCCACGCGCGATGCCGTGATGATGGTCGAATCCGAAGCCAAGGAGCTTTCCGAAGAGGAAATGCTCGGCGCCGTCATGTTCGCGCATGACGCCTCGCGCACCGTCGTCGATGCGATCATCGAGCTCGCCGAACAGGCTGCCAAAGATCCCTGGGACGTCGATCCCGGTGCCGATCTGTCGGGGATGAAGGCGCAGCTGCGCGACATCGTCGGCGACGACATCGCCGCCGCCTACAAGCTGACCGACAAGTCGAAGCGTTCGGACGCGCTCAACCTCGTCCGCGCCAAGGCCAAGGAGCATTTCGCCGACGCCGACGGCCAGACGCAGATGGCGGGCATGAAGCTCGTCAAGAAGCTCGAGGCCGAAATCGTTCGTGGCGCCATCCTCAAGGACGGCCAGCGGATCGACGGTCGCAAGACCAACGAAATCCGTCCGATCGAATGCATGACCGGCTTCCTGCCGCGCACGCACGGTTCGGCGCTGTTCACCCGCGGCGAGACGCAGGCGATCTGCACGACGACCTTGGGCACCAAGGACGCCGAACAGATGATCGACGGCCTCGACGGCCTGTCGTATTCGCCGTTCATGCTGCACTATAACTTCCCGCCCTATTCGGTCGGCGAAGTCGGCCGCTTCGGGTTCACCAGCCGCCGCGAGACCGGCCACGGCAAGCTCGCCTATCGCGCGCTGCGTCCGATGCTGCCGAGCAAGGAAGACTTCCCCTACACGATCCGCGTTCTGTCGGACATCACCGAATCGAACGGTTCGTCGTCGATGGCGACCGTTTGCGGCGGCTGCCTGTCGATGATGGATGCGGGCGTTCCGCTCAAGCGTCCGGTTTCGGGCATCGCGATGGGGCTGATCCTCGAAGGCGACGACTATACCGTATTGTCCGACATCCTCGGCGACGAGGATCACCTCGGCGACATGGACTTCAAGGTGGCCGGGACGAGCGAAGGCATCACCTCGCTGCAGATGGACATCAAGGTCGCCGGCATCACGCAGGACATCATGCGTGAAGCGCTCGCCCAGGCGAGCGAAGGCCGCGCCCACATCCTCGGCGAGATGCACAAGGCGCTCGGCGAAGTGTCGGGCGAGCTCAGCGACCACGCACCGCGCATCGAAACGCTGCAGATCGACAAGTCGAAGATCCGTGACGTCATCGGCACCGGCGGCAAGGTGATCCGCGAGATCGTCGCCGAAACCGGCGCCAAGGTCGATATCGACGACGAAGGCATGATCAAGGTCTCGTCCTCGGACAAGGCCCAGATCGCCGCTGCGATCGAGTGGATCAAGGGCATCGTCGAAGAGGCCGAAGTCGGCAAGGTCTATACCGGCAAGGTCGTCAACCTCGTCGATTTCGGTGCATTCGTGAATTTCATGGGCGGCAAGGACGGTCTCGTCCACGTCAGCGAAATCAAGAACGAGCGCGTCGAAAAGGTCTCCGACGTCCTGTCCGAGGGGCAGGACGTCAAGGTCAAGGTGCTCGAGATCGATCCGCGCGGCAAGGTTCGCCTGTCGATGCGCGTCGTCGATCAGGAAACCGGCGAAGAGCTCGAGGATACGCGTCCCGCCCGCGAACCGCGCGGCGATCGTCCCGATCGCGGCCCGCGTCGTGAAGGCGGCGATCGTGGTCCGCGTCGCGAAGGCGGCGGCGGTCGCGGCGGTCGCGACGGGGGCCGTGGCCCGCGTCGCGAAAGCGGCGAACGCGCCGACAAGGGCGGCGACGATGACAAGGGTCACGTTCCCGACTTCCTCAAGGCCGACGACTGATCGTCCGGTGCACAAGAAACAAGGGGTCGCTTCGGCGGCCCCTTTTTTTGCGCTCTTTTCTCAGGCGTCGCGCGATTCTATAGGCGGCGCCATGGCTTTCTCGAAACTGCTCGCCCCGCTGGTCGCACTGTTGCTGCTCCCGCTTCCCGCCTTCGCGCAGGCCTCGGCGCCGCCGGCGGCCGAGGCGGCGAACGATCTGCCGATCGTGACGCTCGACACCGGGCTGGGACCGATCGTGATCGCGCTCGATACCGTCCATGCGCCCGTTACCGCGGCGAATTTCCTGCGCTATGTCGAGGAAAAGCGCCTCGACGGCACCGGCTTCTATCGCGCGATGACGATCGCCGACGGCCTCGGGCTGATCCAGGGCGGGACGCGCAACGATCCCCGGCGGACGTTGCCCGGCATCGCGCACGAAGCGACGAGCGAGACCGGATTGCGCCACACCGACGGCACGATTTCGATGGCGCGCGGCGCGCCCGGCACCGCTTCGGGCGACTTTTTCATCCTCATCGGCGACATGCCGAGCCTCGATGCGGTCGAAGGCGAGGGCGATACGGCGGGCTTCGCCGCGTTCGGGCGCGTGATCGAGGGCATGGACGTGGTCCGCGCCATTGCCGCCCGGCCGACCTCGCCGACGCTCGGCGAAGGCGTCATGCGCGGGCAGATGCTCGATCCCGTCGTCGCCATCCGCGCCGCGCGCGTGACCGATCGCCCGGCGCCATGACCGCGCGGTGCAATTATCGCGATCATTCGCTTTGCGTTCAGATTGGCCGGTGTCTATAGCTCGCGACATGACCCAGATCGCATTCAAACCCGCGCGCTTCGCCGCTGCCGCCATTCTCGCTTCCACCATGCTGACCGGCTGCGGGGCGCTCGGCCTCGGCGGCGGTGGCAAGGCGGGCGATACCAGCTATGTCGCGCGCGACGTCAGCACGCTCTATCGTGCCGCGCAGGACCGGCTCGAGCGCGGTCAGTACACGACCGCCGCCGCCCTGTTCGACGAGGTCGAGCGCCAGCATCCCTATTCGCCCTGGGCGCGCCGCGCGCAGTTGATGAGCGCCTATACCTATTGGCTCGCCAAGGACCACACCAAGTCGATCGAATCGGCCAACCGCTTCCTAGCGATCCATCCCGGCAACCGCGATGCGCCCTATGCGTCGTATCTCGTCGCGCTCAATTATTACGAGCAGATCAGCGACGTCGAGCACGACCAGAAGACCACGCGCGACGCGCTCGCCGCGCTGGGCGAGGTCGTGCGCCGCTATCCCGACACGCAATATGCCGCCGATGCGACGCTCAAGCTCGACCTCGTCAACGACCACCTTGCCGGCAAGGAAATGGAAGTCGGCCGCTATTACGAACGCGCGGGCAACTGGCTCGCCGCCAGCCTGCGCTTCCGCGAGGTGATCGACAAATACCAGACCACCAGCCACACGCCCGAGGCGCTGTTTCGCCTGACCGAAAGCTATCTGGCGCTCGGCATCCCGGCCGAAGCCAAGAAGTCGGCCGCCGTTCTCGGTGCCAATTACCCCGGCTCGGAATGGTATCAGCGCGCTTACGACCTGATGCAGAAGCACGCGCCGGCCGCCTGAACGGCGTTTCCCGACCGCATTTCGTAACGCCGTGATTGGCGCGCGCTCGACGCTCAGCTAATGCAGGGGCAATGCTGACCGCGCTTTCCATCCGCGACCTTGTGATTATCGAGGCGCTCGACCTCGAATTTTCGGGTGGTTTGGGCGTGCTGACCGGCGAAACCGGCGCGGGCAAGTCGATACTGCTCGACGCGCTCGGCCTCGCGCTCGGCGCACGTGCCGACAGCGGCCTCGTCCGCCACGGCTG
>JAACTG010000071.1 GCA_009993585.1 Sphingomonadales bacterium
GGCGACCATCGCGAATCGCCCACCGCCGCCGGTCAGCGGCTGCCGATCGGACAAATCGCCGGGAAAGAGGTGCATGACCCGGACCCCGAGGGCGACATCGTCTTGCGACCAGCGGCCGGCCGCGTCAGGCCCATAGGGGCGAAGCGCCTCCAGCATCCGCTCGAGCGGCTCTCCGGCGGCGCGTCCGTCGAGGCGCCAAAGGCCGGCAATCGCTCCCATGCGCCGGACCTCTTAAGCGGCGCGCTCGACGATCCCGGCGGCGATCAGCTTTGGCAGCATGGCCTCGAGATCCTGTCGCGCGACCTCGGGGGTCACCGCATAGCGCGCGCAGGTATCGGCAACCATCGCGTCCAGCGAGAGCCCCTCTCCCAGACCTTCGAGGAGATGCCGCATCGCCCCGCGAACGCCGAAATACTTCTCCGAACCCATCGCCAGCACGACGCTTTCACCTTCGACCGGCACCGAAAAAACGCCCTCGCTCAACCGATAAATGTCCTCGCTCATGCTATTTACTTCACCCCCCCAAATCCCTGCTGGCCGAAGCTTCGACATGACAATCAAAATAAAAGTGAAACAGTCGAAAATCGGTGATTGACGTTGTGCCCGTTACCAACTAGCTGATGGCTTAACAAGGGGACTGATATGCAACAAGAAATTCAAGTCGAAGAGACTAGCGCGTCGGCGTTCGAGCCGTCTCATCTTGTCGAATATGGCGCAGCCTGCGAACTGACCCAGGGCGGCGGCGGGCCTCCGGTCCAGCCGGACGGTGCCGTCTACAACTCCTAACCGAGCCCGATGCCGCCGACGGTGGCACAAGCTGGGAAGATCATGAACCCACGCCCGCCGCGGATCGATCCGGTTGGCGATAAGAACGTCGTTCGGTCGTGGGTGGCATCGTCGTACGCCGATGCCAGGGCCGTCCTCGTCAATGCCTCCGCTCGTGTCCCTCCGAACACGCGGCCGTCGCTTGAAACAGGCGGCGGCGCGGCCCATGCCATTGTCGAGCGGGGCGCATTCTTGCGCGATCTTTGGATGTGGGGATGCGAGGTCGATCGGCGTCCGCAACGCCATAAGGCCGGGGCGGCGGCACTCGGGCCCAAGTCCATCGACGCTCTTGCTGCCTATCTGAAGGGCAACGCCGCCAACCTTCTGGCGGACGCAAAGCAGGCGCCCGAAATGGACCTTGTTGCCGACTTCGCGCGGCCCCTTGTCCGCGACGCCTTGATGGAGCTGCTGGGGATCGCCCCCGCCGCACGCGCTTCGCTGGACACGCAAGTCGGAGGCATGGCGCCCTTCATCCCCGGAGGCCAGAGCGGCAGCACTGCCCCTTATTTCGCGCTGGCCGCCGTCGCGCAGGCCGTCGAAAACGTCTGGGCAAAGCCCCTGCCGCCGCTGGCCGGAGCAAGCCGGGCGCTGCGCGGCGCAGTCGAGGCCGGAGAGCTGACGCTCGACGAGGCGCTGGCGCAGGCGACGCTTCTTCTCTTCGGCAATTCCTACACTACGCTCGATGCGCTCGCGGGATTGCTGTCCCGTTGCGCCGAGCAGCCGCTTTTGTGGCGGGCAGCGAGAGACGGTACCTGCTCGGTCGCCGAACTGGTCGAGGAGGGCCTGCGCCTCGGCCCGCCCACCCATCTCGCCCTCTTCCGCGACGCCGCCGACGATATCCAATGCCCCGGGGGGACGATTCCCGCCGGCACCCGGATCGTGCTGCCGCTCGATCGCATAAACCGCGACCCTGCGGCGTTCGACCGCCCCGATTCGTTCGAACCCGGACGGTCGGGACCGCTCCACCTCGCCTTCGGCGGCGGACGTCACATGTGCGTCGGCCTGCATCTGGCGCGCGCCGTCATCCGCACCGGCGTCGAGACGGTGCTAAGCCGCCTGCCCGAATGGCCGGCCGATACGCGCATCGTTCGCCAGCCCGGTATTCTCGGAGGTCCCAGCGTCGTCAGCCTGACTGTGCCCGCCGGCGCGTTCCACCCTTGCTGACGCTGCATGGCCTGCGGATCGCGATCAGCGACGGGAACGAACCGCGCCAGCCGCAGGCGGACATCGTCTGGCAAACCCATCGTGTCGCATCGCTACCCGCCGAGCCGGAAGCCGGCGACCCGATCGCCATCGTTCGCAACGAGCGCACCGCGTCGGGCGTCGCGACCGATCACATATTCGGCTATAACGATCGCGTCCGTTGCCGCTTCCGAGTCGATGCCGATGGTTCTGCGGTGACGACATGGGCGCTGCCCGAGGTATCCGACAGAGACCTGTTCAGCCTGTTCGCGGAACCCGTCATGCGAACCGTGTTGGTCAATCGGCAGCTGCTTTCCTTTCATGCGGCCGCGCTGGCCAAGGACGGGCGCGCGATCCTGATCATGGCAGCGAAGGGGGCGGGGAAATCGACGCTGTCATGGGCCCTCCAGCGTCAAGGCTGGCAATTGCTCGCCGATGATCTTGTGCACACGCAAGTCCTCGACGGCCAGTGGAGCGCCCATGCCGGCCATCGCGATACCAAGCTGACGCCTGGCGCTGCTCGCGCGCTTGGCTATGGTACCAAGACCTTGCGCCCGCGCTTCGACGATGTCGGCCCCGCCAGCTCCGCCTTTCTGTTCGACAAGCTCGTAATCGATCCCACGGGGGGGGCGCCCCCGACCGCAGCTGTGCCGCTATCTGACATCCTGTTCCTATCGCATCGCGACACGACCCTGGATGCACCCTCGATTCAGCGGCTGGGACCGGTCGCCGGCACTCGCTGCCTGGTTGAGCATGCAACACCTGATTCGGTCGCGCCGAACGCGCCACCGGGGGTCAAGTTCCGGCGCGACCTCGGCAGCATCGCCGCCGCCATACCCTTGGCGATGCTGACCCTGCCCGACCGTCTCGACTTGCTCGCCGCGTCTGCCGCCATGCTCGACGCGACCCTCGATGATGCGCCGCGGCCCTTGGCGACGTTGACTGGCCCATGATCCGCGAAACCGGTCGCGACATTTCGTCCGTCGGTTGTCTGGCCTTACTCTGGCCTGGGGTGGACGGTTGCCTGGTCTCCCCGTCGGTGCGCGCGCACCTCGACCAAGTCACCGCGGGGATCGCCCCGCTCGGTCGCATCGCGCTTGAGCTGCGCCTAGGTGCAGATGCCGGCGACGTCGATCTGCACCAGTTCATCAGCGGCGAGGCCGATGCTGCCATCTTGAAGCGTTACCTGTCGCGGGACGACCATGCGCTGCCGCAAGGCGGGCAGACGCGCGCTTTTCTGCGTGCCTGGGCCAACGATGCCGAGGGCTTGCGAGCGGATCTCGATCATGTCTTTCTAGAGTGGGACCATCCCTCCCTAGACCATGACCGCGCGCCGGCGATCTTTGTGCCGGTACAGCGCAGCCATGAGCGCGGCGCCCTCGGCATGAGGCGGCGCGCGCTCGTTGTGCGCCATGTGGACCAGCTGCGCCTCGGCGGGCCAAGGCTGGCCGAGCAGCTGCTTGATATTTTCGCGGGCGCGTCACCCGATCTCTCGATCAGCTATCTGGGCTTCATGCTGGGACGCAGCGTGCAAGCGGTGCGCATAAACCTGCGCGGCATTCGTCCTGCGGGCCTGGCCGATGTCCTCGACCGACTTGGCTGGCCCGGCGATCATTCGGCCTGGCAGCCATATTTCTCCGCCCTCGTCGAACGAGCCGATACCGTGACCGTCGCGCTCGATTTCGCACCCGACCTCCAGCCGACGATCGGGTTCGAAGCCGTTTTGGACGGCCTGCCAGGTCTGGAACCGCGCTGGCCGCAATTGCTCGATCACTTCGTGGAGCGAGGGGTTTGCGCCGCCGCAAAAGGCGCCGCCCTGAAGCAGGTCAGTCATCGTCTCTATCCCGAGCGGCCCGGCCAGTTGTGGCCGGCGTCGTGGCTGGCAGCCGCCGCAATGGCACCGGCCGATTGCGTTCCCTGGTTCGAAAGTCGCCTTTCGCACGTCAAGCTGTCGATCGCGGGCGACGGCAGTGCCAGCGCCAAGGCCTATGTGTCGGCGCAACATTTCTGGCTCCGCGATGATAAGGCGGAGCCGGCGCGGCCGTGCCCTCCGAAAGCCGCGACGGACGACGAGGCGCTCGCACGGGCTGCGCGCCGAGCGGCGGACTTTCTGCTGGCAGCGCAATCGCAGGACGACCTCTGGCGGGACTTCCGGCTGGTCAATGGGATGTCCGACGAATGGGTCAGCGGGTTCGTCGGGTTTGCGCTGGCCGACGCCGCCATGAACGCATCGAAAACACGCCTCGAACGAACTCTATCCGCGCTGCTCGGTCGCCAGCGGAGCGATGGCGGGTGGGGTTACAATGCGATTAGCCCCTCCGATGCGGACAGCACCGCTTGGGTGCTGAAGATGCTCGGCCGTCTCAAGCACGACGGTGACGCCGTGACGCGCGGTCGCGCCTTCCTGCGCTCGCATTTGCTGCCGGGTGGCGGTTTTGCCACCTATGCGCCCGCCACCAGGATATCGTTCGGCGACGGCCGGTCTCAACTCGACGATTCGGGATGGCGGGCAAGCCATTCGTGTGTCGCGGCCAATGCCGCCGCGCTTCTTCCCGATCCGCTTCGCGCGCTCCTTCGATCGCAACAGCGCCCGGAGGGAAACTGGACAGCCTATTGGTGGCGCAACGATATTTACGCGACGGCGCTCGCGGTGCAGGCGCTGGATGGACCGGATGCCGCGCCGATCGGGAGACCGGCGTGCGATTGGGCGCAAAAGCAGAGGGGCCACGCGAGGTCGGCTTTCGACCGGGCATGGCTCAGCCTAATTCTCGCTTCGGGAGAAGGGCCCTGCCGGCGACAGGCGCGTGAAATATGTTTGGAGCTGGCGTCCGAGCAGCGCGACGATGGTAGCTGGAGATCGGGGGCCGAGATGCTGTTGCCTCGCCCCGACGCCCGCCACCGCAGCGATCGAGACAGCGTCATTCTGGACCATCGATGCCTATACACCACCGCCTCGGTGCTCATGGCGATCCAAGAATCCTGCGCGCGGGAGACCCGGTCTTGAGTCGCGAACTGCAGCTGGGGATCGATTTTCTCGTCAAGCTCGACCTGACCGATTCGGAGCGCCGAGCCTTGCCTGACGTGCCCGATTATGAAGATTTGGCACGACGCGCCAGGCGTCGCGGATTCGCGGTATCCGCGTCGGGGCTGCAGGAGGCGTTTCGGCTGCTGATGCTGGCACGCCTCGTCGGCTTGCAATCGCACGACTGAGGGATGACGACGTGGCGCTGATTGCGCCGATCGCATTTTCGTCATCGTCCGCCGGAAATGAGGTCGGCCACGATCCGTCGCCCGAGCAGGAAGGGTCGTGCCGCATAATGACAGGCCAGCGGCCTTTGCGGACCGAGCCAGCGCACATCGGGTGCCACAGGCGCAAGCATCGAAAGGCCGTTTGAGAGCAGGCTGGAGCGTCGATCACCCAAACGCGCCTCTCGCAAATGCCACTTATAGGACCAGGGCCGTCGTCCGACCGCGTCCTCTTCAGGGCCAAGGGCGATCCTCGCCTCGCCCCAGTCCGCGATGCGTTCGGCAGCCCTTTCCATCGAACGAGTCGCCAGCGGCATCGGCGGGATCGGTCCATGCAACAATCGGTTGGCTAACAAAATGCCGCCCCTCAGAGCGGCTTCCGCTCCAACTTTGCGCGCCCTGTCGACCAGCACTGCCGGATCGTAATTCCCCGCCTTCAGCAATCCGGCGAGATCCAGCAACCAGTTCAATCGCATCCAAAGGTGCTTGGCGCCGTGCCAGGCCACGAACACGATCGCGTCTTCGCCGGCCAGCGCCGGCACCGTTCGGACGCCAACCTTCACCCGCTGCGTCGACAGGCTGGCGATGGGACCGAAATTCACGCCGCCGTGGCGCGGCGCGAAGGCGTTGTGGATTTCGAGCAACGGCTGGGTGTGTGCGGTGCCCGCCAGCCCGACGTCTATCTTGCCCGTGACGCGCATGACCGCCGCCCACTGATCGGGAGCTTGCCAGCCCAAAGTCCGCGCTGCCTCGACCGCATCGGCAACGCGATCGGGGGCGACGATCACATCGAGGTCCCGCACGGTCCGCCAGCCGGGGTCGCCATAAACCTGCTTCGACAGAGCCGGACCCTTGAGCGCCGTCCAAGCAATACCGGCTTCGTCGAAAGCCCCGGCGAGCTTGCCGAGCCACTTGGCGACTTCAAGCGAATAGAGCCGGTCCTTCGCGCTGGCCACCTTCCAGGCCGCGGGAACCGGCGGCGCCCGACCCGCTTGAGCAAGGCGCGACCACGCCGCTTCGGCCGGGATGACAACACGATGGCCGCGAGCCAGCAGCAGCAGGCGGTCGGCGCAAAAATCCAGTGCCTCGAGTGTTACCGAATCGTCGAAGATCGAGGCGAGCAGTCGCAATAGGCTTTTATATTCGCAATTCATCCGACCCGCCCCTTTCGACGATCGCGGCAGGACAGCCACGACGATCCCGTCATCGCGCGAACGCGATCGGCCCCGGGAACAGCTTATGACTCGGGAGTGCGGTAACGTCCACCGGCGAACGGGACCCGTGACCTCACCTTTGGCATTCCACAATATCGCACCAGTGTTTACGGTGGCCGGCGCGACGCACCGGTCGCCAGCGCGGCAGAAAGGATGTTCGCATCGCCACTCCTGGATCGACAGCGGGTTCCGCCGGGAGCGCCCTGTTCTTCATCCGCGATTTCTTCACTTTCGCACGCTGGCGGGCTGTGGCCGCCATCGGCCTCGTCGTCGTCGGCAGCCTGTGTCGTCGGCGGTCGCGGACGCGATCCCCCAGTGGTTGCCAAATTTGCAGCGACCAAGCATTGCAGGCTCGCGATCGCATCCTCGAGTTCGACCGCGGCATGCTGGTCCCCGACCTAGTCCGGCACGCGCCGGCGCCGCGAGCAGCGATCTGAGGAATCGGCAATGACTTGGCCCAGCCTGAGCGTCGTCATGCCCGTTCACAACGAGCGGCGCCACATCGACGAGAGTATTCGCAGCATCCTTCGACAGACCTTCGCGGAATTCGAGTTCGTCATCGGAGACAATGGTTCGACCGACGGTACGATCGAGCGCCTCCGCGAGTGGAGCGCGTCCGATCCCCGCATTCGCATCCTAACCCACCCCACGCGGCTGGGTCCGGCGCTGAGTTCGAACTGGGTGGTCAATGAGGCGCGGGGCGAGCTGATCGCGCGCATGGACGCTGACGACGTCGCCCATCCCGAACGGCTGGCACGGCAATTGGCGGCGTTGGAGAGCCAGCCGGATGCGGAACTCATCGGGACATTGTTCGACACGATCGACGTGGACGGGCACCCTGTCTGTCCGGCACCATTCGATCTCCTCGATACTGCCAGCGCCGCACCGCCTTTCTGCCATCCCACGATCCTGTTTAGACGAAGCGCGTTCGACCGGATCGGCGGCTATCGCGACGAAGCCAATTACTGGGAGGATGCCGACCTGTTCCTGCGCATGGCGGAAGCGGGTCATGTCTATGTCCTTGCGGATGTGCTGCTGACGATCCGTCACAAACTCCCCTCGCGGGGATCGATCGCGGAGGATGAGATTCGGGAAAATGCGCTCGAAGCGTTTTACCGCAACACCCCGGCATTCAGAAAATTCGACCCGAACAAGGCCGCCACGACTGCGCGGCGGTCGGACGGAAAGTTGCTCCCTCAGGTTTTCGCATCGCGCGCCGCGCGCGCCGTTTGGGCGGGGCAGCGGCCGAGATTGTTGCGACGAATGATCCGCGGCGCGGGCTTCTCCTGGAATCGCCAGTCCGCTGCCTCCCTGATCTACGTAATCTGGGGCACGCTTGCCCCGCTCAGCTTGCGGAAGTTCTTGGTAAGCCGGATCCGCCGCCGTTGCCGTGCGACATCGCAACCCGCTGGCGAGCTAGTGCGATGGCAACCTGAGCCGCGTCAAAGCGATGAGAGCCTCAGAAGAAATTGACGCTGAGCACGATGCTCGGGACGGTTGCCAGGCACAGCATTGTGCCGAATGCGACCAATCCCGCCGCATGGTCGTCGGCTTTGCGAAGAATGAGGCCGACCGCAATGCCCGACAAGGCGGAAAGCAGGAGCAGCAGCGGCATCGCGGCGATACCGACCCACAGGCCGATCGCGCCGAACAGCTTCGGATCGCCCCGTCCCATTCCCTCGATTCCTCTCACATGCCGATACGACCAGGCGATCGCGGACAAGGCGAGATAACCCGCGATGCCCGCAACAACGCGGCTTGGGAGGGATGCGCCCGAAGCCATGCCGCCGAAGACAATGCCCGCGACGGCCACGATCAGCGTCAGCCGGTCGGGCAGCCACAGGTGCCGCCAATCGAGGATGGCGAGCGGCAGGAGCAGCCAGCCCAGAACCGCGATCGCAAAGGACTGAGCACCGCCGCCGAACGCTAGCGCGGCGCCGATCCCAATGGCCGCGCCGGCGATTTCGACGCGCCAGTGGAGCGGATCGATCGGAGCTCCACACGATGTGCACCGACCGCGCCGGGCCAGGAAACTCAGCACCGGGATGAGTTCGCGGGCGCCCAAGACGCGCCCGCAGGCATCGCATTTCGAACGCCCCGCGACGACGCCTTCGCCACGCGGCCAGCGCAGGCACAAATTGGCTGCAAGACTTCCCACAATTGAGCCGAGAACGCCCAAGGCGGCGGCCCAATATGCAGGCGACAGATCCGCCGCCCCGACCATCAGAAGTGTCCGTCGACAGTCAGCCCCATGCTGTCGCCGCGCGATTGGAAACCAAACAGCGAAAGCGCCAGCGCGAGGTCGGGAGCGCCCGGCACGATCGCCATGCGCGCGCGATAGCGACCGTCGGCTCCGATCGTGAGATCGACGCGTTCCATTCGCGACCCGCTCGCCATCGCCACGCGGACATCGCCGCCCGCGCACGACAGCGTGCCGGTCAGCCCGCGCGACAGGTCGAGACCGGCGATCCGCGCGCCGACGATCGCGGTAAGTCGGCCCTCGGCGCGCGCGCAGCGATCGCCCTCGAACAGGATCGTCGCATCGCTCAGCTCGACCGCATCGATCGGCAGGCGACCGAACAGCGCTGAGGTGGCGATCCGGCCATTGGTGTCGGTGATGCCGCGCCGGGCGCCGCCGACGTGGAGCGCGCCGCTGAGCGGCCCCTCGGGTCCGTCGAGCCGCGCGAAATCGAGCGTCGCGCCGCCGAGCGAAGCGAACGGGTCGAGGCCGACCGCGAAGCTGCCAAGCGCCTGGTCGCGCAACCTGAGATCGCCGATGCCGCCGCTCCACACCGGCCCGGCGACGGCGCGCGCGGTGAACCCCATGCGCTCGACCGGGCTCAACCCGAGCGCGATGCGCAACGGAAACAGCGCGACGAGCGCGATGAGCATCAGGCCGAGGCTCCAGATCAGCCAGCGCCGGCTCATGTCCCGCTCCGGCTGAGGCGCGCGTCGAGCGCAATGCTGGCATCGGGGTTGGCGGTCATGGTCATGTCCTCGATCACGATACCCTGGCGTTCGAACTCGGCGAGCCAGTCGACGATCGCCTCGGGCCGCGCGTGCGCGATTCCGATGGCGACGGCATCGGGCCCTTGCGCGACGTTGCTGTCGATCGTGAGCCCGCGCTGACTGGCCGCCTCGGCGACGAACAGGTCGAGCGCGCCGATCCGGGGTCGGGCGGCGTCGGGCGCCCCGCCGCGTTCGATCGCGTCGATCCGGGCGACGATCCGTCCGTGGCGCGCGACCGCCTCAGCCTGCCGGTCCTTCGCCTCGGTCAGCGCCGCGGTCACCGGCCCGGCGATCAGCAGCCACAGCAATAGCGGGACTGCGATCGCGAGCATGATCGCGATCATCCGCCGCTCGCGTGCGCTACGCTGCGCCCAGAAATCGATCAGCCGCACGATCATGGCTGCGCCCTGATCGTCAGCTCGGCGATGCTGCGCCCGTCGCTGCCCTGGCGCGGGACGGCGGTGACGGTGTAGCCGTCGCGCTGCAGACCGAGCAGCAGGCGATTGATTTCATCGACGCGCGGCGCGGCCAGCGTCGCCGCCAGCGTACCGTCGCCGCGCCAGCCCAGAGTCGTCGCGCTGATCGTCGTTTCGACCTGCATCTGCTGGTAAAGCGCAGCAAGCGGCGTCGCGAGCCTCCCGCCCGCACCGGCGATACGCGACGCACGAAGATCGAGTTCGGCCTCGGCGGTCGCGAGCGTCACCGGCTTGCCGAGCGTCGCCGAGGCGCGCGCCACAGCGTCGGCATCGAGCCGGTTGGCGCTGGCGTCGAGCTGCCACAGCTTCGCCAGCGCGATCATCAGCGCGATCAGCGGGACGAAGGCGAGCAGCATCGCCAGTTCGCGAATTCGCGCGCGATCGACGAACCAACGGCGCCGCCGGGCGAAAACACCGGCGCGCAGGTCGAGCGGCGGCGCGACGACTGCGGCCACCAATGCGGCATCGATCGTATCGGTTGCCAACTCGGTGACGTCGTCTTGGCCAACCAGCGCCGACACCAGCGCGGGTTCGTTGGGAAAGACGATGCCGCTGCGTCCGATCACCGATTCGCCGCCGATGCGCGCCGCGCGCCAATCGGCGCCGAGCGGCAACAGCAGCGCGGCAGGGACAATCGCGCGCGCATCGACCCCCATCGCGTCGAGCCAGTCGAGCCATTCGAGCATCGTCGCATTGGCGACGACCGCGGTGACGATCGGCTCGTCGGCGGCGTCCGGTCGAGACGCGACCGCATGGAGCGTGGCGCGCTCGCCGAGCGCGCCCTCGAGCGCCTGCAGCCGCGCGATGCCCGCCGCCTGGCGCGGCGGAAGATCGGCGATGCGCGTAAAGGCGATGCGCGTCGCCGCCGCCGGTGCCAGCGCGACCACCGGCGTCGCGGCGCGATCGTCCGCGACATGGTCGCGCCACGCGGCATCGGCGCCGCGCGCGACGATCGCGCCATCGACGATCGACCACCAGCAGGTCGCGGCATCGCGCGCGTCGGGAACGGCGGGCAGGGCAAGGACGAGCGTGGCGGTCATGATGCTAGGATGCGTCGCTCCATTGGCGACGGACGACGAGCGCGCGCGGCCCATGTGCGTCGATCAGCGCGGTCTCGGTCACGTCCAGTCCTCCCGCAGCCACATTCGCCGTCAGCGCAAACCAGGTCGTGCGGACCTGGGTCTGCGTCGTCACTTCGCCGGGCAGCTTCAGATTCGCCAGCGTCGGCGAGGCCCAGAATCGGTAGACGCTGCCATAGCCGCCTTGCGGCCGCCCCGCCAGTTGCGCGCGCGCCAACGCCGGGGTCAGTTGCGCAGGCGCCAGCATCGCGAGCAGCAGGGATTGTTCGGGCAGCAGCGTATTGACGTTGATCGGCGACAGTTCGGCGACCGGCAACGCGCAGATCCACGGGTCGAGCGTCGCGTAGATTTGCGGCGTCACCCCCGCCACCGCGCGCAGCTCGCTCTTGTCGGCGAGCAGGCGGTTGGCGGTTCGCGCGCCGCCGCCGCGTCCGCCATAGGCGCCATCCTCCGCCCCCGCCGGGCCGACGACGCTGTCGCCGTCGATAAAGTCGGCGGTCGCCCCCGCGATACCGAGCGCCGCGCCCGAATCGATGCCGAGCAGGACCATCAGCGCGGCGAACTGGTCGCGGCCGCGCGGTCGCGCGACCAGCCGACCGTCGGGCGCCGCCTCAACCAGGCTGTTGAGGTTGAAGCAGTTGCCGCCGTCGCGCACCGTCGCGCGGACGCTGGCACCGTCGGGCAGCGCGATCGTCCGTTCGACGCCCAGCCAGCCGCCAGCCAGCGTCGTCTCGCCCGGACTGGCGGCGACGAGATCCTCGAGCCGCGTCGTTGCGAGCAGTTCGGCGGTGCCGAGCCAGGCGCGCGCCTGGCCCAGCGTCACCGCATTGCCGGCGAGCCGCGTCGCCAGCGACAGGCGATCGAGCGCGGTCGCCGCGACCGCCGCCATCACCGCGACGAGCAGCAGGACGGTGAGCAAGGCGGCTCCGCGCTCGGCGTGCGGCGGGGTCATGGCTGCGCCGCTTCGGCGGCGGCGGGCAGCGGCGACCACGGCAGGGCGATCACGATTTTCAGCGGGGCCTCGTCGTTGCGTTGCAGCGAGGTTTCGACCGCGCGCGGCAACGGCGGGTCGCCGGCGCCGGGCCAGCTCGACCGCCAGCCACCATCGGCGCCGCGATAGCGGAAGCTCAGCCTGGCAACTTCCGACGCGAGCGCCGCGGGCTGTCCGGCATCGTCGCCATCGAGCGCGGCGAAGGCGCGGCGTTCGACCGTCGCATCGATCGCCTGCCACGCGACGCGCTGGAGCGAGGGGCGCGGCTGCGCCTGGAGGTTCGCCACGCCGCCGCGAACGAGCGCGAAACGGTCGCCGTCGCCGACGAAAGCGGCGACGGTGCCGCCCGTCGCGCCGCGCGTCGGGCGGTCGACCGCCTGGCCGAGATCGGCGGCGAGCACCAGCCGCAGCCGCTCGATCGCGGTCACGTCGGCGAGCCGGGTCGCGACGATCGATTGCGTGTCGACGCTCGATCGGAGCAGCCCGACCCCCGCCCCCGCCAGAATCGCGAAGATGACGAGCGCGACGAGCATCTCGATCAGCGTGAAGCCCGCCTCGCGCGCCACCGGAAAGGGATCGCGAACCGCTGTCATGACACGCGCTTGACCAGCGTCAGGCCAGCGCGGCCGGTGCCGCCGACCTCGCTCACCGCGATGTCGATGCGTACCAGGCGCGCATCGTCGGTCGGCGCAACGCGTTGCGCGACGACGAAGCTGCGGCCGCCATTGGCGACCGTCGTGCGGCTGCCCCCGCGAAGCGGCGCGGCGGGATCGCTCGCGATTAGGGCCGCGCTGTTTTCGGCGACGAGCTGCGCCGCCGCCTTGCCCGACAAGTCGGCGGCGGTGGCGACCGCGTAAGCATCGAGCCGCAGCAGCGCGAGCGCGGCGATCGCGAAGACCGACAAGGCGACGAGCATCTCGATCAGCGTGAAGCCGTGTTCGGCGGAACGCAAAGAGGGACCGAAACCGGTGGTGCGACGCGTCATCAGTCTATTCCACCGTCACGTCGCCGTTAGCCGCCAGCCGGACGCTCGTGCGCCGGTCGCCGTCGCCGACGGCCACGATCCAGCCGCTGTCGGGCAGGCCGATCGTGTCGAAGGCGACGCGCGATCGCCCGTCGCTGCCGCTCGCGCTCAGCCCCCGGCCCCAGTCGCGCGCCTCGAACGGCTTTTGCACATAGGCCTGCCAGCGACCCGCGGCATAGCGTTCGAAGCCGTATCCCGACGGCGTAATCCAGACCGCCACCGGATGACCGCCGACGATCGCTTCGTCGCGCGCGGCGGCGATGCGGCTGGCGAAACGGCCGGCCGTTTCGGCGACATCGCCGTTGCGCGACCCGATCGTCAGCACCACCGCGCCCGCCATCAGTGCCATGACGGTCAGCACGACCATCAGTTCGACCAAAGTGAAGCCGTGTTCGGCATAACGTCCGGAAAAAGTGAAGCCGTGTTCGGCGGAACGCCCACAAGAATCGAAGCCGTGTTCGGCGGAGCGCCCCGTGGCGCGAGGCCCCATCACGCACGGCGGCGGGGTGGAAAAGGCGGCGCGGCCAGTCACGGGCTCGCTCCTCAACCTTCGCCCGAATATATGTCGGCGGCATCGCCCTCGCCGCCGGGCGCGCCGTCCGACCCCAGCGAAAAGATATCGAACGGGCCCGTCTTGCCGGGCACCTGCAGCTGATAGGGTCTGCCCCACGGATCGTCGGGCAGTTTCTTGATATAGCCGCCCGGGCGATAGCGGCCCGGCTGCGCCAGGCCCGGCGGCGGGCTGGTCAGCGCGCGCAAGCCGTCGCCGCCGGCGGGATAGGCCATGTTGTCGAGCCGGTACATTTCCATCGCCTGTTCGAGCGTCGCGATATCGGCCTTCGCCTTGGTCACCATCGCGCGGTCCTGACTCGGCAGGACATTGATCAGCACGACGGTGGCAAGCAGGCCGATGATGACGATGACGACCATCAGTTCGACCAGCGTGAAGCCGTTTTCGTCGACCGGTTCGCGCGCGGCGGCAACGCGCAGGGTGGGACGGTCGCGCGACAGGTCGAAAAAGAGACGGAAGATTAGGCTTCGCATGGGATCAGCCTCCGATGAGGGTTTGGAGTTGCAGGATGGGGAGCAGGATCGCGAGGACGATGGTCGCGACGACGACCCCCATCACGACGATGATCGCGGGTTCGAGCATCGACAAAGCGGTCGCGGTGAACGTGTCGAATTCGCGCTCGAGATAGTCGGCCGCCCGCGCCAGCATCGCGTCGAGCCGCCCGGCGCTTTCGCCGCTCGCGGCGAGATAGACGAGCAGCGGCGGGAACACGCCGGCGCGGCCGATCGCGCCCGACAGGCTCCCGCCGCCCCGGATCGCCTCGATCAGCCCCAGCATCGCGTTGCGGAGCGCGCGGTTGTGGACCGTCTGCGTCGTCAGCCGCAGCCCGTCGATCAGCGGCAGCCGGCTCTCGATCATCGTCGCCAGCGTCCGCGCCATCCGCGCGGCGTGGAGGTCGCGGATCAGCCGGCCGACCATCGGCAGCCGCAGCAGCATCGAATCGAACGCGAGGCGGACAGGATCGCGCCGCAGCGCATAGGCAAAGCCCGCCCCGGCGATTCCCAGCACGCCGAGGATAGCCCACCAATAGCCCGCCAGCGCATCGCTCAGCGCGATTACGATCCGGGTCAGCAACGGCAGCTGTTGCCCGACATCGTCGAACTGTTCGACGACCTGCGGCACGACCGCGATCATCAGCGCGGCGACGACGCCGATCGCGACGATGGTGAGGACGATCGGATAGGCGAGCGCCGAAAGGATCTTGCCGCGCATCTCGGCCTGGCGTTCGAGCAGCAGCGACAGGCGTTCGAGCAGGTCGGGCAGCGAACCCGAGCTTTCGCCCGCCGCGACCATCGCGCGATAGAGCGGCGGGAAGCTCTTGGGTTCGCGAGCCATCGCGTCGGCGAGGCGGCGGCCCTCGACGACGCCGTCGGCGACGCGCGCGACGATCGCGCGGACATGGTCCTGTTCGCTCTGCCGCGCGATCGTCCGCAGCGCCTCCTCGAGCGGGCTGACCTGGCTGATCGTCGCGAACTGGCGCGTGAACAGCGTCAGCTGCTTGGCGCTGAGGGTCCGGCCGCGGCGCGACAGCAGCGACGGCCCGCGCCGCGCCGTCGCGCTCGCGCCGCCGCCCGGCGCCAGCCTGACGACGTAAAACTGCCGCGCCTCGAGCGAGGCGCGCGCGCCGAGATCGTCGACCGCGTTGAGCCGGCCCCGTTTCTCGCGGCCCTTGGCGTCGATGGCGAGATAGGCGAACTCAGCCATCGGCGTCCTCGCTGCGCGAAATGCGGATCGCCTCTTCGGCGGTTGTTTCGCCCGCTTTGACGAGCGCGCGCGCGGCTGAACCGAGATTGGGCGCGTTGACGAAGGCATGCCGCGCGATCACCGCCTCGTCGCCGCCGTCGTTGATCAGGCGGCGGATCGTCGCATCGACGCGCACCGCCTCGAACACGCCGATCCGGCCGGTGAAGCCGGTATTGTTGCACTTGGCGCATCCCGCCGGCTCGTAGACGATCGTGCCCGCGTCGAACCCGAGCAGCGCGGCGACGCTCTTGTCCGACTGGACCGGCTTGCGACATGCGGGGCACAGCCGGCGCACGAGCCGCTGGGCGATCACTGCGCGCAGGCTCGAGGCGAGCAGGAACGGCTCGACCTTCATGTCGCGCATTCGCGTGATCGCGCCGAGCGCATCGTTGGTATGGACCGTCGACAGGACGAGATGGCCGGTCAGCGATGCCTGCACCGCGATCTCGGCGGTCTCGCGGTCGCGGATTTCGCCGATCATGACCACGTCGGGGTCCTGCCGCAGGATCGCGCGCAGCCCGGCGGCGAAGCTCAGCCCGACCTTGGCGTTGACCTGCGTCTGGCCGACGCCGTCAATCGCATATTCGACCGGGTCCTCGACCGTCAGGATGTTGCGGCTGCCATCGTTGAGCTGCTGCAGACCGGCATAGAGCGTCGTCGTCTTGCCCGATCCGGTCGGGCCGGTGACGAGGATGATGCCGTTGGGTTCGGCAAGCGCCTCGCGCAGCACCTGTTCGACGTGGCCCGACAGGCCGAGCAGGTCGAGCGACAGCCCCGCCTGGTCCTTGTCGAGGATGCGCAGCACGACGCGCTCGCCCGCGCGGCTGGGCAATGTCGACACGCGCACGTCGAGCGACTTGCCGCCCAGCGAGAGGCC
>JAACTG010000072.1 GCA_009993585.1 Sphingomonadales bacterium
TCCGCGACGTTCCCGGCGTGGCGGTCAGCGCGCTGCCGGGCCAGACGCAGATCCGCCTGCGCGGCAGCGAGGCCAACCACGTCCTCGTGCTGGTCGACGGCATCGAGGTATCCGATCCGTTCGCCGGAGAATTCGACCTGTCGGGGCTGTTCGCCGATCCCGCCGCGCGCGTCGAGGTGCTGCGCGGCCAGCAAAGCGCGCTCTACGGATCGGACGCGATCGGCGGCGTCGTCCAGTACATCACCGCGAGCGGGCGCGAGGCGCCGGGGATCGCCGCGCGGATCGAGGCCGGATCGTTCGCGACGATCAATGCCGCCGTCCGCGCCGCGGGGACGAGCGGCGCGTTCGATTACGCGCTGACCGGAAGCTGGAACCGCAGCGACGGCACCCCCGGCACGCGCGGCGGCACCCGCGACCTGGGATCGGACAATCGCAGCGTCGCGCTGAAGGCGGGCGTCGATATCGGCGCCGCCGCGCGCGTTTCGACCGTGCTGCGCTACGCGCACAGCGCCGGCGACTTCAATTCACCCGACGCCGATCCCGCCAGCCCCGCGTTCGGCCTGATCGTCGACACGCCGGGGCAGAGGTTCGAGAACGAAGGGCATTATGCGCTGCTGCGCGGCGAGGTCGCACTGCTCGATGGCCGCTGGAGCAATGCGCTGACCGTCCAGGTCGCCGACAGCAGCCGTGACGGCTATGCCAGCGGCGGGCGCAGTTCGGGGAGCGAGGGCACGCGCACCAAGGGCTCGTTCGAAAGCACGCTACGTTTCGGGACGCAAACGCTGCGCCACCGGCTGACCGTCGCCGTCGACGCCGAGCGCGAAAGCGCGCGCAACACCGATCCGACCGGCTTCGCCTCGACCGCGCGGCGCAATTTCGACAATCTCGGCCTGGTCGGCGAATATGAAGCGGCGATCGGCACGCGCGCGGTGATCGGCGCGGCGCTGCGTCACGACGTCAACGGTTCGTTCGCCGACGTCACCACCTTCCGCCTCAACGCCTCGCTGCGCGTCGCCGCCGCGACGCGGCTGCACGCCGCGTTCGGGACCGGCGTCAAGAATCCCGGCTTCTACGAACTCTACAGCTATTTCGACGGGCTGTTCATCGGCAATCCGGGGCTGACGCCCGAAACCTCGACCGGCTGGGAGGCCGGGGTCGAGCAACGCTTCGCCGGCGATCGCGTCGTCCTCGGCGCGACGTGGTTCGAAAACCGGCTGACCGACGAGATTTTCATCGCCTATCCGCCGCCCAGCTTCGTCGGTACGCCGGGCAATCGCGCTGACGTGTCGCGGCAACGCGGTCTTGAACTGACCGCGCAGGCGCGCCCCGGCGGCGGCTTTCGCATCGACGGCGCCTATACCTATCTGCACGCGCGAGAGGCGGGGGTCGAGGAAGTGCGCCGCCCCCGCCACGTCGCCAGCATCGCCTTCGACTGGGCGCCCGACGAGGGACCGGTCGGCGCCAATCTGGTCGCGCGATATACCGGCCGCCAGCGCGACGTCGCCTTTACCGATCCGTCGTACGTGCCAGTGCCGGTGACGCTCGACGCGTATCTGCTGGTCAACGCCAGCGTGCGTTATCGCTTCGGCGAGCGCGCCGAACTGATCGCGCGAGTGGAAAACCTCGCCGATGCCGATTATGAGGATGTCTACAGCTACGCGACGCCGGGTCGCGCGGTCTATGCCGGCATCAGGGCGCGGTTCTGACCGCAATGTTCAAGGGAGTGCAAGACATGACGACGTTGAAACCCGACCAGGCCATGCTGTGGACCGCCGTGCTGGCGATCGCCACCGTCGCCGGATCGCCCGCCGCCGCCTGCGTATTGCCGTTTGCCGCGACCGCCGCGGTTGCCGCGGTGACGCTCGACACGCGTCGCGCGATGCTGGCGGTGATGCTGGTGTGGATCGGCAACCAGGCGATCGGCTTCGGCCTGATGGATTATCCGGTGACGCAGGATTCGATCGGCTGGGGCTTCGCCCTGCTCGGCGGCACCGTCGCGGCGATGCTGGTCGCGCGCTTCGCCTATGCCAGGACCGCGAGCGGCGCCGATAGCTGGGCCAATGCGCCCGCCTTGATCATCGCCTTTGCAATGGCGTTCGCGACCTATGAAACCTCGCTGTTCGTGCTCGCGCAGTTCGTCGGCGGGCTCGAGACGTTCACACCGTATATCGTCGGCCTGATCGCGCTCAACGACACCCTGTGGTTCGTGTTGCTGATGGGGTTGCGCGCGGTGCTCGTGTCGGTCGCCCCGGCGCGGTTCGGAACGGTCGCCACCAGCGGATAGGCGGCGCGCGCAGGCCGAGCTCAGTCGGGCTTGCGTTCGACCGCGCGGCCGTCGGCCAGGTCGTAGATCCGCTCGGCGTGGCGCAGGCATTCGCTGCGATGCGTGACGAGCAGGATCGAGAAACGATCGCGCATCGCGGTCAGCCGGCCGAGGATGACGTCTTCAAGCGCGCGGTCGAGCGCGTTGGTCGCCTCGTCCAGGATCAGCAGCCGCGGTCGCCGCAGCAGCGCGCCGGCGAGGCAGATCCGCTGCCGCTCGCCGCCCGACAGCGCCTGGCCGCGTTCGCCCGCGCGCGTGTCGAGACCGTGCGCCAGGCCGGCGACGATGCCGTCGGCCGCGACGACACGCAGCGCCTCGGCGATCTCGTCATCGCCGGCATCGGGCGCGCACCAGGCGAGATTGTCGCGCAGGCTGGTGTCGAACAGAAAGGGGTCCTGCGGCAGGAAAGCGATCCCGTCGCGCCAGGCAATCCAGTCCTGCGGGTCCGCCAACAGCCTGCCGTCGATGCGAACCGTCCCGCCGGCGGGCCGCCACAGGCCGCCGACGATATCGAGCAGGCTCGTCTTGCCGGCGCCCGATGCCCCGCACAAGGCAACGGTTTCGCCGGGCGCGATGCGCAACGATACGCCGTCGAGCAACGGCCTCGCCTGGCCCTGGTGGCTGAAAACGATGTCGGCGAGGGCGAGGTCGGCTGGCCCCGATCGTCCGGCGCGCGCACTCGCGCTGGCGATATTGCGCTCGGTTTCGCTGTTGGCGATCAACTCGGCCTCGGTTTCGCGCAGCGCGGCAACCGCGGGCAGCATGTTGGCGGTCGCCTGCACCGCCTGGACGACCGCCTGCACCGGCGCGGCGAGGCGCGCCATGACCACCAGCGTGACGACCAGCGTCGGCAACGGCGTATCGAGGACGAAGAACCCGACCAGCAGCACGCCGACGACGACGGTGCCCGCGATGAACTGGAACCAGCCGCTCGCGGCGGACTGCGATGCGGTAAATTCGACCTGTTGCGCGCGAACCTCCGCGACCGCGACATTGAAGCGATCGAGGAAGCCGTCTTGCGCATTGTGCAACCGGGCCAGCTTCTGGCTGACGAGGAAGTCGCCGAGCACGCCGTGAATCCGGCGCCCCGACTTGGTCAGGCTGAGGCCGAGCGCGGCGGCGCGGCGCACCAGCGGGACCGCGAAGACGCCGGCAAGCGCGAACAGCGCCAGCGTCACCGCGAGTAGGCCGGGCGACAGCGTCGCGACGATTCCGAGCTGGACGGCGATCATCGCGACTGCGGCGGCGGCCTTGAGCACCCTGTCGTTGCCCGCGGCAAGGCGATTGACGTCGGCGGTGATGGCGTGTTCGAGATCGGTCCGGCGCAGCCCGGCCACCGCCTGCCACCGGGCGCGAGAAATCGCGGTAAACAGCCGCTCGCGCCAATGGTCGACGAACCCCAGGCGGAGCTCCTGCAGAAACGTCTCGCGACGCCATATGACGTAATTGCGCAAGGCCAGGATGGCGAGGAAGACGATTGTGATCGCGATCAGCTGGGCCGCGCGCGTGGCGAGCCCGACCGAGACGAAGCCGTCGAGGAGGTGCTGCGCCATCGCGCCCCCCGGCTCCCCCGTCATTACCGCGATAAAGGGCAGCAGCGCGAGGATGCCGAATCCTTCGAGCAAGGCGCCGAACGCGACGAGCCACGCCGCCTTGCCGAAACGGCGCCCGGCAAAGGCGCGAAAGTCGGCGATGTACTGGCGAAGTTCGTCCATCCGGGGTGCTTGCCAGATGGCGAGGGGCGCCACAAGCCGCGGCGGATCGCAGATCGCGCGCGCTCGATTTTACCCTTGGCCGCGTTTCCGCGCTCGCCTAGACCAATGCCCGGAACGGGAGAGAGCGATGATGAAATGGCAGATTTTGGGCGCCGTGGCGCTGGGCGCACTGGCGACGGTCCCGGCGCAGGCGCAGGATGCCGCGATCCCCGATTATGCGGGCCAGGCGCAACGCATCCTCGACGGACTCGACGCCACCGGCATGACCGCCGCCGTCTCGATCGACGGCAAGATCGTCTATTCGGGCGCGCTGGGCGGCATCGAGGACGGCAAGCCGACGCAGGTCACGCCCGATACGCTGTTCCCGATCGCCTCGATATCGAAGGCGTTCACCACCACCGCGCTGGCGATGCTGGTCGACGAGGGGAAACTCGGCTGGGACGACCCGGTGCGCAAATACATCCCCGAATTCGCGATGTACGATCCGTGGGTCAGCGAACATTTCACCGTCCGCGACGCGCTCACCCACCGGTCGGGCCTGCCGCTCGGCGCGGGCGATCTGACGATCTGGCCCGACGGCAATGCGAGCCCCGACGACGTCATCGCCACGCTCAAATATCTGCGTCCGACGACGGGGTTTCGCGACGGCTATGCCTATGACAATCTGCTCTACATCGTCGCCGGCGAGATCGTCGAGCGGGTGTCGGGGAAGAGTTGGACCGATTTCATCACCGACCGCATCTTCGCGCCGATCGCGATGAACGATTGCGCCGCCGACATGACGCGGATCCGGCCCGGCCAGTCGTTCGCCACCGGCCATGAGCGGGCCGCCGCCGATACGCACGGCACGCCGATCGACAAGCGCATGACCTTTTCCGCGACCTGGAATGCGGCGGGCGGCATCTGGTGCAGCTCGGGCGACATGATGAAATGGGGCCAGTTCTGGCTCGACGGCGGCGTCGCGGCCGACGGCAAGCGGTTGCTGTCGGAGGAGCAGGCCAAGGCGCTGTGGACCGGCACGACCCCCGTCTCGACGACGATCTCGCCGGCGACGGGCAAGGGCAGTCTCGTCCTTTACGGCCTCGGCTGGTTCCTTTCGACCACCGAAGGCACGCCCGTCGTCTACCATTCGGGCGGCGCGCCGGGCGTGACGAGCAACCTCATCATCCTGCCCGCGAAAAAGACCGTCATCTTCGCGTCGTCGAACGATTACATGAGCACCGCGGGCGCGTGGACGCGCCACATCGGCGACGCGCTCGCCGACGGCGAGCAGGACGCCGACGTCATCGGCATGGCGATCGAAAGCAGCGCCAAGGCCAATGCCGAGGCGGTCGCCGCGCTCGGCGATGCGGTCGCGCCGCCCCAGGACGCCGCGCGCCCGACGCTGCCGCTCGACGCCTATGTCGGCACCTATCGCGATCCGTGGTACGGCACGGTGACGATCAGCCGGCGCGGCAAGGGGCTGTTCATCGACATGGGGCGCTCGACCCTGCTCGACGGCCCGCTGACTCCGTTCGATGGCGACACTTTCGCCGCGATCTGGCCCGACAAGACGATGAAGGCCGACGCCTTCGTTACTTTCACCGTCGAGGACGGCAAGGCGGTGGCGATGAAGATGAAGGCGATCAGCGACATCACCGACTTTTCATACGATTTCCACGACCTCGACCTGAAGCGCGAATAGGCGGGGAGGGCCGGGTCGGCAGGGCTCGCGTCATCGGGTCGATTCCTGCCCGGAGGGGCGCCTATCGAGAAACCGCTGCCAATCGATCCGGACGAGGACGACCAGCCCGGCGATCATGGCGATCTGAATCGCGATGCCGACGGGATTGGTCAGCGTGTCCGACACCAGCTGTCCGAGCGAGGACCTGTGGAGGCCCTTCGCAGTCAGCGCATAGATCGAATAGGAGACGATCCGGCCGAGGAAAAAGGCGATCGTGAAGCGGGCCAGCCTTACGTTCGCCAGCCCTGCGGCTTCGAACAGCTGGGCCGACGGCACGGGCGACAGCGCGAACACGATCAGGGCCAGCGTGCCGTTGCGGCGGTTGCGCTCGAACGCCGCGCGCGCCGCTGCCAGGTTGCTGCGAACCTTGGCGGGAACATGTTCGCCGAGCAGCCGGAAAGCGGTGGCGAGAAGGAACCGCCCCGAGGCCGCGGCGACCGCGCCGGCGAGGACGGTGGGGGCGACCGGCAAATCGGTATTCAGGCCGAACAGGACGATGATCGACCATGTCGGCGGGCCGAACGCGGGCAGGAGGTTGATCGCCAGGACGACGGCGAAGAGGATGAGATAGGGCGTCGCCGATGCCATCGCGGTCATGGCGCTTGTTGCGGAGTGTCGATCGAACGCCGGGCGGCGATGCTCAGCCGCATGCTGCGCCCAGCTCCTGGCTGCGCTCCCATGCCTTGGCCGCGCGGCTGCCGGTGCGGCAGAAGGCGAGCACCGGACCGTGCGCCGCAGCGACGATGTCGCCGAACGCGCGCGCCTGGTCGTCGGTCATCTTGCCAGGGACGATGGGGACATGGCGATAGTCGAGGCCCCATTTGGCGGCTTCGGCGGCGAGTGCGGCCGAGTCGGGCTGGCCCGGTTCCTCGTGATCGGGCCGGGCGTTGACGATGCAGCGATATCCCGCGCGATGCAGTTCGGCGACGTCGCCCGGCGCAATTTGCGGCGATACCGACAGGCGGTCGTTGACAGGGGTGATGGTCATTGGATTGCTACCTTGGCTGGAGCGGCTAGCGACGGCCGCGTGGCGTTATAGCGCGTCGATCGGGATTTTGAGATAGCGCTGGCCGTTCGTTTCGGGATCGGGAAGATGGCCGGCGCGCATATTGACCTGGATCGAAGGCAGGATCAGGCGCGGCATCCCCAGCGTCGCGTCGCGCTTGGTGCGCATCGCGACGAACTCCTCTTCGCCGACGCCGTCATGGACATGGACGTTGCCATCGCGTTCGGCGCCGATCGTCGTTTCCCAGGCAAAGGCGTCGCGGCCCGGCGCCTTGTAATCGTGACACAGGAAGACGCGCGTCGCCGGGGGCAGGCGCAACAGCCGGCGGATCGAGCGATAGAGCCGATGCGCGTCGCCGCCGGGAAAATCGGCGCGCGCGGTGCCGTAATCGGGCATGAACATCGTGTCGCCGACGAACAGCGCGTCGCCGATCAGATAGGCCATGTCGGCGGGCGTATGGCCGGGGACATGCAGGGCGACGGCGGGGATGTCGCCGAGCGAGAAGTCGTCGCCGTCGTCGAACAGAAGGTCGAATTGCGACCCGTCGCGCGCAAAGTCCGGCCCTTCGTTGAACAGCTTTGCGAACACGCCCTGGACGGTGCGGATTTCGGATCCGATCGCGAGCTTTCCGCCGAGCCGGTCCTGCAGCCAGGGCGCGGCGGACAGGTGATCGGCATGGGCATGCGTTTCGAGCAGCCATTCGACGACGAGTTTTTCCGCCTCCACATAGTCTACGATCCGCTGCGCGGAGGCGAACGACGTGCGGCCCGATGCCTCGTCGAAATCCATCACGCTGTCGAGGATCGCCGCCTTGCGCGTATCGGGATCGTGGACGACATGCGTCGCGGTAAAGGTCGCCTCGTCGAAAAAGGTCCGGACGACGGGGCGCGCAATCTCTCCACGCGCGACGTCGTCGACCTGGTCTATCGCCATCTGCAGTTCGGCGTCGATCGTCATGGGCCAGCCTCCTTCCTTGTCGTTCGATCTAATCATCCCGCGGCGCCCGATGGCCATACGCAACAGTCCGTAGAGGACGGATCCCGCCCCGGGTACACGGTCGAGCCAGGCGGCGAGCGGGCCGGGCGCATTTGTCCGGCGTTCGCGCCGCGTTCGTATCATCACGTATTCCGCGAGGGGACGGCGCTGCGGCAAGCTCTCGCAAGAAGGAGAGACGCGATGACCGATGACCAAAGCGCATTGCCCCGGATCGTGATCCTCGGGGCGGGCCTCGGCGGGACGATCGCCGCATATGAAATCCACGATGCGGTGGAGGGACGGGCGAGCGTCAGCGTCGTTTCCGACAGCGCCGTATTTTCGTTCCTGCCGTCGAATCCCTGGGTTGCGGTCGGCTGGCGCGAGGCGGACGAGGTGCAGGTCGACCTTGCCCCGATTTTCGCACGCAAGAAGATCGCGTTCACTTCGGTGGGGGCGAAGCGCGTCCATCCGGAGGAAAACTGCATCGAACTCAACGACGGCACCAGCCTCGCCTATGACTTTCTCGTCATCGCGACCGGGCCGGAGCTTGCCTATGACCAGATCGAGGGCCTTGGCCCCGATGGCGGGCACACCCAGTCGATCTGCCGGACCGATCACGCCACTGCGGCGGCGACGGCGTTCGACCGCTTTGCCGCCGATCCCGGACCGATCGTCGTCGGCGCGGTGCAGGGCGCATCGTGCTTCGGCCCGGCGTACGAATTCGCGATGATCCTCGACACCGAGCTCAGGCGCCGCAAGATCCGCGATCGGGTGCCGATGACCTTCGTCACGTCCGAACCCTATATCGGCCATCTCGGCCTCGACGGCGTCGGCGATACCAAGACGATGATCGAAAGCGCCTTTCGCGACCGGCACATCAAGTGGATCACCAATGCCCAGGTGACGAAGGTCGCGGCGGGCACGATGCATGTCGAGCAAATCGGCGAGGATGGCGCGGTGCGCAGCAGCCACGACCTGCCATTCGGTTACGCGATGATGCTGCCGTCGTTTCGCGGCATTCCGGCGGTCAGGGACATCGCCGGGCTGGTCAATCCCAAGGGCTTCGTCATCATCGACGAGCACCAGCGTAACCCGGCGTACGGCAATGTCTTCGGCCTCGGCGTATGCGTCGCGATCGCGCCGACGGGGCCGACGCCGGTGCCGGTAGGCGTGCCGAAAACGGGCTTCATGATCGAAAGCATGGTGACCGCGATCACCGCCAACATCTCGGCCATGCTCGACGGCGAGGAACCGTCGACCGAGGCGACGTGGAACGCCGTGTGCATCGCCGATTTCGGCGATGACGGCTTCGTCTTCGTCGCCCAGCCGCAGATTCCGCCGCGCAACGTCAACTGGTCGGCGCAGGGTCGCTGGGTCCATTATGCCAAGGTCGCGTTCGAGAAATATTTCCTGCGCAAGATCCGCAAGGGCGAGAGCGAACCGTTCTACGAACGGCTCGCGCTCGAGGCGATGGGGCTGCGCAAGCTCAAGATCACCAAGACGAAGGAAGCCGCATGATCCGCACGTGGAAAGATCGTTGGAAGGCGGTCGTGGCGATGCTCGCGATGCTGGTCGCGATCGGCGTCGCGACGCCGGCGGGGTCGCAATCGCGCGAGCTCCATCCGCAGATCGTCGCGCTGACCGCGGCGCTCGATAGCGAAGCCGACGCCGGCCGCCGGATCGCCATCCACGACAGCATCGCCCGCTGGCGCGCGATCGACCTCGACCCGCAGGCGCGCTATCTGCTCGTCAACATCCCCGCGTTCGAGATTTCGCTGTGGGACCATGGCGAACTCCAGGGCCACTGGCGCGCGATCGTCGGCAAGCCGTCGACCCAGACGCCCGAATTCACGACCGTCGCGAGCGGCGCCATCGTCAATCCTTGGTGGGACGTTCCGCCCAGCATCGTACGCGAAAGCGTCGGCCGGATCGTCGCGCGCAGCCCGCGCGAGGCGGCGCGGCGCGGCTATGTGAAGATCGGAACCCGCTATCGCCAGCGTCCCGGCCCCGACAACGCGCTCGGGCTGATGAAGCTCGACATGCCCAATCCGCAGAGCATCGGCATCCACGATACGCCGTCCAAGTCGCTGTTCGACAAGCCGGTGCGCAGCTATTCGCACGGCTGCATCCGCGTCGACGATGCGCTGGGATTTGCCGCAACGCTGCTCGGCGGCGATGACGACGCCCGGCGGCGGGTCGCCGAAGCGCTCGGCAGCGGGGAGACGACCAGGCTCGAATTCGCCGCACCGATCCCGGTCGTGGTCGGATATTTCACCGCCTTTGCCGATGCCGATGGCCGCCTGGTCTTCTATCCCGACGTCTATCGGCGCGACGCGGCCCGTTCGCGCGCCTCGGTCGCCGTGGCGGCGCCGTTCGAGTCCGAGTGCTCGGCGGGATGAAGCGCGCGCTCAGTGCGCGAGGATGAGCGTAATCGGACTGTCCTTCAGGAATTCGCGCGTGACGCCGCCGAAGACGGCCTCGCCCGCGCGGCTGTGGCCATAGCCGCCCAGGACGACATAGGCCGCGCCGATCCGCCGGGCCTGGTCGACGATGGTTTCGCCGACGCTGTGGCTGCCGCGCGCGACCAGCTGCAGTTCGGCAGAGACGTCGTGGCGCGACAGATATTCCATCAGCGCGGTCGACGGAAACCGCCCGTCGTCCTGCTTTTCGATGTGGATCGCCCGGACGTCGCCGGCGAGCTTGAGCAGGGGCAGCGACTGGCGGACCGCATTCGCCGCCTCGTAGCTCCCGTCCCAGGCGATCAGCGCGGTGCCCTTCATGTCGGGCGGAGACCCGTCGTTGGCGGGAAGGAGAATGGGAATGCGGACCTTCTGCAACAGATCGCCGATCAGGCCCGCGGATTTTATCGCCGGCGCGCCGCGATGGCCGTCACGTCCGCTGACGAGGATATCGGCGAGCGCCGCCCGCTGCATAACGGCGTGTGCAGGGTCGGCGGTGACCTCTTCATAGTCCCACGAGACGTCCTCCCTGGCGAGATGCTCCTCGACCTTGCGCCGGAGCGCGCTCGCGCTGTCTTCGAGCGCGGCGACGACCTCGCTCATGACGAAGACGCCGCCGAAGCCGTCGAACGCGACATAGGCGCTGACCGGGGTGACATGAAGGCAGCTGAGGTGACCGCCGCTCGCGCGGGCTACTGCCAGCGCGGCCTGCAATCTCGGCTCGAGCGTGTCGTCGTCCTCGACGTGAAGAAGGACCGATTTCATCATGCACCTCGCGCAATCGTTGCACCTTGCGCCATGCCTAGAGCGAAGCGGGGAGGGGCAATATTGGGGATAATACGCAGGCGCGCCTGCCGGACGGGCGCGCCATCCGCTAAGGACTATTCCCAATAGCCTCCCTGCCGGGCCGCGGCGAAGGTGGTCGCGCAACTCTCTGCGACGAGGCACCTATGCAGGCTCAATCGTTTCCCGTTCGGTTCGTTAGATCGCGCGGACGTTCGCGGCGGGCTTCGCCACGCCCGTTTCTTGGCCTTCGGGCGGGGACGATCTCATTGGTGATCGGCGGAATGCTCGTTGCGGCGATCGTGGCGGCGTGGGCCAGCAATCGCGAATTCTGGCTGCTCATCGTCTCGGCGCTGCAGCCATGAAACGCATCCTGATCGCCCATGACCTCACCGAATCGGGCGCGCGGGCGCTCGAGCGCGGGCTGTCGCTCGCGGCTCTCGACCGCGCCAAGGTGACGTTGGTGCATGTCACCGAAAATCGCCTGCTCGATCCAGACCGGGCGATCCTGCGCGAGGAACTGCGCGATATTCTCGAGACCGGGGCGAAACGCTATCCGACGCTGACCGAGCTGGCGGTGGAGATCGCGTCGGGGGATCGCGCGACCGAGATCGCCCGGACGGCCGAAAATGGCGACGCGGGGCTCGTCGTCGTCGGGGGCCATGGTGCGATGCGTATGCGCGACGGTTTGTTCGGGACGACGGTCGAGCGGCTCATCCGCACCACCGAGCGCGGCGTTCTCGTCGTCCGCAACGACCCGGCGAGGCCGTATCGCCGGCTGGTCGCGGCGATCGGGGGTGCGGAGGCTGTCGATGAAACGCTGGCGCTGGCAGAGTCGATCGCGTCGATCCACGAGGTGCTGGCGGTGCATGCCTGGCTGCCGGCGCATCGCGACCGGGCGGGGGCGAGCGACGAACGCCGCCGGATCGAGGAGCTGATCGCGCACCGGGCGGCGGCGAGCAGGCTGCGCAACGTCCATATCCACGGGGCGGCGCTGCGCAGCGACCCGATGACCGCGGTGATGACCGCGTTCGAGGCGATCGACGCCGACCTGCTGGCGATCGCCACGCATGCCCGCAGCGGCTTCGCGCTCGCGTGGAAGGACAGCTTTGCCGACCTCATGCTCGAGCAGACGTCGCTCGACCTGCTGATCCGTGCCCTGCCGCGCTGACCGCGGCCAGCGCCGGGATGCTCATGCGACGGATGCGCCTGCCGGGAATTTAGCACTGTGACTGCGGTCCGGCCTCATGCTAGCGTCCTGCCAAGGCGACGCAGGGAAGCATTATGCCTGACACGAAAGCAGCCCGATCGGACGCGCGCGCGACAACGGACGCGGCGTCACGTGCATCGGCTGCCGGCGCCATGAAGCACAGGTTTCGCGACGACATCTATTTCAGGTCGATCATCGACACCGTCCCCGATGCGATGATCGTGATCGACGAGACCGGTCATATCCTGGCCTTCAGCCATGCCGCCGAGAAAATGTTCGGCTACGATTCCGACGAGTTGATCGGCGAGAACGTCAATACGCTGATGCCCTCGCCCGATCGCGAACGGCACGACGGCTATCTCGAACGCTATCGGGAGACCGGCGAGGCGCGCATCATCGGCAAGGGCCGCGTGACCAGCGCGCGCCGCCGCGACGGTGTCACCTTTCCGATCGACCTGTCGATCGGCGAGGCCGAGGTCGAGGGCGCGCGCGTCTTCACCGGCTTCATCCGCGACCTTACCGAACGCGCCGAGACGACCAAGCGGCTGCATGTGCTGCAGGCCGAACTCGCGCACGTCGCGCGCATTTCGCAGATGGGAACGCTGGCGACCTCGATCGCGCACGAGCTCAACCAGCCGCTCGCGGCGATCACCAATTACGTCGACGCCGCCTCGTCGCTGTTGGCGCAGCGGGGCGACAGCGAGGCTTCGAACGTGCGCCAGGCGCTGGCGCTGTGCGCCGACGAAGTCATCCGGGCGGGCGATATCATCCGCCATCTTCGCGAGTTCATCCGGCATGGCGAAACCGAGCGGGTCCATGCACGGATCGGTCATGTGATCGAGGAGGCGATCGCGCTGGCGCTGGCCGACGGCGCCGGAACGGGGGTCGCGCTGTCGGTCCGGTTCGACGAGGCGGCCGAGGACGTGCTCGCCGACCGCGTCCAGATCCAGCAGGTGCTCGTCAACCTGTTGCGCAACGCGACCGAGGCGATGGCCGACACGCGCAGCAAGACCATCGAAATCATGACCCGGGCGACCGACGACCAGATGACCGAAGTCGTCGTTGCCGACAGCGGGCCGGGGCTCGAGCCGCGCATCGCCCGGCGCCTGTTCCAGCCGTTCGAAACGACCAAGCCGTCGGGCATGGGGCTGGGCCTGTCGATCTGCCACACCATCGTCGATGCGCATGGCGGGCGCATCTGGGCCGAGCCGTCGCCGATCGGCGGCACGGCGTTCCATTTCACGCTGCCGCGTTTCGAAACGCAGGAGGGATCATGACCGAGCCACGGTGCATCTACATCGTCGATGACGACGCGGCGGTCCGGCGCTCGCTCAAATTCCTGCTCGATACCGAGCGTCTGCCGTCGCGCGCCTTCGAAAGCGGCGATGAATTCCTCAAGGAGGCCGGGTCGTTGCCGCCCGGGTGCGTGCTGCTCGACATCCGGATGCCGGGCCGCGACGGGCTTGAGGTGCAGGGCATCATGAAACAGCGCGGGCTGACCTTTCCGGTCATCGTCGTCACCGGCCATGGCGATATCGGCCTGGCGGTCCGGGCGATGAAGGCTGGCGCCGTCGATTTTCTCGAAAAGCCCTACCGGCGCGAAGACCTGCTCGCCGCGCTCGGCCACGCGTGCGATCGCCTCGACGACGGCGAACGGGCGAAACGCAAGGCCGCGGAAGCGAGGTTGCTGCTCAATGCCCTGACCCCGCGCGAGCGCGAGGTGATGGACGGTCTCGCCAACGGCCATCCCAACAAGACGATCGCGTACGATCTCGGCATCAGCCCGCGTACGGTCGAGGTCCACCGCGCCAATCTGATGGAAAAGCTTGGCGCGCACAGCCTGTCCGACGCGCTCAGGATCGCGTTCGCCGCCGAGCAGGCGGACTAGCCGGTTCCGGGGAGCGGCGTCATCTGCGCGACGCGAAACGGCAACGAACCGCCGTCCGGTTCGCGCAAGGTCAGATATTCGCCCGGTGCGATACGATGGCTTTCAAGGTGGTAGAGCTGTTCGTCGTCATCGTCGCCGATGCGATAGGAAAAGGCCCAGCCTGTGCCCGTCGGGATCACATAGCCCGATATATCGCGTTCGTTGGGCCAGAACCGCCGGACCGTCGCCGATGCGCGCGATTTCTTGAGCTCGTCGAGATCGACTCCGCCGTCGTCGTCGAGCGGCAGGTGAACGAGATAGGCGCGCGATGCCGATCCGTCCGGAAAGTCGGGCGTGCGCGCCAGTTCGAGCCGCACAGATTGCCACTGCATCAATCCTTCTCCTCCTGGGTGGTGATCGCAGTCTAAGTCTCTGGCAGGTTTCCCGGCATTGGGATTCTTACGGAGTTGCGGTCGCTGCGGGACCGTCGCCGCCGACGCGGGCGCCCCTAGTACAATTCCTGATTCAAACCCCGCCGCTTGCTCCGCATGATCGCGGCACCGTCATCGGACCGTATCGAGGACAACATCGTCGTCGGCTGACGCACGCCAGACTCATTGGGCGGCGCTTTCCCTCCAGCAAGCGTCGCCCCGCCCGTCGGGAGGTCAGGACCATGAAGAACGTACTTGTAACGGTGCACGACGACCAAGGACAGGAGTCGCGGCTCCAATGTGCGTTCGACGCGGTCCGCGCTCTCGACGGGCATCTCTATTGTCTCGACGTCTTCGACTTTCCCATCGTCGTCGCCGAGGAATACAGCGGATTCTCATCGGGGATCATGTTCGTCGAAGAAACCGAACAGCGCAGCGCCAATCGCCAAAAGGTCGTGAAGCGGCTCGCGATCGAGGGGCTGCCCTTTGACTGGATCGAGGACAATGGCGATTTCGCCGCGAGCATCGAGCGGTCGAGCGGACTCATCGACCTGATCGTGGTCAACACGACGCCGTTCGAACGGGCGGGCAGCGATCTGCACCTGCCGGCACGGCTTGCACGCGAACAGGACATTCCCCTGCTGGCAGTGCCGGCAAGCGCCATGTCGTTCGATCCGCGCGGGCCTGCGCTGGTCGCATGGGACGGCTCTCGTTCGGCCAACCAGGCCTTGCAAGCGGCGCTACCGCTGCTGCGCATGGCCGCGACGGTCACCCTATTGTCGGTTACCGAACATGGCGCGCTTGCCGATGCGACGGCGGCGGCGAAATATCTGTCGCGCCACGATATCGCTGCCGACGTCAGGATCATCGAAAGCCCCACGCTCCCGGTCTCGACGTACCTGCTCGACGAGATCGAGATGCTGGGGGCATCGCTGTGCGTCATGGGTGCGTACGATCACGCGCCGCTGCGCGAACGCCTGTTCGGCGGCACGACCGAACGCCTGCTCAAACACAGCCAGGTGCCCCTGCTGCTGGCGCACGAGGACTGAGCATGGCGCGCGCCCATCTCGCCGCCGAGCGCCATCGCGTGACGCGCATCGGCTGGCTCCGCGCCGCCGTGCTCGGCGCCAATGACGGGATCGTGTCGACCGCGAGCCTGATCGTCGGCGTCGCCTCCGCCTCGGCGGCGCGCGGCGATATCCTGATCGCCGGGGCGGCCGGGCTGGTCGCCGGCGCGATGTCGATGGCGGCGGGCGAATATGTCTCGGTGAGTTCGCAGGCCGATACCGAACAGGCCGATCTGGCGCGCGAACGCGCCGAGCTCGCCGCCACGCCCGAGGCCGAGTTGCGCGAGCTGACGAACATCTATGTCGAGCGCGGGCTGAGCGGCGAACTCGCCGCGAGGGTCGCCGAGGAGCTTACCGC
>JAACTG010000073.1 GCA_009993585.1 Sphingomonadales bacterium
GCGGCGCAGGCGCATCAGGCAGCCTTCGCGGTTGCGACCATAGACGATCAATTTCGCGATCATGCTGTCGTAATAGGGCGGGACGCGATAGCCCTGGTAGAGGCCGCTATCGACGCGCACGTGCATCCCGCCGGGGACATGATAGTCGGTGACGGTGCCGGGCGATGGCGCGAAGGTGCGCGGATCCTCCGCGTTGATGCGGCATTCGATCGCGTGGCCCTTGAACTCGATATCGGCCTGCGCGACCGACAGCGGCTTGCCCTCTGCGACGCGGATCTGTTCGCGGACGAGATCGACGCCGGTGATCATCTCGGTCACCGGATGTTCGACCTGCAGGCGGGTGTTCATCTCGATGAAGAAGAACTCGCCGTTCTCGTATAGGAATTCGATCGTCCCCGCGCCGCGATAGCCCATGTCGGCCATCGCCCTGGCGCAGACCTCGCCCATGCGCATCCGCTCTTCGGACGAGATGACGGGCGAGGGGGCTTCCTCGAGCACCTTCTGGTGGCGCCGCTGGAGCGAGCAGTCGCGCTCGCCGAGATGGATCGCGTTGCCTTCGCCGTCGCCGAACACCTGGAATTCGATATGGCGCGGATCGCCGAGATATTTTTCCATGTAGACGGTGGCGTCGCCAAATGCCGCCTTGGCCTCCGAACGTGCCTGGCTCATCAGGCTTTCGAGTTCGTCCTCGGACGCGACGACCTTCATCCCGCGCCCGCCGCCGCCCGAGGCGGCCTTGACGATCACCGGATAGCCGATCCTGGCGGCGATCTTGCGCGCCTCGACGATGTCCTCGATCACGCCGTCGGAGCCGGGAACGAGCGGCAGTCCGAGCTTGCCCGCGGTGCGCTTGGCCTCGACCTTGTCGCCCATGATGCGGATATGTTCGGGCTTGGGACCGACGAAGGCAATGCCGTGCGCCTCGACGATCTCGGCGAACTGCGCGTTCTCGCTGAGGAAGCCGTAACCGGGATGGATCGCGTCGGCGTGGCTGATCTCGGCCGCGGCGATGATCGCCGGAATGTTGAGATAGCTGTCGGTTGCCGAGGGCGGGCCGATGCAGATCGCCTCGTCGGCGAGGCGGACGTGCATTGCGTCGCTATCCGCGGTCGAATGGACCGCAACGGTCTTGATGCCCATTTCGTGGCAGGCGCGGTGAATGCGCAGGGCGATCTCGCCGCGATTGGCGATCAGGAGTTTTTCAAAGCTCATGCCGTCGGCCCCGCTCAGGCGACGACGAACAGCGGCTGGTCGAACTCGACCGGCGATCCGCTTTCGACCAGCATCGCCTTCAGCGTGCCCGCCTTGGGCGCGACGATCGGGTTCATCACCTTCATTGCCTCGACGATCAGCACGGTATCGCCCGCGGCGACCGTGTCGCCGATCGCCTTGAACGGCGCGGCGTCGGGCTCGGGGGTCAGATAAGCGGTGCCGACCATCGGCGATTTGACCGCATCGGCATGGCCCTTGGCAGGCTCTGCAGCGGTCTCGGTCGGTGTCGCCGGCGCCGCTGCCGGGGCGGCCTGGTATTGAACCGGGGCGATGCCGCCGCCGCGCGCGACGCGGATCTTGCGCGTGCCGTCCTCGACCTCGATTTCGGTGAGGCCGGTTTCGCCCAGCAGCTCGGCCAATTCGCGCACAAGCGCGGCGTCGACCTGCATCTTGCCGGGTGCGGCGGTGGGCGAAGACGATTTGCTATCGGACATAATTCTTCCTGTTCGTTCCGGCTTCGTAGTGTCTCAACGCGTGGTCGGCGACATTCGTTGCCTGTTGCGCTCGCGGCTAACAGGCGCCCGCAATCTCGTCCAGAGCGATGATATAGCCTCGGGCACCCTTGCCGCTGACCCGTCCGGCCGCGACGTCGGCGATCAGGCTGCGATGGCGAAACGATTCGCGCGTCGCGGGATCGGACAGATGCACCTCCCACACCGGCGTCGAAATCGCCGCCACCGCATCGCGCAGCGCCACCGACGTGTGCGTATAGCCGCCGGGATTGAGGATCGCCGCTCGGGCGCCGCTCGCCTGCGCCTCGTGCAGCCAGTCGATCAGATCGCCTTCGTGGTTCGACTGGCGGATATCGAGCGCCAGGCCGAGCGCCCCGCCGCGCGCGACGAGCATCGCGCCGATATCGTCGAGCGTGTCATGGCCGTAGATTTCGGGTTCGCGCGCGCCGAGCAGGTTGAGATTGGGGCCGTTGAGCACGAAAATCACGGGCAGGGCGGTTGCGGGGGCGGCCATAGCCTTCCTATATGGCGGGCTCGACCCCCGCGCAAAGGAAAGCAGCCGCCGTGTCCGACGATACCATCTCCGTCCGCGTCAATGGCGAGCATCGCCGCGTCCATGTCGGGATGAGCGTCGCCGATCTCGCGCGCGAGCTTGGCCTCGCGCCTGAAAAGGTCGCGGTCGAACGCAATCTCGACGTCGTTCCGCGCGCCAAGCTCGCCGATACGATCGTCGAGGACGGCGACGATTTCGAAATCGTCACCTTCGTCGGAGGCGGATGATGGCGGACGCCGTGGCGAAGGCAGCTGTGGATAAGCCTGTGGACAACGACCGCTGGACCGTGGCGGGCCGCACCTTCACCTCGCGGCTGATCGTCGGGACGGGCAAGTACAGGGATTTCGCGCAGAACGCCGCCGCGCTCGAGGCGTCGGGCGCCGAGATCGTCACCGTCGCGGTGCGCCGCGTCAACGTCAGCGATCCCAAGGCGCCGATGTTGACCGACTTCATCGATCCCAAGAAGGTCACCTATCTGCCCAACACCGCGGGTTGTTTCACCGCCGACGAAGCGGTGCGCACGCTGCGCCTGGCGCGCGAGGCGGGCGGCTGGGACCTCGTCAAACTCGAAGTGCTCGGCGAGGCGCGGACGCTCTATCCCGACATGCGCGAAACGCTGAAGGCGACCGAAACGCTCGTCGCCGAGGGGTTCAAGCCGATGGTCTATTGCGTTGACGACCCGATCGCGGCGAAGCAGCTCGAAGAGGCGGGCGCGGTCGCGATCATGCCTTTGGGCGCGCCGATCGGTTCGGGCCTCGGCATCCAGAACCGCGTGACGATCCGCCTGATCGTCGAAGGCGCGGGCGTGCCGGTGCTCGTCGATGCCGGCGTCGGCACCGCGAGCGACGCGGCGGTGGCGATGGAGCTGGGTTGCGACGGGGTGCTGATGAACACCGCGATCGCCGAGGCGAAGGATCCGATCCGCATGGCGCGGGCGATGAAACGCGCGGTCGAGGCGGGGCGCGACGCCTATCTCGCCGGGCGGATGGGCCGGAGAATGTACGCCGATCCGTCGAGTCCGCTCGCTGGCTTGATCTAGGTTGGTCGTTACGCCGGTGAAACTGTTGTGCGACAAACGGTTAGTCGCAAATTTCTGGAACCATTAGGACGCTTCGCCCGTTCCTATTCCGACAGCGCATGACGCGCTGCCTGACAAGCACAGGAGATTTAAAATGGGTGAATTCACCGAAAAGGTCAAAGGCAACACCAACGAAGCCATCGGCAACCTGAAGCAGCAGAGCGGCGATGCGGAAACGCGCGCCGAAGGCAAGAAGCAGGAAGTCAAAGGCGAAGCCCAGCAAGCCAAGGGCGAAGTCGAAGGCAAGCTCGGCAACGACATCTGATCGTCGCTCAGCGCTTCAATGAAAAAGGCCGCTCCCAACGGAGCGGCCTTTTTGCTGTCGCATGAATCGAGCGCCTAGCTGCCGTTGCTGGCGACGATGTCGACATCGCGCAGGCCGTCGCTGTCGTTGACGATGACGACATAGGCGGCGCCGTCGCTTTTGCGCGTCCCGCCGAGATAATGTTCCTTCCCCTTCGCGGTATGCTCGGCGTTGTAACCCGCGCGGCGCGCGCGCGTGTAATAATAATCGATCACCGCCGACAGCGGCGCGCCGGTCTGGAAATTGACGATGCGGACATTGCACTGGCTGCTCGTCACTCCGGCGGCCTCGCGCAATGTCGCGCGCGGATAGACGGCAAAGGCAGGGGGCATGCGATTGGCCCAGTCGGCGCCGTACGATAGCGTGGCGTCGCATTTGCCGCCGTTGCTCGCAGCGATCGCGCCGAGCGTCGCGGGTTCGTCGGCGTTGCAGGTTTCGCATTCGCCGTCGGCCATCGCGGTCGCGGCCGGCGCGCTCATCAGCTTGCCGCCGGCTGCCTTGGTCGCATCCTTTTGCGCCTGTTCGGCGACGGCCTTTTGACGCGACAACGGGACGCCGCCGCTCGCCGGAGCACTGCCGGTGGTGGCGGCGTTGCGGTTCGACTGGCCCTCAAGATCCGGGTCGACCATGATCGGGTCCTCGAGCGCGGCGCGCGCGGCCGGATCGGCCTGGTTGCCCGCATCGCTCGTCTCATCGGTGCGATTGCACGCGGAAAGCGCGATCGGCAGAACAACAATGGCAGCCAGCGCGAGGCTGGACGAACTAGAACCGGTCAGACGGCGCATCGGCGATTACTCCCTTAACGTTTCATTAGCCATGGCGGCCAATCGTTAACAAGTCGTTAGGGAACGAGGTTACTCGCGGCGCTTTTCCCGATTCGGGACGGATCGCCAGTCTTGGGGATATCTGCGCGGGCGGTTACGCATCCGGGATCCGATATCCCGGATGCGCCCGACCTGGGCCCTGCGAAGGCAGGAGGGAAATGCGTCCCCAGAGCCCCGCGTAGTCAGCGGCAGCGATAGCTGTCGCGGCGATCGATGGCGCGACCGAGGATAGCGCCGCCGGCTGCGCCGATGATCGCACCAAGCGTCTTGTCGCCGCGACCGGCGACTTCGTTGCCGATCAACCCGCCGACGACTCCGCCGATGATCAGCCCGGTGGTGCCGTCGTCGCGCTTGCAATAATATTGGCCGTTGTCGCCGCGCCAGACCCGGGTATTGTAGCGGAGCGGCTGGGCATCGCGATAACCGCGCGCATAGGCGCGGTCGTCCGAGCGCGCGCGATAGCGATCGTCGCGGTGACGTTTGTGCTTCTTGTGCTTGTGATAGCCATAAGCCGGTGCCCAGTCGGGCGGATCGGCGAGGGCCGGCGCGGGGGCGGTCAGGCCCAGGGCGGCGATGGCGAGCATGACGTTTTTCATCGTTGGTCTCCTCTACTGCGACCCGACCGTCGCGAAACGGGCGCGGCGTCATGACGGCGAGATAGCCCGCCGGTCCCTGAACCTCAGCTAGACGGCGGTCCAAGCGTCGATGAGCCGTGGCATCGCGACGACGAGATGCGCGGCAAGAGTCCGCTTGCGCGTGGCCCCCGCGCGGGGCTAGGCGGGGGCCATGCTCAACATCATCTCGATCTTCATCGGCATCGTCGCGTTGATCCTCGCGATTCCTTCGACCATTCCGTTTTTCGGCTGGGGCAACTGGTTCGTCCTGCCGATCGCCGTGCTCGGCGCCGGGCTCGGGGCGCTGTCGTCGAAGAACGGCGGCCGCAATTTCTGCCTCGTCGTCCTCGTCATCGCGATCCTGCGGCTGATGCTCGGCGGCGGTTTTGTCTGAAAAGGCGGGCGCGCCGGGCAACGCTCCCAGCGCCGAACCGAAGCCGCAACCGGGACTGACCGGACTGCCTCAGGCATTGGGCGCGTATGTTGCCTGGGGCCTGATGCCCATCTTCTTCAAGGCGCTGACGACGGTCGCGCCGCTCGAGGTCGTCGCGCATCGCATCGTCTGGGGCGCGTTGCTGCTCGTCGTCATCCTTGCCCTCGGCGGTCGGCTGCGCGAGCTCGGCGAGGTCCTGCGCTCGCGCCGGTCGATGGCCACGCTCGGCGCGACCGCGCTGCTGATCGCGATCAACTGGCTGATCTATATCTGGGCGGTGTTCAACGACCATGTCGTCGCCGCCGCGCTGGGCTATTATCTCAACCCGTTGCTCAACGTCGTCCTCGGCTATGTCGTGCTCAAGGAGAGCCTCAGTCGCGCGCAGCTCTTCGCCATCGCGCTTGCCGCGATCGGGGTTGCGGTCCTTGCCGCCGGCGCGTTGAGCACCCTGTGGGTCAGCCTGGCGCTGGCCGCGTCGTTCGGCACTTACGGGCTGATCAAGAAAATGACTCCCGTCCGCCCGATGGTCGGCATGGCGACCGAAACGCTAATCCTCTCCCCGGTCGCGCTGGGCTTCCTCGTCTGGCTCGCGATCGGCGGGGCCGGCGCATTCGGCGGCCAATCGCGCGACATCGACCTGTTGCTGATCGCCGGCGGCGCGGTGACCGCGATCCCGCTCGTCCTGTTCGCCAGCGCGGCCAAAAAGATGAAGCTGGCGACGCTCGGCATCATCCAGTATCTCGCGCCGACGATCCAATTCGTGCTCGGCGTGTTCGTTTATCGCGAAGCGTTGACGACCGCGCACCTCATCGCCTTTCCGCTGATCTGGGCGGGGCTCGTCCTCTATAGCTGGGATGCGTGGCGATCGGCGCGCCGCGCGATGCCGACCAGCGTTTAGTCGAGCGTCCAGCCGAGCGTGTCGCCGGCATGGAAAGGGACGACGTCTCCAATCAGATCGGGCACTTTTGTCTCGCCCCGGCGCAGCGTGATCCGGTCTTCATTGACCGGCAGGCGATAGAAGGCGGGGCCGTTCAACGATGCAAACGCCTCGAACCGGTCGAGCGCGGCTTCTTGGTCGAACACCTGCGCATAGCTTTCGATCGCGAAGGGCGCGTTGAATATCCCGGCGCAGCCGCACGCCGATTCCTTCGCCGCGCGCTCGTGCGGCGCGCTGTCGGTGCCCAGGAAGAAGCGCGGGCTGCCGCCGGTCGCCGCCTTGCGCAAGGCCAGCCGGTGCGTCTCGCGCTTGGCCACCGGCAGGCAATAGGCATGCGGCCGGATCCCGCCGACGAGCATCGCGTTGCGATTGATGTGGAGGTGGTGCGGCGTGATCGTCGCGGCGATATCGGCGTCGGCACTGTCGACGAAGGCGACCGCATCGGCGGTGGTGACATGTTCGAAGACAATGCGCAGGCCGGGCATATCGCGCAGTAACGGGGCGAGCACGCGGTCGATGAACACCGCCTCGCGGTCGAAAATGTCGATATCCGCATCGGTCACCTCGCCATGGACAAGCAGCGGCAGCCCTACTTTCTCCATCGCTTCGAGGACGCCGCGGATATTGGCGATCGCGGTGACGCCTTGGGCGCTGTTGGTCGTCGCCCCGGCGGGATAGAGCTTGGCGGCGGTAAATACCCCCGCTTCGGCGCCGGCGACGATATCGCCCGCGTCGCTGTCGTCGGTCAGATAGGCGGTCATCAACGGCGTGAAGCCACTCGCAGCAGGCAGCGCCGCGATGATCCGTTCGCGATAGGCGCGCGCGGCGTCGCTTGTCGTCACCGGCGGGGCGAGGTTGGGCATGACGATGGCGCGGGCGAACTGGCGCGCGCTATGGCGGACGACCTTTGCCAGCATCTCGCCGTCGCGCAAATGCAGGTGCCAGTCATCGGGACGGCGGATGGTGATCGCGTCGGTCATGGGGTTTTTCTCGTCGTTGCCTTTCGCTATGGCCCCGCAATCCCTAGCTAAGAGCCATGACCGATACCACCCTTTGCGACCGCGCGCTGCTTCGACTGTCGGGAGAGGACGTACGCGGTTTTCTGCAGGGACTGGTAACCAACGACATGACCGGACCGCTGCCGTGCTGGGCCGGGCTGCTCAGCCCGCAGGGCAAGGCGCTGTTCGACTTCATCGTCTGGCCCGATCCGCAAGACGACGAGGGCAACGTCGCCCTGTTGATCGACTGCGAGGCGGATCATGCCGATGCCCTCGCCAGGCGCCTGACGCTTTACCGGCTGCGACGAAAAATTGCGATCGGACCGGCTGCCGGCCTCGCCGTGCACTGGTCGCTCGATGCTGCGGGCCATCCCCCGGACCCGCGGCTGGCCGCGCTGGGTGCGCGCTGGCTGGCGCCGCCGGGAACGGGCGATGCCTCGGCCTCCTGGCGCGCGCATCGCCTCGCGCTCGGCGTGACCGAGGGGCAGGCCGAACTCGGCCATGACCGCATATTGTGGCTCGAAACCAATGCCGCCGAGCTCAACGGCGTCAGCTTCGGCAAGGGTTGCTATGTCGGTCAGGAAAACACCGCGCGGATGAACTGGCGGCAAAAGGTCAATCGCCGACTCGTCGTGGTTCCGCTCGCCGATGCCGATCCTAAGCGGCAGATGGTTGCCTACCCATCGCTCGGCCTGTCGGTCGAACATCGCCGGATCGACGCAATTGCGTCGTCGGCGGTGCCAGGCTGGATGCGATTGTCGTCCTCCTGACCCCCCGCGTTTACCCAATATCCACCGTTGCCGGCCTAGGGTTCGGCCATGGTCAAGCAATTCGGCATGTTCGCGCTCTTGGTGATCGTCGCGGTCGCGTTTTTCGCGCCATCGCTTCCCGCACCCGATGAGACCGCGCTCCCCGAGCAAAGCGTGCCTGATGCCGCCCAATCGTCTCCCGCCGCGCCGATACCTACGCCCGTTTTCGACGATAATCCGCAAATGATCGAACAGCCGTCATTCGTCCCCGATATGCAGGCGCTGCCGGACGACGGCCCGCCGCCCTCGCGTAACGAGGCACGCGCACTGCCGAACGAGGTCGTGCCGACCGATCGACCCATTCCCCCTGAATTGCGCTGAGCGCGCAAGCGGCGGATGATGCGCCTGATCCTCGGTGCGGCGGCGGCGATCGTCGCGATCGTCCTGCTGGTCTCGCCGCGGACCGATCGCACGCCCGATCGCGCGCCGCCGCCGACCGCCGCCGGCAGCGGTACCGATCCACAACGATCGGCGCCGCAGGAGTCGGGGGGCGAGGCGACGATCGCACGCGCGCCGACGGGGCATTTCAGCGCCCCGGGCAGCGTCAACGGCGCGGCCGTCACCATGATCGCCGATAGCGGGGCAAGCCTCGTCGTGCTCGACCGCGACGATGCGATCGCGGCGGGCATCTCGATTTTTCCGCAGGAATTTACCGGCACCGCCCGGACTGCGGGGGGACAGGTCAGGACCAAGCCGGTGTTGCTCGATTCGGTCGTTTTCGCAGGAATCGAACGGCGCAACGTGCCCGGCGCGGTGATCGATGGCGATCTGCCGATGGTCTTGCTCGGCCAATCGTTCCTGTCGCGCTTGTCCGATGTTTCGGTCTCGGGCGACACGATGCGTCTGCGGTAATCGCGTCCGGGCCGGGCTTGCATCGAGGCGGGCCGAGCGCCATGTCGGGACGATGACAGATCGCGCACAGCCGCCGCTCAGGGCCGCCATCATCCCCGTCACACCGTTGCAGCAGAATTGCACGCTATTGTGGTGCACCGCCACCAACAAGGGCGCCTTCGTCGATCCCGGCGGCGACCTCGCCAAGCTGCGCGCCGCGGCGCAGCAGACCGGTGTCGAGGTGGAGAAGATCCTCCTTACCCACGGCCATATCGACCATTGCGGCGAAGCTGGCACCTTCGCCAAGGAACTCGGTCTGCCGATCGAAGGACCGCATGAAGCCGATCGCTTCTGGATCAGCCGGCTCGAGGACGACGGTCGCAATTACGGCGTTGCCGGCAAGCTGTTCGAACCCGACCGCTGGCTCGAAGACGGCGACCAGGTGACGGTCGGCGACCTCGTCCTCGACGTCCTTCATTGTCCCGGCCATACGCCCGGCCACGTCGTCTTCCACCACGCGCCGTCGAAGCTCGCGATCGTCGGCGACGTGCTGTTCCAGGGATCGATCGGCCGCACCGATTTTCCGATGGGCAACCACCAGGACCTGCTCGACGCGATCACGCAGAAACTGTGGCCGCTGGGCGGCGATACGACCTTCCTGCCCGGCCATGGCCAGCCGAGCACGTTCGCGCACGAGCGGGCCAGCAACCCGTTCGTCGGCGACCGCGTGCTCGCGCGCTAGGCGATATCGCCTGCGCGTGCCGGCACTTCGAGCGCCGTCGGACCGGTGTAGACGAGGTATAACGCATAGCCGGCCAGGCCGAGCAGGATCGCCATCGTCGTGATGGTGCCGATGCTGCGGCCTTTGACCCAGGCGCCGCCGTCCATGCCGAATGCGTGGCAGATGCGCCCGACGATATAGACAAGGCCGGTCAGCCATAGCAGCGTCGACGTCCCCACCGCCATTTCGATGGCCGCGATCAGGACCAGCGCGAATCCCGTGTTTTCCAGGAAATTGGCCTGTGCGCGCATCCGCCGGATCAAGCGATCGCTGCCGCCGTCGCCGATCGAGATTTTTTCGGCCATGCGGATCCGCCCGACGCGAATCGACAGCCATAGGTTGAGGAGCGCGGCAGCCGCGGCGATGGTAAGCGTGACGGGCAGGAACATCATGTCGGTTTCCCCAGTTGAGCGTGATGCGCCGGGCTTGCCGCAAGCGGGGGCGAGTGGCAACCGGGGCTTGCACTTGGCGCTGGGGGCGTTATAGGCGCTGGCTTCGCGCTCGTGCACCGCATGAGTCCATAATCCGCCAAGCGAATTAGCATCCGGGATACCGCCTTGTTCAAGGGGGCGCCCGTTGCCATTTCGCGGCACTGGGCTTAGGTGCGCGTTGAGGCGTTCGTAAAAAACAGATTTAGCAGGTGCCGAAATGGCTGTCCCCAAAAGAAAAACATCCCCGTCGAAGCGCGGCATGCGCCGCAGCCACGACTCGCTCAAGCCGGCCGCATTCCAGGAATGCCCCAATTGCGGCGAGCTGAAGCGTCCGCACAATCTGTGCGATGCTTGCGGCCATTATAACGGTCGTGAAATCCGCTCGATCGATTGATCGCAGCGCACGCAAACCAGATTGAGGAGAGATGCCGGTGGGCATGACGCCGCGGATCGCAATCGACGCGATGGGCGGCGATGTCGGCGTGCGCATGATGATGGCGGGCGCCGCGCTCGCGCGGCATCGCCACGACGGCCTTAAATTCCTGCTCGTCGGCGACGAAGCGCGGATCAAGGCTGCGCTCGACAATCACCCCAATCTGCGCGGTGCCTCCGAAATCCTGCACACCGACGAGGTGGTGACGGGCGAGGACAAGCCCAGCCAGGCGCTGCGCAAGTCGAAGAACAGCTCGATGGGGCTCGCGATCAACGCGGTGAAGACCGGCGATTGCGGCGCCGCGGTATCGGCGGGCAACACCGGCGCGCTGATGGCGATGTCCAAACTGGCGTTGCGCACCATGCCGGGGATCGATCGCCCCGCGCTCGCGGCCTTGCTGCCGACGCTGGGCGACAACGACCTCGTCATGCTCGACCTTGGTGCTAATACCGATTGCGACGCCAACAACCTGATCCAGTTCGCGATCATGGGCGCCGCCTATGCACGCACCGGCCTCGGCCTCGAGGCGCCGCGCGTGGCGCTGCTCAACATCGGCACCGAGGACCTCAAGGGCACAGACGAGATTCGCGCCGCCGCCGCCGCGCTGCGCGGCGCGACCGGCCTGCCGATGCGCTTCACCGGATTTACCGAGGGCGACAAGATCTCGCGCGGCGATATCGACGTCCTCGTCTGCGACGGATTTTCGGGCAACATCGCCTTGAAGACGATCGAAGGCACCGCACGCTTCGTCACCGATCTGTTGAAAAACGCCTTTTCCAGCTCGATGCGTTCGAAGCTCGGCTTTCTCATCTCGCGCCCTGCGACCGAGCTGCTCAAGCATCATCTCGACCCCAACAACCACAATGGCGCGGTCTTCCTCGGCCTCAACGGGGTCGTCCTGAAAAGCCACGGCAGCGCCAATGAAAAGGGCATCGCCAACGCCGTCCATGTTGCCGCCGAGCTCGTCGAGAAAGACATCACCCGCCAGGTCAGCGAAGATCTCGCCCGCTTCGGCAGCCAGCGGGCAGCGGCGGAATCCAGGGACTAATGGTGCGCTCGATCATCGCCGGGACCGGCTCGGCCCTGCCGGCCAATCGCGTCTCGAACGCCGAACTCGCCGAGCGGGTCGATACCACCGACGAATGGATCATCGAACGCACCGGCATCCGCTTTCGCCATATCGCCGGTCCCGATGAAACGACCGCCACGCTCGGCGCCGATGCGGCTCGCCGCGCGATCGAGGCCGCCGGGTTGACGCCCGCCGATATCGGCATGATCGTGCTCGCCACCGCAACGCCCGACAATACCTTTCCGTCGAGTGCGACCAAGATTCAGGCATTGCTCGGGATCCCCGATGCCGTCGCGTTCGACGTTGCCGCGGTCTGTTCGGGCTTTCTCTACGCGCTCGGCATCGCCGACAGCATGATCCGCACCGGCACCGCCAACCATGCGCTCGTGATCGGGTCCGAAACCTTCAGCCGCATCCTCGACTGGGAAGACCGCGGCACGTGCGTCCTGTTCGGCGACGGTGCCGGCGCGGTCGTCCTGTCGGCAGAAGAAAATAGCGACCGCGGGATATTGTCGTCGAGCCTGCACGCCGATGGCGGCCATGGCGAGCTGCTCTATGTCGATGGCGGACCGTCGACGACGGGGACCGTCGGCAAATTGCGGATGAAAGGGCGCGAGGTATTCCGCCACGCAGTCAAGAACCTCGCCGATGTCCTGGGCACCGCGCTCGACAAGGCGGGCGTCGCGGCCGGCGAGGTCGACTGGGTTGTTCCGCACCAGGCCAATATCCGCATTCTCGAAGCGACGGCCAAGAAACTGGGGCTGCCGATGGACCGCGTCGTCGTCACCGTCGATCGGCACGCCAATACCTCGGCTGCGTCGGTCCCGCTCGCGCTCGATACCGCGATCCGCGACGGTCGCATCACCCGCGGCCAGACGTTGGTCCTAGAGGCGATGGGCGGCGGCTTTACCTGGGGCGCTTCGGTCGTGCGCTATTGAATCGGCGCTGCCAGATTTACAGCTGTGGTTTGATCGGCTAACACAGGTTAGGGCTGAGCCGTTCTAAGCGATTGGGAGTGGGAAGCAGACATGAGCACGGGAACATTGACCAGGGCCGACCTCAGCGATTCGATCCATCGCAAGCTCGGTCTGTCCAAATCGGAAGCGGCCGATCTCGTCGAACAGATTCTTGGCTGCATGTGCCACGCGCTGAGCGAAGGCGAACAAGTCAAGCTGTCGGGCTTCGGAACGTTTCTCTTGCGCGACAAGGGGGAACGCGTCGGCCGCAATCCCAAGACCGGGGTCGAAGTGCCGATCACGCCGCGCCGGGTGATGACGTTCCGCGCCAGCCAGGTCATGCGCGAACGGATCGCCAAGGGCGCCTAGGCGATGGCGGGCGACAGCGGCAAGAGCCCCGGCGCGATGCTGACGATCGGAGAGTTGAGCGCCGAGCTCGGCCTGCCGACGCACATTCTGCGCTACTGGGAAACCAAGTTCGACCAGCTGACCCCGCTCAAGCGCTCCGGCAACCGCCGTTATTATCGACCCGAGGATGTCGCGCTGGCGCATCGCATCGACGATCTGCTCAATCGCCGCGGCTTTACCGTCAGGGGCGCGCAAAACGAGCTGCAGCAACGGCAGGCCCCGGCGGATCGCGACGCTGACCGAAATGACCGAGCATCAGGTGCGCGTGCGCAGCCCGCCGTCGATCTGCACAGGCTGAAAGCTGTTCGCGATCGGCTCGCCAGCGCGCTGGCTGCCGCCTGACTCCACCTCAGTCGTGCTCGTCGGGCCCCAGTTCGGGATCGAGATCGCGTGGGCGGATCAACCGTTCGATCAATGCGCTGCCAAAGGCGGCGTCGCCCCAGGCGTCGCAATCGAGCCTGAGGCACGCCATCGTCGCGGTGGGGTATTTTTCGGCGACCTCGGCATAGACCGGATCGCGCTGTCCTTGGGCGAGCAGCAGCGCCAATTCTTCCATTCCCGGATTATGCCCTGCGAGCAGCAGATGGCGGACATCGGCCGGTGTTTCGCGTACGATATCGAGCAAAGTCGCCGCCGAGGCGAGATAGGCGCGCCGGTCCCAGACCGGATCGGGTGTCGGCGGATCGAGCTCGGCGAGAAAGATGTCGAGCGTTTCGCGTACGCGCACCGCAGGCGAGGCGACCACCCAATCGAAGCCTAGGGCCCGTTGCTGGGCATGCTTGCCGACGACCAGCGCAGCCCTGCGCCCGCGGGCATTGAGCGCGCGCTCGAAATCGGGCAGCGATGGGTCGTCCCAGCCCGATTTGGCATGTCTCAACAACGTCAGTCGCTTCATATGCGGTCCCGTCGGCCATTTCGCGCGCCGCCGACCTTGGCGTGCACACCGTCTGCCGGTGCGCAAAACTTCTTACGAAATCGGGACATGGCTCGCAATCCTGGCATTTTCGAAATCGCGCACCGCGGTCGCCGCCTCGTCGATCGTGACCCGGCGGATCGGCGTGCCCTCGGGGAAGGCAGTGAGCAGCCGCGACGGCACCGCCGCCGACAGCAGGACGAACTGGCCCCGATCTTCGTGCGTGCGGATCAGCCGCCCGAAGGCTTGCGCGAGCCGACCGCGGATCAGCAGGTCGTCATAGGCGCTGCCGCCATGCGCCAGCTTGCGCGCGGCGTGGAGGACGGTCGGCTTCGACCACGGCACGCCTTCCATCACGACGAGTCGCAGCGAATGGCCGGGGACGTCGACGCCGTCGCGCAAGGCATCGGTGCCGAGCAGGCTGGCATGGCGATCGTCGCGGAAAATATCGACCAGCGTGCCGACGTCGATCGGGTCGACATGCTGCGCATAGAGCGGCAGCCCCTCGCGCGCGAGCCGGTCGGCGATGCGCGCATGGACGCCGCGCAGCCGCCGGATCGCCGTGAACAGGCCTAGCGTGCCGCCCTGCGCGGCGACGATCAGCCGGGCATAGGCGCCGGCGAGCGCGGCGAGGTCGCCGCGTTTGATGTCGGTGACGATCAGCACTTCGGCGCGGTTGGCGTAATCGAACGGGCTCGGCGCTTCGAAATGGATCGGCGCGCGCTCCATATGGACCGCGCCGGTGCGCGCGTCGGCCGCGCTCCAGTCGCCGCCCGTGCGCAAGGTGGCGGACGTCATGACGATGCCGTGCGCGGGTTTGAGCACGATATCGGCGACCGGGCGCGTCGGGTCGAGCCAGTGGCGATGGATGCCGGTATCCCATTCGCGTCCATCGCTGCGGTCGAGCGCGAGCCAGTCGACGAAATCGGGATCGGCCGGGCCGCCGATGCGCGCGAGCAATGCGATCCACGACGACAGCGTGTCGACCCGCCAGCCGAGGCTCGCGAGCGCGCCCTCGACGCGGGCGCGCGCCTGCGCGTCGAGCCAGTCGGGGGCGCTTTCGAGCACGGCCTCGAGCCGCTTGCCCAAATTCACCAGCGGGCGGTGGATCGCCTCGAGCGCACTTGCCGCCGCCGCCGCCGCCTCGACGAGGTCGCCGGGCGGTTCGGCGAGCTCGGTCTCGAGGCCGTAGCCGGCATCGGCCTGGCTGTTGCGGGCACTTGCGTCGCGCGCATAGACGAGCCCGCGAACATGCGCGAGCAGCGCCTCGACCGGACCGAAAGCGGCGCCCTCCTGGACCCGCTGCAGCCAACCGTCGCCGGGCAGCGCATCGGCCGCGGCGACCGCCGCCGCGATCGCGCGTCCCCCCGCTTCGTCATAGCTCGCCAGGTCGCCGAGCCGCGCCGTGAGCCCGCGGCGGCGCCCGCGCGACTTGCTTTCGGGGCCGATGATCCAGCGCCTGAGCTCGATCGCCTCCTGACCGGTCAGCGCGGCGGCGAACATCGAATCGGCGGCATCGAACAGATGATGACCCTCGTCGAAGATCAGCCGCGTCGGACGTGTCGCCGCCTCGCGCCCGCGTGCTGCATTGACCATGACGAGCGCGTGGTTGGCGATGACGACATCGGCGTCGACGCTGGCGCGAATGCTCTTTTCGATGAAGCATTTGCGGTAATGCGGGCAGGCGGCATAGATGCACTCGCCGCGGCGGTCGGTCAGCGCGGTCGCGCCGGCGCGGCGAAACAACGTCGGTAGCCAGCCGGGCAGATCGCCGCCGACCATGTCGCCGTCGCGGCTGTACGCCGCCCAGCGCGCGACGAGCTGCGCGAGGATCGCGGCGCGCCCGGCAAAGCCGCCCTGCGTCGCATCCTCGAGGTTGAGCAGGCAGAGGTAATTCTCGCGCCCCTTGCGCACCGCCACCTTGGCGCGATGCGTGGCATCGTCGGGATAGAGGCGGCGCGTTTCGCGCGCGAGCTGGCGTTGCAGCGCCTTGGTAAAGGTCGACACCCAATATTGCCCGCCCGACGCGCGCGCCC
>JAACTG010000074.1 GCA_009993585.1 Sphingomonadales bacterium
TGCCGAGGTAATTGGCCATCGCCAGCCCGGCGAACGCGCCGTTGCGCACGCTCGGCTTCGCGGTCGCGAACAGCGCGACGACGACCGCGAGGATCGCCTGCCAGCTGTGATGGTCGATCCGCAGCGGCGCGAACTGGAAAATCATCGTCGCCGTCGTTGCCAGCACGACCAGCCCGACATGCGTCAGCGGGCGCGACCCGTAAGCGGCGAGCCAGGTCTTGACGCACGCGAACAGCAGGCCGAGCAGCGCCATCGGATAGAGCGCGAGGACGAAGCGTTCGGCGACCGGCTGTTCGACGAACAGCATCAGGAAGCGGATGCCGAGCGCGATCGGCAGGTCGATGAGCCGCGACCAGTGCATCATCCCTCCGGTCGGGGGGTTGATGCGATATTGCGTCGTATCGAACCAGCTCTGGCCGGCGATCAGGTCGCGCACCTGGACGAGGCGCAGCGCGTCGTCGCTGTCGTAAAGCGCCATCGTCGCGATCGAATCGCGGTAATTCGACAGCATGATCGCGGCGAGCACGATCCAGCAGACGACCGCCGTCCAGCGCGGATGGATCCGCAGCAACGGGTTGAACGCCGGCTTGCCCGTTTCGCTCACGGCCGGAAGACGATGCGCTTGCGCAGCAGATAGGTGGTCTGGAAACTGACCGCGACCGCGATCAGCTTGGCGATGCGCGGGTCGAGCCCGGCGACGTCGCCGACCCAGACGATGCCGATCGTCAGCGCCAGCCCGGCGATCGCCGAGGCGAGGAACAGCGTCTTCTGCCGGTTGCGCAGCTGCGCGACGGTCGCCGCCTGCTGGGCGAAGACGACGCGGCTCGAAATCAGCCAGTGGATCAGGATGCCGAAGATATAGCCGCCCGCCGACGCCGCGACCGGGCCGGCGGGTTTGATCAGCAGCAGGAACAGCGCCATGTCGGCGCCGAGCGCGACCACGCTCGCCAGCAGGTAGCGGACATAGGTCCAGCGATGAAACGAAAGCAGGCTGGCCCTCATCGCGGCCGCCTCGTCACGCCGCTTTGTCGACGCGGCCCGGCACGTCGCGGACCGAACCCAGCGCGGCGGCGATCCCGGCGGCATCCTCGCCCTCGGCGCCCGCCTCGTGATATTCGGCGTCCTCGTTGACCTGCCAGATGTCGTAGACGCGGCTGCCGGCGACGATATTCTCGACGGTCAGCATCGCGGTCATCATCGCATGGTCCTGGTTGTTGTAGCGGTGCATGCCGTTGCGCCCGACGAGGTGGAGCGTGGGATGGCTTTCCTCGAGCTCGCGGCGCAGCGCGTCGACATTGGCGGCATAATCGTCGTCATAGACGGGATAGGCCTTTTCCTGCCGCACCACCGCGCCGCCGACGACATCGCCGGCATCGCACAGGCCAAGGATCTCCAGCTCCGATTTCGCCAGCTCGATCAGGTCGGCGTCGGCCATCGACCACAGGCCGTCGCCTTCGAAACAGAAATATTCGAGGCCGACGCATGCCAGGCTGGGGTCGGGAACCATCTCGGGCGACCAGCTGCGGAAATTCTGGACGCGCCCGACCTTGACCTTCGAATCGTGGATATAGATCCAGTTGTCGGGGAACAGGTCGTCCGACCGGATCATCAGCGCGACCGTCAGGAAGTCGCGGTATTTGAGGTTCATCGCCTCGACATTGGCCTTGGGCAGCGGTTCGATCCGCGCGGCGAGCTCGCGCATCGGCGCAGAGCTGATGACGTGCTTGGCGGCGATCGTCACGGGCTCGCCATTGGCCTTGGTCGCAACGACGGTCCAGTTGCCTTGCGCGTCCTCGCGCAGCTCCTTGAGCGCATGGCCCATCAACACCTGGTTGCCGCCCGCGACGACGTGATCGCGCGCCGCCTCCCACATCATGCCGGGGCCGAGCCGCGGATAGCGGAAGCTTTCGAGCAGCGTCTTGGCCTGCATGCCGTCATTGGGCCTCTTGTTGAGGCCGAGCGACCGCTTGAGCCCGTCGACCACCGCGCTCCACAGGCTCAGCCCCTTGATCCGCTGCGCCGCCCAGTCGGCCGACATTTCGTCGCACGGCATGCCCCAGACCTTTTCGGTATAGGTCTTGAAGAAGATCGAATACAGCTTCTTGCCGAACTGGTTGATCGTCCAGTCCTCGAAACTGCGCACGTTCCTGTTGGGCAGGACCTTGGCCTTGGCATAGCTCGCCATGCACAGCGTGGATCGCCAGATGCCGAGGTTCCACAGCGCCTCGAACGCGCGCAGCGGATAGCTGTAGAACTTGCCCTCGTAATAGATCCGGCTCATCCGCGGGCGCTGGATGAAATCGTCGGGCAGGATCTCGTTCCACAGGTCGACGACCTGTTTCGATTTCGAAAAGAAGCGGTGGCCGCCGATGTCGAAGCGAAAGCCGTCATGCTCGACCGTCCGGCTGATGCCGCCGACATAGACCGGGTCCTTTTCGATGACGATCACCGAATAGCCCTTTTTGGTCAGCAGATAGGCGGCGGTCAGCCCGGCCGGCCCCGCCCCGATGATGGCCACGTCGCTTGTCATTTCGGTCTGCATGTCTTCCCCCGGCTGCCCGATCCTGTGCGGCCGGGCATGAACGTTCCCGGCTAATAGAGCGTTAGCGGGGGCAAGGAAAGCGGCGGATTCGGGCGAGGCGGCGAATAACAATATCGCGCGCCCACGCAATTTAGTTGCAAATTAACGCCGTCTCCCCCATATGCCTCGTCAGCGCCACGGCGAGCGGACATGTCCGCCGCAGTCCCGGTTGCGTGAGGATCGGCTTTCCAGCCAGGTCCGCCCGGGACGGACACACGCGCATTGCCAGAGGCTTCCCACTTCACGCGGGGCGGTTTCGTAAAGAAACCCGCCAACGCACGTCTGCGCATTTGCGCGCCGGCGGCACAGGCCTTTGTTGAGATTCAAGAGAGACTTTATGACATTCTTTTCCGAACTGGGCCTTGCCCAGCCCATCCTGCGCGCTCTCGAAGCGACCGGATACGACACGCCGACGCCGATCCAGGCGCAGGCGATCCCGCCGCTGCTCGAAGGCCGCGACCTGTGCGGCATCGCGCAGACCGGCACCGGCAAGACCGCGGCGTTCGCGCTGCCGTCGCTCCATCACATGGCGCACGATTTCAAACATCGTCAGCAAAAGGCATGCCGCATGCTGATCCTCGCGCCGACGCGCGAACTCGCCGCGCAGATTTCCGAAAGCTTCCGCACCTATGGCCGCTATTGCGATCTCAGCGTGCAGACGGTCGTCGGCGGCATGCCGATCTTCACGCAGAAGAAAAAGCTCGCCGGCGGCGTCGACATTCTCGTCGCCACCCCGGGCCGCCTGCTCGATTTGATCGACCAGCGCGCGGTGACGCTCGACAAGGTCGAAATCTTCGTCCTCGACGAGGCCGACCAGATGATGGACCTCGGGTTCATCCACGCATTGAAGCGGATCGACGCGCTATTGCCCAAGAAGCGCCAGACATTGTTCTTCTCGGCGACGATGCCCAAGGCGATCCGCGATCTCGGCGCGCGCTTCCTGACCAACCCGGTCGAAGTGTCGGTGACGCCGCAGGCGACCACCGCCGAGCGCGTCGAACAATATGCCACCTTCGTCCAGCAGGGCGAAAAACAGGCGCTGCTGACGCACCGGCTCAAGACCGACGATCTCGATCGCGGCCTCGTCTTCACGCGCACCAAGCACGGCGCCGATCGCGTCGTCCGCTTCCTTGCCGGCGCCGGCATCAACGCCCGCGCGATCCACGGCAACAAGTCGCAGGGCCAGCGCACCGCCGCGCTCGACGCCTTTCGCAGCGGCAGCGTCAAGGTGCTGGTGGCGACCGATATCGCCGCGCGCGGCATCGACGTCCCCGGCGTCAGCCACGTCTATAATTTCGAACTGCCCAACGTCGCCGAACAATATGTCCATCGCATCGGCCGCACCGCGCGTGCGGGACGCGAAGGCATGGCGATCAGCTTCGTCGCGCCCGACGAGCGCGCCTATCTCAAGGACATCGAACGGCTGACGCGGATCAAGACGACGCCCGCGCCGCTGCCCGACAATTTCCGCGACATGGTCGAAAAACTGCCCAAGCCCGCGCCCAAGAGCCATGGCAAGGGCGACGGCGAAAACCGCTTTGCCCGCGGCGGCGGCGGTGGCCGTTCGGGCGGCAAGCCGGGTGGCGGCAATCGCGGCCGTCCCGCCGGCGGCGCGACCAAATCGCCGGGCCGCAACGGCGTCGGCAAATACGCCGGCTCGGTCCAGCGCGCTCGCTGAACCTTCGAAATTTCGTCACGAGCCTCGGCCCGCTTTCCTCCGGAGAGCGGGCCGATCGCTTTGGGGCGGCGCGCAGCTTCGATTCGCCGCGCTCCCGTGCGAATGTTCAGCCCGTCGCAGGCCGCCAATCGCCGTCGTCGCCCCGCTCGCGCTGGGCCAGGCCGCTGCGATATTGCGCGATCGCCAGCGCGGCGAGCATCGCGGGCAGCAGCGGCAACCCCATGAAGGCGAGGATCATCCCGCCGAGCGGCGCGACGAAGCCCGTCGCCGCAAGCCAGAAATCGGGCGATGCGACGCGCGCGCGCCGCATCACCAGCCACGCGCCGACGGCGCTCGCGGGCAGGTCGTAGGCCAGCCCGTACGGCAGGACGAGGAAGGTCGCGGTGGCAACGAGCATCGCCAGCTCCAGCGTCGGCATGCGCCGCAGCGTCGCCGCGACGACGAGCGCGACGCCCAGGCAGGCGACGATGCCATGGCCCGCGATCACCAGCGGCAGGCCGGCGCCGACATCGAACAATGCGGTCGCGGTCGATGTCGACAGCTTGGCGAAGAACAGGCCGTGCGCGTCGATCAACGCCTCGCGTCCCGCGCTCAGCGCAAAGAAGCTGCGCCATGCGTCGATGCCGAAAACCAGCGCCGACAGCGCCGCGATCGCCGCCCCGCCGGCGGCGCCGCCGGCGATCGCGCGCCAGTCGCGGCGCAGCAGGAGGACGAGCGGGATCAGCAGCCCGAACGGCGGCTTCAGGATCAGCAGGCCGAACACCGCGCCGGCGACGAACGGGCGCGCGTCGAGCAGGCGCCAGCCCCACAGGAAGATCGCCCCGAGCAGGAAGCCGTAATGGCCCTCCCAGATGTTGAGCAGCGCCGCCGGCGTCGCCAGCGCGAGCAACGCCCAGCCCCGGCCCGGCGGGCACCAGGGTCGCGCGGCGTGGACGAATGCCGCGCCGGTCGCGCCGAGCCACAGCAGCAGCGCGGCCGGATAGGGCAGCATCGCCAGCGGTGCCGCAAGGAACAGGCTGGGCGGCGGATAGGAATAGATATGCCGGTCGAGCGGCCCGAACAGTTCGGTCTGGAACGCCATGAACGCCTCGGGCCGGTAGAGTCGCTCCCAGTCGTGCGTCGCGGCGATCTTGCCGCCGCTCCACAGGTTGATGAAGTCGCGGCCCCATAGTTCGGCATCGCGGATGACGCCGTCGACGCTGTCGCGCCAGTCGAGCGCATAGAACAGCGCGATGATCGCAAGGCCGATCAGCCAGGGCAGCAGCCGGATCGCGGCATGATCGCGCGGCGCGCGCGCTGTGCCGGGACCCTCGGCGCCCGCGCGCTGTACCGGGCGCGTCATCGCGTCAGTGCCGGAAATGCCGCATGCCGGTGAACACCATCGCGATGCCCGCCTCGTCGGCGGCGGCGATGACCTCGTCGTCGCGGATCGATCCGCCGGGCTGGATCACCGCCGTCGCGCCCGCCTCGACCGCCGCCAGCAAGCCGTCGGCAAAGGGGAAGAACGCGTCCGACGCGACCGCCGATCCGACCGTTTTCGCTTGGCGCCAGCCATAGGTTTCGGCCGCTTCCTTCGCCTTGATCGCGGCGATCCGCGCGCTGTCGCGGCGGTTCATCTGCCCCGCGCCGATGCCTGCCGTGGCGCCCTCCCTGGCATAGACGATCGCGTTCGACTTGACGTGCTTCGCCACCGTCCAGGCGAAGCGGCAATCGGCCAGTTCCTGCGGCGTCGGCGCGCGCCGGGTGACGATTTTCAGCATCGCGTCGCTCACCTGTCCCGTGTCGCGCGATTGCAGCAGGAAGCCGCCGGCGATCGATTTCATCGTCAGCCCGGGGCGCTGCGGATCGGGCATCTCGCCGGTCAGCAGCAGGCGCAGGTTCTTCTTGGCGGCAAAGGCGGCGCGCGCCTCGGCATCGGCGGCGGGCGCGACGACGACCTCGGTGAAGATCTCGCTGATCGCCGCCGCGGTCGCGCCGTCGAGCGGGCGGTTGACCGCGACGATGCCGCCGAACGCCGACACGCTGTCGCACGACAGCGCCGCGCGATACGCCTCGATCAGCGTCTCGCCGGTGGCGACGCCGCACGGATTGGCGTGCTTGACGATCACGACCGTGGGCGGCCCGTCGCGAAATTCGGCGATCAGCTCGAGCGCGGCATCGGCGTCGTTATAGTTGTTGTAGCTCAGCGCCTTGCCCTGCACCTGTTCGGCCTGGGCGATGCCCGCGACCGCCGGCCCGGCGGGCAGATAGAGCGCGGCCTGCTGATGCGGGTTTTCGCCGTAGCGCAGCGTCTGGGCATGGCGCACCGGGATCGCGACCGAGGCGGGGAACATCTCCTGCTGGTCGGCAAAGGCGAACCAGGCGGCGATCGTCGCGTCATATTGCGCGGTCAGCGCGAACGCCTTGGCGGCCAGCGCCTTGCGCGTCGCCAGCGTCAGCGCGCCGTCCTGGGCGTCGAGTTCGGCGGCGATGCCGTCATAATCGGCCGGATCGGTGACGATCGCGACGAACGCGTGGTTCTTGGCCGCCGATCGCACCATCGACGGGCCGCCGATGTCGATATTCTCGATCACCTCGGCGCGCTCGGCGCCGCGCGTCACCGTCTGCGCGAACGGGTAGAGGTTGACGACGACGAGGTCGATCGCGCCGATATCGTGCTGCTCCATCGCCGCGACGTGTTCGGCATTGTCGCGCACGCCAAGCAGCCCGCCATGGACCTTGGGGTGCAGCGTCTTGACGCGCCCGTCCATCATCTCGGGAAAACCGGTGAGGTCGGATATGTCGCGCACCGTCAGCCCGGCGTCGCGCAACGCGCCGGCGGTGCCGCCGGTCGAAACCAGCTCGACCCCGCGCGCGGCGAGCGCCTTGCCCAGCTCGGCGAGTCCGGTCTTGTCGCTGACCGACAGCAGCGCGCGTTTGATCGTAACCTTGTCCAATGGTCGTCCTTCGTCAGCCCATGTGTTTCAATAGCCAGCCGATGCTGGTGCCGCCCGCCCCGGTCGCGCCCGACAGCGCCAGCTGGCTGGTCGGATGCGGCCGCCCGTTGCCGTCGACCCACAGGCTGTCCTCGATGCCGAGGCTGCCCGTCGACGCGCGGAACTGCCACAGCGGCCCTTCGGGCAGGCGCAGCAGCGCGCCGAGCCCGTCGGCGGTGATCGTCGGCGCGACGCCGCGGCCCAGGTGAAAGCGGATCGTGAACGGCACCTCGCCGTCGCGCTTGCGCCGCCCGACGGGCAGCAGCAAATCCTCGCCGCGCAGCTCGCGCCCGGTGTCGGACAGGATCAGCAGGCGGCGATGGTGAAAGCCGAGCCGCTTGGCATAGCCGTCATGGCAGACTTCGAGCCGCGATCCCTGCGGCGTTTCCTGGCGCTCGATCTCGACCTCGATCACGCCCTTGCCCAAGGTGCCGTCGCGCAGGATCGCGGTCGAATTGCGGTCGGCAAGGACCAGCGTCGAATGCGCGGCGGTGGTCCTCAGCCCCTGGGCCAGCTCCTGCGGGATCAACGCCCCGGCGAGCGCGGCGCCGCCGCAATTGACGACGATGCGATGCGGCCCGTCGCTCAGCTCGAACGCCAGCGTCGAGGCGCAGCCGGCATCGGTCAGCCGCGCGATCGGCGGCGGCGCGGCATCGACCAGCAGCACCGCCTTGCCCGCGGCGAGCCGCTGATAGCCCCAGTCGCGCGCCTGTTTGAGCGGGCGCGCGCGCACACCGCTGGCATCGACCACCGCGCGCACCCATTGTTCGCGCGTTGCGCCGCCGCCCTGCCAGCTCGCCAGCCCGCCATCGGCGTGCGCCAGCCCGGTCAATGCGGGCACCGCCAGCGCCAGCATCTCGCCGATAAAGGCGGGCGGATCGATCCGCCGCGAGTCATAGGTGCGCGCCAGCATCGTCAGCGCCGATATCGCCTCGATCTGCGCGTGCGGCGATCGCGAAACGGCGCCGCCGTCGCCGTAAAAGGCGAGCTCGAGCGATTTCCTCAGGCCGTCCTCGCCGAACACGCGGCGCGGCTCGCCGCCGGGGATCAGCAGCGACGCGGCGACGACGCCGCACCAGGCGACGAGCTGCGGCACGCCGGGCCGGCCGCGATGCGCGGTGCGGTCGAGATGGCGCGCCGCGCGCGCGATGTGGTTGAGCACGGCGGAACGATAGACGATGTCGCGCGACGACAGGATCAGCGGCGCATAGGCGGTCCAGAACAGGATTCGCCAGGCGGCGACGTCGCTCGTCCAGGCGGGTTCGCCGACGGCATGGCCGTTCGCCTCGAGCCATTGGCGCGTCAGCCGCTCGGCGATCGGCGCCGCCTCCTCGCGCGGGGCGACGGCGGCGAGGTCGCGCAGCCAGTGGAAGCCGTGAATATAGTGCGCGAACGGTGCGGTCACGCCCGGCTCGGCGAAATCGATCCCGCGCAACGGCGCTTTCAGGCCGCGAAACAGGAAATGGCCGGCGCGGATCGCCTTGCCCGCCGCCGGGTCGCCGGGCAGCGGATCGCTCGGCACCGCCAGCAGCTTGAGTGGATAGCGACCCTTGAGGCGCATCTTGTGCAGCGGCGTGCGCCACGTCAGGCGATAGAATTGGTGCGCCAGGCGCGTCGCCAGCGATTGCCCGCGATCGCCCGACAGGCGGATCAGGCGGCGGCCTTCCTCGACCGTGTCGGTGGTCGCATCGCTCGGCCCGGGCGCGCCCGGACCGTCGCCCGGCGCGTGGCTCATCGTCCCCTCAAGGCAGCGATATTGGCCGCATATTGCCCCGGTCCGCCGCGGAAGGTCGCGGTGCCGGCGACCAGCACGTCGGCGCCGGCGGCAATTGCTTGGCGCGCGGTGACGGCATCGACGCCGCCGTCGACCTCGAGCCGGATATCGCGCCCGCTGCGGTCGATCATCTTGCGCACCGCCTCGATCTTCTTGAGCTGGCCGTCGATGAAGCTCTGCCCGCCGAAGCCGGGATTGACGCTCATCACGAGGACGAGGTCGATGTCGTCGATCAGGTAATCGAGCAGCTTCGCCGGCGTGCCGGGGTTGAGCGACACGCCCGCCTGCTTGCCGAGCGACTTGATGTGCTGGATGCTGCGATGGATGTGCGGCCCCGCCTCGGGATGGACGGTGATGATGTCGGCGCCCGCCTCGGCGAATGCGTCGAGGAAGCCGTCGACCGGGCTGATCATCAGATGGACGTCGAACGGCAGGCTGGTGTGCGGGCGCAGCGCCTTGACCACCGCCGGGCCGATCGTCAGGTTCGGCACGAAATGGCCGTCCATGACGTCGATATGGATCCAGTCGCAGCCGGCTGCGTCGATCGCGCGCACTTCCTCGCCGAGCCGCGCGAAATCGGCGCTCAGGATCGACGGCGCGATGCGGATTTCGGGCGGCGCGGCGGTGGACGGATCGGGGCTGGCGGACATGGCCTCGCCTTAACGTCCGGACGGTGGCCGGGCAAGGCGCTTGGCGCCGCGGTCAACCCGGCTCAGTCCTCGCGGTCGTCGATCCGCCAGCCCCAGTGCCAGCGCCAGCCGCCGCGCGTCTTGCGCTTGGCGATCAGGACGAAAAGGGCGGTGGCGAGCGCGAGCAGCGACCAGAACACCGGATCGCCCGCCGCGCCATCATGGCGGTCGTGATAGAGCGCGATGCCGACGACGCAGCCGGCGTACACCGCGAGCAAGGCCCAACCCTGCCACGCGATCGGCAGGCCGGTGCCGATGCCGAAGCGCTTGCCCTCGAACCACGGCCGCTCGTCGAGAAAATGGTGCAGCACCGCCCGCGCCTCAGTCGGCGCCGGCGGCAACGAAGCGCGCGATCTGCGCGACCAGCGTCGGGTCGATCGGCAGCGCGGGGTCGGCATAGCTTGCCATGTTCGCCGCGCGGTCGTCGCCGGCGACCTGCTTGAGGACGTGGTTCATGCCGTCGATCACGACCAGCTCGGCCCTGGGCTGCGCGGCCTTGAGCGCGTCGGCATTGGCGCGCGCGACCTGCAGGTCCTTGGCGCCCGACACGATCAGCACCGGCTTGGCGGTGGCCGCGATCATCGCCGCCGGATCGCGCGCCATCATGTCGATCAGGAATCCCTGCACCGCCGGATTGAACAGCCCTTGCGCCAGCGCGGGGTGCATGTCCGCGACATCGACGCGCTCGCCGCGGGCCAGCCGGTCGAGCGCGGCATTGGCATCGGCGAGCAGCGGCGCATTGGCGGGATTGGCGGCGAGCTGTTCGCGGATGACGACGTCGATCGTGCGCCCCGGCGACGCGATCAGGATCAGCCCGCAGACATTGCGATCGGCCGCCGCCGCCAGCGCGACCAGCCCGCCCTCGCTGTGCCCGGCGACCCAGATGCAGTCGCGCCCGGTCCGCGCCGTCAGCATGCGCGCCCAGGCGGCGACGTCGTCGGCATAGCCGCCGATCGTCGCCGCGTTGGCATCGGCGATCGCGCCCTTGCTGGCGAACATCCCGCGCTTGTCGATCCGCGCGCTGGCGATGCCGCGTGTCGCAAGCGCCTCGGCGAGCAGGCGATAGCTTGCGGCGGCGACGCCGAGCGGGTTGTTGCCGTCGCGGTCGGTCGGTCCCGATCCGGGAACGATCAGCACCAGCGGCGCATCGGCCGCGGCGGGGCTCAGCAGCGTCCCGGCGAGCGCCCCCTCGGGTCCGGGCACGCTAATCTCGGTGGCGGTCGGCATCTTCGGTTCCGCCGCGAGCGTCGCCTGCGTCGGCACCGTCGCACAGCCTGTCGTCAGCGCCGCAAGCGCCGCACCCATCATCAGCTTAATCATCGCTTTTCTCCTCATGATCGTCCTGGTCCGGCGCGCCTGGGCCGGGCGGGCGGCCGCGCCTGCGCTGGATCGGTGGGGCCAGCTTGACGCCCCGCCGTTCGAGCCCGCGCCGCAGCAGGAACTCGATCTCGGCATTGACGCTGCGTAGCTCGCCCGCCGCGATCCGTTCGATCGCATCGTAGAGCGCCTGGTCGATGCGCAGCGCGAACGCCTTTTTGGGTTGCTTGGCCACGCCGTGCGTCCGCCTCCCGCGCGGGTTACTGGTACAAGGTGCCGGTATTGACGACCGGCTGGGTGTCGCGTTCGGAACACAATACGACCATCAGGTTCGACACCATCGCCGCCTTACGTTCGTCGTCGAGGTTGACGATGTCCTTGCTCGACAGTTCGGCCAGCGCCATCTCGACCATGCCGACCGCGCCCGCGACGATCCGCGCGCGCGCCGCAATGATCGCGTCGGCCTGTTGCCGCCGCAGCATCGCCTGCGCGATCTCCTGCGCATAGGCGAGGTGGGTCAGGCGGCATTCGTCGATCGTGATGCCCGCCTGTTCGACGCGTTCCTGCAGCTCGATGCGCAGCTCCTCGCTGATCACCTCGGCGTCGCCGCGCAGCGTCACTTCCTTGTGCTCGATATCGTCATAGGGATAGCGGCTGCCGATCGCGCGCACCGCGCTTTCGATCTGGATGTGGATGAATTCCTTGTAATCGTCGACGTCGAACAATGCCTGCGCGCTGTCGGTGACGCGCCAGACGACGTTGGCCGCGATCTCGACCGGGTTGCCGCGCAGGTCGTTGACCTTGAGCCGGTCGGAGGTGATGTTGTGGACGCGGACCGAGATCTTCTTGCGCATCAGCCACGGCAGCACCCAGCGCAGCCCGGTGGTGCGATCGGTGCCCTTGTACGTTCCGAACAGCTGGATCGCATAGGCCTGGTTGGGCGCGATCAGGTAGAATCCGGCGATGACGAACAGCAGGACCACGACCGCCGCGACCAGGCCGAGCACCGCCCAGCCGCCGGCGCGCTCGATCTGCGAGATCGCGAATATGCCCGCCGGGACGGCCAGCAGTGCGATCAGCAGCATCGGATAGCCGCTCGCGGTCTTGGCCGGATATTCGGCCGTCGGGTTGAGAATCGCTCTGGATACAATCTGCGTCATCGTCGCCTCCATCTAAATTATGATATCATAATTATATGAAACGAGGCGATCGTCAAGCGAAAAGCGGCGCCTGTGACATTTGTGCATAACCGTCGCATTTGCGCGGGTTTGAACCGGCCCGATTGCGAAAGGAATGGCCGCGACGGCGCTTTCGATGGAAACCCGACCCGCCTGGAGCGTTATTTCCCCGAACCAATGACAGGAGAACGGCCATGCACGTTCACGCAAACCATCCCTCGCTTCGGCCGCACCGCGCCAATGGCGATGCCGTCAGCGCCCTCGCGCACCCCGCGACGCGCGGCTATCACGTCATGTACCGCGCCGGCGGCGACAACAGCTGTCCCGGCTGCGGCGGATCGCACTGGCATGTCGGGCGCGTGACCGCCGAATGCGCGCATTGCCTCACCGCGCTGCCGATCCAGCAGCAACAGGGCTGCGACGGCGTCGGCCTGTTCACCACGCGCGGCCACGACGGCAGCGAGGATGCGGTCCCGTTCGCCGTCGCCTGACGGCGACGATCATGAGATGATCATGACTTGAAAAAGGGCGGCTCGATCGCGAGCCGCCCTTTCTTCGTCTGCGTCGGGCGGCTTATTCGCCCGTCGGAAAACCGCGCCGCTCGAGCAGCGCCTTGACGTCGGGGTCGCGTCCGCGGAACGCGCGATAGGCGTCGGCGCGGTCGGTTTCGTTGCCCGTCGCCAGCAAGACCGAACGGAATCGGTCCGCGACGCTGCGATCCCACGGGCCGCCTGCCTCGGTGAAGGCCGCCCAGGTGTCGGCGTCCATCACTTCCGACCACAGATAGCTGTAATAGCCCGCCGAATAGGCGTCCGAGGTGAACAGGTGGTTGAACTGCGGCAGCCGGTGGCGCAGCGCGATCGTCTTGGGCATGCCGATCTCGGCGAACACCTTCTTTTCATAGGCGTCGATGTCGCTCGGCGGGGTCGTCAGCTGGTGCAGCTTCATGTCGACGATCGCATCGGCGAGATATTCGACCGTCTCGAATCCCTGATTGAACTTGCCCGCGGCGAAGATCTTGTCGATCAGCGCCTGCGGCATCGCCTCGCCGGTTTTGTAGTGCTTGGCATAGGTCTGCAGCACATAGGGCGTCATCAGCCAGTTCTCGTTGACCTGGCTGGGATATTCGACGAAGTCGCGCTGCGATCCGGCCAGCGCGGGATAATAGACGTCCTGCAGCAGGTAATGGATGCCGTGGCCGAATTCGTGGAACAGCGTCGACGCGTCGTCGAGGCTGATCAGCGTCGGCTCGCCGTTGGCGCCCTTGGTGAAGTTGTTGTTGTTCGCGGCCAGCACGTTGCGCTCGCCGCCCAGCCCCTGCTGGCTGCGATAGGTCGTCATCCACGCGCCCGACCGTTTGCCGTCGCGCGCGAAATTGTCGAGATAGAGCAGGCCGATATTCGACCCGTCGCGCTTGTCGAACACCTCGAAGGTGCGCACGTCGGGATGGAACACGGGCACCGTGCCGGTGTTTTCCTTGAAGCCGAGATCGTACAGGCGCCCGGCCGAATCGAACATCGCCGCGACCATGTTGTCGAGCTGGAGATACGGTTTGACCTCGCTCTCATCGAGGTCGAACTTCGCCTTTTTCACCTTCTCCATGTAATAGCGGTAATCCCACGGCGCGATCGTGATCTTGTCGCCGTTCTTGTCGGCGATTGCCTGCATGTCGGCGACCTCCTCGGCGACGCGCTGCTTGGCGGCGGGCCAGACCTTCATCATCAGGTCCATCGCGTTGGCGGGCGTTTTCGCCATCGTGTCGGCCATGCGGTATTGTGCATGGTTGTCGAAGCCGAGCAGCTTGGCGCGCTGCTGGCGCAGCTTCAGGATCTTGGCGATGATCGCCTTGTTGTCCTCGGCATCGTTGTTGTCGCCGCGCAGGACATAGGCGTTCCACACCGCCTCGCGCAGCGCGCGGTCGTTGGCATATTGCAGGAACGGCTGCATCGCGCTGCGCGTGTTCTTGACCGCCCATTGACCGGGCTTGCCGGCGGCCTCGGCGGCGGCGGCAAGGCTCGCCTTGAAACTGTCGGGCAGCCCCGACAGGCGCGCCTCGTCGGTGATGAAGACATAGGTCTCCTCGTCCTTGACGACGTTGCCGCCGAAATCGGTGAACAGCTTGCTGAGCTCGCTGTTGATCGCGATCAGCCTGTCCTTTTCGGCCGGCGGCAAATTGGCGCCGTCGCGAACGAAGCTGTCATAGGCGCGCGTGACGATGCGCTTCTGCTCGGCGTTGAGCTTGGCCGAAGCCATATTGTCGTACACCGCCTTGTAACGGGCGAACAATTTGGGATCGAGGAACAGGCCGTCGTAGAACGCGCTGATCTTGGGGCTCCATTCGGCGTCGATCTCGCGCACGCGGTCGTTCGCCAGGTTGCTCGTCTGCACGCCCCACAGCGCGAACAGCCGGTCGATCTTGTCGCCCGCGAGCATCATCGGGACCAGCACATTGTCGAACGTCGCCGGTTCGGGATTGTCGCGCACCGCGTGCACCTCGAGCTCGACCTCGGCCATCGCCGCCTCGAATGCCGAGGGGAAGAGCTCGGCGTCGAGCTTGTCCCATGGCGGCACCCCCTCGAACGGGCCGGTCCACTCGGCGAGCAGCGGGTTGCCCGTCTCGACCTCGATCGCGTCGATCTGCGCCGCGGCTTCGGCGGCGGTATCGGGCGTCGCGTCGGCAACGGTCATGTTATCGTTCATGGTGGTGCAACCGGCGAGCAGCGAGCTCCCGGCGAGAAGGGCGGCTAGATGTTTCATGACTCTCCTGACATATCGGCATGGCGTGATTGTTTTCGGTGTTCGGGATCGCTGATAGCAGCTCCCGTCTGAGTCCCGGCTTAACCGCATAACACGCCCGCGGTCCAGTCGAACGGCGACAGGTGTCATCGCCGGGCGACCGGCTTTTCCCTTGACGCAAACGTAAACGTAAGGTTTCATCGTGCAACCGATTCACGCTTTTTCCGGAGCCCTTCGATGACGCTCGATAGCCTGCACCGCACCGCCTATGGCGACGACCACGAAGCGTTCCGCGCGACCGTCCGCCAGTTCCTCGCGAAAGAGGTGCAGCCGCACGCCGACCAGTGGGAAAAGGACAAGATCGTCCCGCGCGAACTGTGGCTCAAGGCGGGCGAGCTGGGTATGCTGTGCCCGACGGTGCCGGAGGAATATGGCGGTCTCGGCCTCGATTTCGGCTATAACGCGATCGTCGACGAAGAGCTCGCCTACGGCGCGGGCGCGACGCTCGGCTTTTCGCTCCATTCGGACATCGTCGTCAATTACCTGATCGCCTACGGCTCCGAAGAGCAGAAGCGCGAATGGCTGCCCAAGATGGTTTCGGGCGAAGTCATCACCGCGATCGCGATGACCGAACCGGGCGTCGGCTCGGACCTGCAATCGATCCGCACCAGCGCTAAAAAGGACGGCAATCATTATGTCGTCAACGGGCAGAAGACCTATATCACCAACGGCCAGAACGCCGACCTGACGCTCGTCTGCGCCAAGACCGACCCCGATGCCTCGCCCGGCTGGAAGGGTGTTTCGATCATCCTCGTCGAATCGTCGCGCGACGGCTATCGCAAGGGCCGCAACCTCGACAAGATCGGCATGGACAGCGCCGACACGTCCGAACTGTTCTTCGACGACGTTCGCGTGCCGATGACCAACTGCCTCGGCGAGGAGGGCAAAGGCTTCATCTACCTGATGAGCGAGCTGCCGCAGGAGCGCCTCTCGATCGCGGTCAGCGCGCAGGCATCCGCGCAGGGCGCGTTCGATCGCACCGTCGAGTTCGTCAAG
>JAACTG010000058.1 GCA_009993585.1 Sphingomonadales bacterium
GGAGGTCGACGAGACGACGATCGCGCCGCCGCTGCTGGTCGAACCGCCGAAGAAGCCGCCGAAGAAGCCGCCGCCGCCGAAGAAGCCGCCGCTGCCGCCGATCACGACCGGCGGGCCGCCGCCGCCGCCGTAATCGACCGATGGCGCGGGCGGCAGCGGTGCGTAGGGGATCGGCATCGGCGGCTGCGCGGCGGTCACCACCGTGACCTTGGGCGCCGGGCAGGTCGAAACCGACTGGCGCGTCACGACGCGGCGGATGCGCTTCGCCTGGCGGGCCGGCGCCCCCTTGCGGATGACGCGCGCCTTCTTGGTCATCACCTTCGTGCTATAGGACCGTTCCTGCGCCGGCGGGACATCGGCGACATGGACGGCGCCCCCGCCGACGATCGCACCGCCACAGGTGCATGCGCAAAGTTTAGCCAGAGCCATACGAACAGACATGGTCTACCACTCGCCTTGGCGGCGCCGCGATGGTCGGTCCCCCTGGACTCAGTCATCAGCGTTGCCGCGGTTAATCCGAATGTCAGGGATGAACCCCCGACGAACATCACTGCAATGCCATTAACCTACTTATCCGACAAAACCCCTAATAATTTGCCGGCTGCGCGTCCAATCGCGGTGGGCTGTGCCATAATCGGACGAGGCCAAACGCGAAAATTGCCGTCGATTGCCGCCGCCCGCTCTTGAAAATTGCGAATCGCCTCGTCGTCGATGCCGCGCTTGAGCGATTCGCCGCCCTGCCGACCGGGCGACGTCGGCCCAATCCCGAACGGCGCAACGCACTGCTTGTACTGGCATTAGGCCGCCGCTATAGGCGCGCCCAAGGGACACGGGCGACAAGATAACTGCCCGGCCGAGGAGCGAAATGAGCGAAACGGGAGCGCGGCCTTCAGTGACTAGCAAAAGCGCGGCATTGCCGGACGTACCGGTCGACATCGACGGCGACTATCTGCCCTCCGAGGACGAGGAGTTCATGTCGCCGAAGCAGCTCGAATATTTTCGCAAGCTGCTGATCGAATGGAAGAAATCGATCATCGCCCAGTCCGAGCTCACGCTCGCACAGTTGCAGACCGGACCGCTACGCGAGCCCGATCTCGCCGACCGCGCGTCGAGCGAAACCGAATGGTCGATCGAACTGCGCACGCGCGATCGCCAGCGCAAGCTGATCGCCAAGATCGACGCCGCGCTCCGCCGCATCGAGCAGGGCGAATTCGGCTATTGCGTCGTCACCGGCGAACCGATCTCGCTCGCCCGGCTGACCGCGCGGCCGATCGCGACGATGACGGTCGAGGCGCAGGAGCGCCACGAACGGCAGGAGCGCGTTTCGCGCGACATCTGAACCGTCCAGGCTACGTGCCGCGCGATATTCCTGTGCCGATTTACGTTTTGTAAAATGCCGTCTGCCAAGGTCCCATCATAGCGATCGCACAGGGGCATTTCGACGATATCATGAGCTTTTACGACAAGGACCTGACCGATCCACAAACGCTGGGCGACAGCGCGCGCAAGATCGACCGCGACAGCCTGTTCATGGTCGGGCGGTTGCATTGCCCGGGCCAGTCGGCGCCGATCGACATTCGCATTCGCAACCTGTCGGCCGGGGGCCTGATGGCCGAACCCGCCGAAACGGTGCAGAACGGACAGGAAGTCAGCGTCGAGCTGCGCAACATCGGCATGGTGCCGGGGCGCATCGCCTGGGCCAATTCGCGCCAGTTCGGCGTCGCCTTTCACCAGCCGATCGATCCCAAGATCGTGCGCCGTCCGATCGGTGCGAGCGAAACCGATCGTCCGATCACGCTGCGCACCTACGACAACCGCAAACGGCCCGGCCTTACCACGCGTTAGGCGCGAGCGGCGCCTACAGGCCCGCGATTTCTTCCTTCACCTTCAGCTTGCGCCGCTTGAGATCGGCCAGCCGCGTCGAATCGGGCGCCGGGCGCTTTTCCTCGCTTTCGATCAACCGATCGATCTCGCTGTGCTTGGTCTGCAGGGCGGCGGCGTGAGGATGGGGCATATGGGCTCCTTTGTCCGATAACATCTGATCTGGATCAATTGATCACAATGCCGCGCGTTTGTCAGCAGCGCGCGCGCCGAAAACGCCGACCGCCATCGCCAGTGCGACGAAGCGAGCGCGACGGGCCGCTTGTCTTCGCAGGCGGCCGCTGGAATAACGGCGCGATGCAGCAGGACGAAATTCTCCCGCGCCTCGAACTGGCCCGGATCGAGCATCGCGACCTCGATGCCGCGATCGCGGCCCTGGTCGCCAGCGGCAGCGGCGACCAGCTCAGGATCGCGCGGCTCAAGAAACGCAAGCTCCAGCTGCGCGACGTGATCTGCTGGCTCGAGGACCATCTCCACCCCGACATCATCGCCTGACCCGAAGGCGAGCCGCGCGCGCCGACCATCCATAATTGGGACAGGTCGCGACGCGTTGCGACGAAGGGGATTGGCGATCGTGCGACGGCGTGCAACAGCCGTTCGGGTGGACAGCCAGCCTCCTCCCGACGCCGCCCCGGTCGCGCTGATCCGCAGCCGCCTGGTCGAAAGCCTCTATGCCGAGGCGATGCTCCTCGCCGACGAGGCGCGCAGCTATTTCGAGGCGAATCCCCGGATCGATGCCGAAGTCGACCCGATCACGCGCATCGGCATGTCGTGCGAATGGCTCAAGACGACGACGCGGCTGATGCACGTCATCGCCTGGCTGCTCACCCAGCGTGCGGTCAATGTCGGCGAACTGACCGAGGCGCAGGCGAAGCTCCATGATCGCATGTTGGGCGAGGCAATCCCTTCCGATTCCGCCGTTTGCCGTGGCCTGCCCGACGAGGCGCGGTTGCTGATCGCGGCGAGCGAGCAGCTATTTGCGCGTGCCCTGCGCCTGCAGGATGCGTTGGCGTCACCTCGGCCCGTCGACCGGGGGCCGGCCCGCGCGCTGATCGAACGCGTCCAGGCGATGGTGGGATAGCTTTCGCGATCGTTCGCACTGCAGCGAAAGCTGTGGCAATGCTCGACCAACTTGCTACTGAATATGCGCGATGCGAGCAGTTTCAAACAGTTGTCGGGCCCGATTGTTACCCGCTGCGCTGGTCGCCCTGACGCTGGGCCATGGCGTGGCCGCGCACGGCCAAGAGACTGCGCCGACGCAAGCCGACACGAGCGACGATCTCGCGCCGATCGATCCCGACCAGGACCTGGCGCCGCTCCCCGATCTTGAGATCGACTGGCCCGAACTCGACCAGGATCCGCCCCCGCTCGCGACGCTGAGCGACGAGGCGATGGCGAGCGATGCGGCGGCGCGACAGGCCGAGGCAGACACCGCGCGCGCCGCCAATCCGGGCGCGGTGGCCGACCTTGCCGAGAGCAGCGAAGAGACGATCGACGACGTCGACCTGACGCTCGACACGCGCCAGCAGGAGGACGACGCGTTTCTCGGCGAAGCGGGGATCGAGCGCCCCTATTCGGTGCGTGTGGTCGGCATCGACGATTCCGAGAGCGAGGGGATCGCGGTCAACCGCCGCTTTGGCGAACTGTCGCAGCTCGACGCGCGCGATAGCGAACCGGCGCTGGTTGCGCAGATCAACCGCCGTTCGGAAGCCGATGCCGAATTGCTCTATCGCCTGCTCAAGATCGACGGTTTCTACGATGCGCTGGTCGCGTTCGATTTCATCCCCGACATCACCGCCCAGCGGGTCGAGGTGGTCTTCACCGTCACGCCGGGCGAGCGCTATCCCTTGTCCGAGGTGAACCTCGCCGGGCTCGACGCGGCGGCCGACGGCG
>JAACTG010000075.1 GCA_009993585.1 Sphingomonadales bacterium
GAGTCTGGGCCGTGTCTCAGTCCCAGTGTGGCTGATCATCCTCTCAGACCAGCTAAAGATCGTCGCCTTGGTGAGCTTTTACCTCACCAACAAGCTAATCTTACGCGGGCTCATCCTTTGCCGATAAATCTTTGGACCGAAGTCATTATACGGTATTAGCACAAATTTCTCTGAGTTATTCCGTAGCAAAGGGCAGATTCCCACGCGTTACGCACCCGTGCGCCACTAGACCCGAAGGTCTCGTTCGACTTGCATGTGTTAAGCATGCCGCCAGCGTTCGTTCTGAGCCAGGATCAAACTCTCAAGTTTGATGTACGACATAACCTCCGGATAAATCCGAAGGCAACGCCGCCATATTCTAGGAGCCGTTCCTGCACATTACATATTACTGATGGATATGTAACGGACATGTAGAGCCATATCGCGAAGGCGAACCTTCACGAAACGACCCGTAGAACGGCTTGGTTTTTTCCCGAGTATCCAGCACCTAGAAGCTGCTGGACCCGGGGCCGCCGCCCACATGTCCCTTCATCTAACCTACAATGTCAAAGAGCCACGCAAAACAAGAGGCGGACAGTGAACGTTCCCCGAATGGTACCGGGGGACAGGCTGTCCGTTTATTTTGGCGACCGTGGCGGGGTGGCTGGTAGGCCGTGTCCGCTGCGGTGAGAGGGCATATATGGGCGGGTCCGATTCGGGTCAACAGCCTTTTTGCAATTATATTTCAAAATCGCGTCTGCCGCCTCCAAGCTGGCGCTTGCACTGCCCCCCATATTCAGGAACAAGAGCGCGATGAACAGCGGAAATCAGGGAAAAACCGGCGGCGACCCAGTCGCGGACGATCGCGCCGACGGCACTGCTCCCAGTTTCGCCGCGCGCGTCCGTTCGGCGGTTTTCTGGCGTTCGGGCAGCCAGATCGTCGCCCAGATCATCGCCTGGACCTCGACTCTCGTCGTCATTCGCCTGCTCGATCCCGCCGATTACGGCCTTTATGCGATGGCGCAGGCGGTGTTCGTCTTTCTGAGCTTCCTCAACGGCTATGGATTCGCCAGCTCGCTGATCCAGAGCGACGAGGTCACGCCCAAGGCGCTGAGCCAGGCCTTCGGCATCCTGCTGCTGCTCAACGGCGCGCTCGCCGCGATCCAGTATTTCGGCGCGCCGCTGCTCGCCGCCTATTACGGCCAGCCGATTATCACCGACCTGTTGCGGACAATGGCGCTGATCTACCTGGCGACGCCGTTCTTCGTCATTCCCGAGGTGGTGATGGGGCGCAGCCTCGAATTTCGCAAACAGGCGGTCGTCAATCTCGTCGCCGCGATCGCCGGCGCCGCGACCGCGCTGACGCTGGCGTTGATGGGCTATGGCGTCTGGACCTTGGTCTATGCGCCGATCGTCCTGTTCTGGACGCGTGCGATCGGCCTCACTTTTGCCGCGCGGCTGCTCGTCTGGCCGAGCTTCGACTTTCGCGGCACCGGCCGCATGATCGGTTTCGGCAGCGCGGTGCTCGTCACGCAATTGCTGTGGCTGGTCCAGTCGCAGGCCGACGTGTTCATCGCCGGGCGGCGATTCGACCCCCATGAGCTCGGGCTCTATGCCGAGGCATTGTTCCTCACCCAGGTGCTGATGAGCAAGTTCGTGCCGCCGCTCAACGAAGTCGCCTTCCCCGCCTATTCGCGCATGCAGCACGATCGCGCCGCGCTGCGACGCGGCTTCCTAAAGGCGATGCGGATGGTCGGGCTCGTCACCTTCCCCGCCTATCTCGGCATCGCCGCGACGGCGGGACCGATGATCGCAACGCTGCTCGGGCCGAAATGGACCGCGATGACGCCGTTGGTCCAAATCATCGCGCTGTCGATGCCGGCGATGACGCTGCAGATCCTCTTCGCCCCCGTCACCAACGCGCTCGGCCGCCCGCGCATCGCCACGATCACCGCCGGCTTCGGCGCGATCGTCTTCCCGCTCGCCTTTTTCGTCGGCGTCCCGTTCGGGCCCACCGGACTTGCGCTCGCCTGGCTCGTCGCCGCGCCGCTGCTGCTCGCCTGGACCTTTGCGCAATCGCGCGCGCTCGTCGGGTTCAGCGTCGGCGATATCTGGGCATCGGCGCGCAGCGGGCTGATCCCCGCAATCGCCATGGCGGGCGTGGTGGCGGCGTTCGATCTGCTGCTGACCGGGCTTGCCGCACCGCTGCGGCTCGCGCTGTTGGTCGCCGTCGGCATCGCCAGCTATCTCGCGATCCTGCTGCTCTATGATCGCCCCGCGGCGATCGACGCGCTGGCGACGCTGCGCGGACGCAACGACGGCGCGCCCGCTGCCGCCGACTCCTGACCGGCCTTCACACCGCCTGGATATATTGGCGCATGCCCTCGGCTTCGGCCTCTATCTTGTCGATGCGGTATTTGACGAGGTCGCCGATCGAAACGAACGCGACCATGCTGCCGCCCTCGATCACCGGGAGGTGGCGGATGCGCCGCTTGCTCATCAGCGACAGCGCGGCAAGCGCGCCGGTGTCGCTGGTCGCCGATACCGCCGGCGCGGTCATCGCCTCGGCAACGCGGAGATCGAACGCCGCATCGCCCTTGGCGGCGATGCAATAGACGAGGTCGCGTTCGGAAAAGATGCCGAGCACCGCCCCCTCGTCGTCGAGCACCGGCACCGCGCCGATGCGATGTTCGGCGAGGCGCGCGACGACCGCGCGGACGCTCTCGTCGCTCCGGGCGCTGATGATCTCGCCGCTGCGGTTCTCCATGATGCGTGCGATCGTCATGGTGCGAACTCTCCCTTGGCTGGCCGAACCCGTCATAGCATGGACGCGATGCTAGCGCATCCATTGGCCTGCGACCATCCCGCTTGGACGACGCGGGCTTGCGCCCCGCGCGCAGCGGGGCCAAAGGCGTCGGCATGACCGGCCATTCCAATCTCGACGATCCCGCCTATGCCGCCTTCGCCTGGGCGCGCTATCGCCGCCTGATGAAATGGATGGGGCTGGTCGCGGTCGTCTGCGTCCTCGGCGTGCTCGCCGCGCTCTATATCGAAAGCGGGGAGCTGCATCTCGGCGTCATCCTCATGGTCGCCGGCGGCGTCGGCCTGTCGGTCATGCTGATGGCGGCGCTGATGGGCCTCGTCTTCCTGTCGAGCGGCACCGGCCATGACGAATCGATCGACAACCGCTTCGAAGACGACATCAGGGAGCATCACGACTTATGACCGGCAACGTCCGCAACCTGCCGCAACGCGCCGATCCGATCCTGCGCGTCGTCCCCGGCCCGACCGACATCAATTCGAACGGTCATATCTTCGGCGGCTGGGTCCTTTCCCAGATGGACATCGCGGGCGGCATCGTCGCCGCGCGCATGGCGCAGGGCGCGACCGCGACCGTCGCGATCGAGGCGATGCAGTTCATCGCGCCGATCGAACTGCGCGACATCATCTCGGTCTATGCCCATGTCGAGCGCCGCGGGCGCAGCTCGATGGGCATCCGCATCGAGGTCGTCGCAACGCGCGAACGCGGGCAGCAGGAGGTCAAGGTGACCGACGGCCTGTTCACCTTCGTTGCGCTCGACGAAAATCACCGTCCGCGCGAACTGCCGCCGGAATCCGAGCCCGATTCGCCCGGAGATTAATCGCGCGGCGCGCGATAGCGATAGGTCAGCTCGCGACGTCCATTGCCGGGCACCGTCACGATCCAGGTCCGCACGCCGTCCTTGCGCACGAGCTTGTCCGACAATCGATAGACGTCGCGGTCGGCGCCGCCGTAGTTGAGCGCCACCTCGACCCGGCGCGGTTCCGGATTGGCGTTGGTCACCGTGACCCGATAGCGGCCATCCTCATATTCCTCGGCCTCGACCGCAATCCCCGTCGCCTGGCCGATCGCGATATCGACCTCTTCGCCGACCGCACGGTCGCGCATGTCGCCCATGCCGGCAAGCAGCCGCTCGCCGCCGACGCGCTGGTAGAATGCCACCCCGCCCGACGGCAGCGGCACGCCCAGGCCATCCTTGGTACGGTTCTGCAGGCGAATGACGTTGGTCGCGACGTCGTCGCTTGCGTTATCGACCCAAAGCGATGCCTTGGCGATCCGCTCGAACGCGACCGCGTCCTTGGCGAGCAGCGCGACCTGTTTCTGCGCATTGGCCGCGATCGTCACCGGCATCGGCACGCGATAGAGCTTGAGGTCGCCGAGTTCTTCCTGCTGCGCGACGCGCGCTCCGGTGACCGCGATCATGGCCAGCGGCGGCGGGGGGGCCGGCGGGGGGGGCGGCGGCGGAGCCACGGCCATGGGCGCGCGAGCCCCGGCGTAATAGTCGGCTTCATATTCGTCGCGCTCGATCCCGTCGCGGCCGCTATCGATCGGCCAGCAGTCGAGCCGCAGAGCCTGCGCACGCGGGCGATCGACGAGCTGGCGATAGTCGCGCTCCTGGTTGAGCTTGCCCGCGACCGCCTGCATCGCCGCATCGGGAAAGCTCTCGCCGTTCGAATTGGCGACGGTCAGCCACGCGAACAGGTCGATCGTATCGCCGCTCTCGTCGACCTCGGCGACGTAGTTCGCCCCCCAGTCGAAGCCGGTGGCGAGATAGGTCAGCGTCACCGTCACGCGCTGCGCCGCGTCGCTGACGGTATCGACCGACAGCACCGGCACCGGCACGAGTCCCTCGGGCACGCGATCATAGACCAGCCCCTCGGGCAGGCCCGAACAGCGCAGTGCCTCGAAGCCCTGCGCGGTCTGCAGCACCACCGCGCCGCCCGATCCCGACCGGATGATCGCGCTCTCCTCGCTGACCGCGCCGGTCGCCGGATCGGTGCGCTTGACCGTGACGCGATTGCCGAGCGTGCCGTCGAGCAGGCTGGCAGGCGACAGCAGATCGGCGTCGCGATTCTTCTGCACCACTCCGCCGGGCAGGCCGGTAACGACCGCGCTGACCGCGACCATCCCCTCGGCGACGCCCTCGAAGCGTACCGTCGACTTTCCCGCCGGCAGCATGACCGTGCGCGTCTCGGTGATCAGCGCGAAGCCCTGCAGGTAGCGCAGATTGACCTCGCCCGACGTCCGCCCCGGCTGGCGATAGACGGTGACGCTGATCGCCTCGGGCCGTTCGGACCGGACCATCGGCGCGGCATCCTGCGCCAACGCAGGCTGGGCGGCTGCAAGCGCGGCGCCGGCAATCGCGATTCGAAGCAGGCGCATCGCGCCGACCTTAGTATTTCGTCTCGAAGGTCGCGGTGACGACCGCCTCGCCATTGGCCGGCACCGGCACGCGCCATTCGACCGTGTCGGCGCTGACGCGCGTGCTGGCGAGGCTCTCCTCGACGATCCGCGTTTCGCCGTAGAGGCCGGTCTGCTGGAGGTCGGCGGTAACCGGCTGGTTACGGGCGTTGGTCAGGACATAGCGCATCGTCGTGCGCCATTTGCTCGACGACAGGCGCTCGCGCTTCTCGACCGTATACTGGACCTTGACGTCGAACGCGTCGCCGGTCGCGAGCGCCAGGCTGCTGCCCATCGGCGTGTGCGGGATCGCGCTTTCGCCGATGAATTGCGGGTCGCCGCGCGCGTCGCGCATGTAGAACCGCACCGTCCCGGCGGGCAGCGCGTCGCCGAGCCCGCCGTCGCGGCTCGAGCTGAACTTGATCACGCTGGCGAAGCTTTGCGGATCGGCGCTGCTGCCGAGCCAGCCGACGCGATACTCGTAGGCCTTGCGCGCGGGCACCTGTCGCACATCGAGAAAGCTGACCTGCTTGGTCTGCGCATTGGCGATCGTCGTGCGCTCCTTGAGCGGATAGAGATAGAAATCGCCGAGCTGGTCGCGGTCGGCGGTTTCGGTCCCCGCGCTGCGCACCGGCGCGCGCGGCGGCGGCGGCGGCGGATAGCCGGGCCGATAATTGCCCGACTGGACGAGCTGCGGCGTTCCCGCCACGAGCAGCGTATCGGCATTCTCGAAGGTCGTGCCGGTGCGGTTGGTCAGCGTCACCCAGCCCTGGACGTCGATCGTTCCCTTGGCCTCGTCGTACAGCGAGACATAGTCGGCCGACCAGCCGAGGCCGTTGGTGAGATAGGCGAGCGTGGCGGGTCGGGTGCCCCCGCGCGCGCTGTCGAGCGTCACCGACAGCGTCGGCTTGGCGCGCAGATTGGGCGGGATCTTGTCGAACACGACGCGGACCGGCTGGCCGTCGTCGCGCAAGATCTCGATCCGTTCGCCGATGCGCATGACGACGCCGCCGTTGACCGCGAGCACCTTGGCGCGCTCGCGCGTTTCGGCGCCGGTCGCGGGGTTGGTGCGGATGATCGTCACGGTCTGGCCGACCGCCTTGTCCATCAGCGCGCTCGGCGACAGCAGGTCGTAATCGAAATTCTGCTCGACGATGCCGGTATCGGCGGAGGAGAACGACACCGTCTGCGGCATGATCTGCGCCGATACGTCGGGAAATTCCTGGCGCGAAACGCCGGCGGGAAGGTTGAGCTGCCGGACGTCCTGCACCAGCGACGGGCCGCCGTTATAAACGGTCACCGAAACGTCGCCCTGCGCGTTCGGCTTGGTCGGGTCTTCCTGGGCGTGGGCAGCGGGGGCCAGCCCCAGAGTTGCCGCTGCCGCGGCGGTCGCGGCGGCCCGAACATAACGCATCATCGTCGCTCTCCCGTTCGCGCGCACGCGTCGGGGCACGCGCGTTCGGGGAGCAACCTAGCTCAAAGCCTTGCAAAAGCGAGTGGAAAAAGCGGCCTCAGGCAGCTTCGCTATTGCCGTCCGAATCCTTGGTCGTCGCGCGGCGGCGCGCGGCGCGCGGCTTGGGCTCGTCGTCGTCGCTCGCAGCGGTCAGCGACGGCGGCAGCACCGCCATGTCGAGGCCGTCGGTCGCATCGTCGCGCTTTGCGGGTTTCGGCTTGGCGGCCGCACGCGGCTTGCGCACGGGACGATCGTCGTCGCGGACATCGTCGCGGCTCGCCTTGCCGTCGCCACGCGGCTTGGCGCGCGGCCGGTCGCCCGAATCGCGGTTCGCCTCGCGGTCGGAATTGCGATCGTCGCGCCCGGTCCCGCCATCGTCGGAGCCGGAGTCGCTGCGATCGTTGCGGTTGCCGCCGCGATTGTTGCCGCGGATTTCGTCGCGCCCTTCGTCGCGCCCGTCATGATCGTCGCGGCCATGACGCGCGCGCTGCGGCGACGAGCGGCGGTTACCGTCGTCGTCGCGGCCATCGTCGTCGTCATCGTCGCGGTCGCGCGACGGGTGGTTGTCGGACTTCTTCGCCTGCGCCTCTTCCTGGCGCTGCTTGTAATCGTTCATCACGCGAAAATAGTGATCGGCGAACTGAAGATAATGTTCGGCCTGGACGCGGTCGTCCTGCATCTGCGCGTCGCGCGCCATGTTCTTGTATTTTTCGTGCATCTGCGGCGCGTTGCCGCGCGCGCGATTGTCGATGCGGTTGGCGTTGTCGCCGCCACCGCCGCCACCGCCGCGATTGTTGCCACCGGTGTTGACGCGCGGGTTGTTACGACCGCGCCTGCGGCCGCCCTGGCGATTATTGATCAAAGCTTCGATATCCTTGTGACAGCGCGCACTCTTCCATGCGCTCCCGATCCCGCTCGTTCCACGGGCGAATGCTCGCGCGCGAAACCCCGAAAATGGCCCTGTTCCCTATCCTGCCTAACGGAACGAACCGTGAGGCTTTACCGCGAGCCGATGGTCGACTGCGGCGATGCTATAGGGGGCCAAGGCGGTTTCATCCGGCCCACCGGCCGATCGAAACGCTTCCTCTGCGACCATCTTTAGCGAGGCGCGCCAGCCTTGCCAAGCATAAAGCGCAATCGCGTTGGCGCTCTATTTCGACGCTATTTCAAAATCAACGCTCGCTCATGGCCGCCGAGGTCGCGGTTTGCGCGTGCGGTCATCCCGGCCTCGCGCGCGAGCGCGGACACCGCCGCCGCCTGGCCTGCGCCCAGTTCGACGACGGCGCAGCCGCCCTCGGCCAGCAGGCGCGGCAGCGCCGGAACGATGAGGCGATAATCGGCCAGCCCGTCGGGTCCGGCGTAGAGCGCCTCGCCCGGCTCGTGCGCGGCGACCTGCGGGTCGAGCGCGGCGCCCGCCTCGACATAAGGCGGGTTGGCGAGGATGAGGTCGAAGCGGCCGTCGATCGCAGCGCTCCAGCCCGGCAGCGTCCAGTCGCCGGCCCTGACCGTCGCACGTTCGCCCATGCCGAGCGTTTCAATATTGTCCCGCGCCAGCGCCCGCGCGCGTTGCGATCGTTCGATCCCCAGGCCGCGCGCCTGCGGCCATTGGTCGAGCGCGGCGAGCAGCAGCGTTCCCGGGCCGCAACCGAGATCGAGGATGCGCCCGGGCCCATCCTCACCGAACGCGTCGAGCGCCGCGGCGATCAGCGTTTCGCTGTCGGCGCGCGGGATCAGCACGCCCGGCGCGACTTTGATCCGCACGCTCCAGAAATCGCGATAGCCCAGGATATAGGCGACCGGCTCGTGCGCCGCGCGGCGTTCGATCAATGCGGCGAATCCCGCCGGCTCGGCGAGCTCTCGCAAGCGCAGGAGAAGGTCGGATCGCTCGATCCCGGCGGCGTGCGCCATCAGCAATTCGGCATCGAGCCGCGGGGTCTCGCTCACCGCTGCCAGCCGCGCCGCCGCCTCGAACAGCGCGGCGACGGCGTCAGCCATTCAGGCTCGCCAGCCGCTCGGCCTGGTCCTCGGCGATCAGCGCGTCGATCACCTCGTCGAGCGCGGTGCCGTCGAGGATTTCGGGCAGGCGATGGAGCGTCAGGTTGATGCGGTGGTCGGTCACGCGCCCCTGCGGGAAATTATAGGTGCGGATGCGTTCGGATCGGTCGCCCGATCCGACCATCGCCTTGCGTTCCCCCGCCTGTTCGGACGCGATCCGGCTGCGTTCCTGTTCGTAGAGCCGCGTGCGCAGCACCTTCAATGCCGCCGCCTTGTTCTTGTGCTGCGACTTTTCGTCCTGCTGCGTCACCACCAGCCCGGTCGGAATATGCGTGATGCGCACCGCACTGTCGGTCGTGTTGACGTGCTGGCCGCCCGCGCCCGACGCGCGATAGACGTCGATCCTGAGGTCGCCGTCGGCGATGGCGATATCGACCTCTTCGGCCTCGGGCAGCACCGCGACGGTCGCCGCCGAGGTGTGGATGCGCCCGCCGCTTTCGGTCACCGGCACGCGCTGGACGCGGTGGACGCCGCTTTCGAACTTGAGCCGCGCGAACACACCGGTGCCCTTGATGCTCGCGACGACCTCCTTGAAACCGCCGACGTCGGAGCTGCTCGCGCTGATCGTCTCGACCTTCCAGCCGCGCTCTTCGGCATAGCGCGTATACATGCGCATCAGGTCGCCGGCGAACAGCGCCGCCTCGTCGCCGCCGGTGCCGGCGCGAATCTCGAGCATCGCGGGGCGATCGTCGGCGTCGTCCCGGGGCAGCATCCTGACCGCCAGTTCGCGCTCGGCGATCGGCAGCCGCGCGGCGACAGCGTCGATTTCCTCTTCGCCCATCGCCTTCAGCTCGGCGTCGGTATCGTGGCGCGCGATCATGTCGCGCAGCACCGCCAGCTCGGCGCGCAATCGCCGCACCTCGGCCGCCGCCTGCGCCACCGGTTCGATCTCGGCATAGTCCTTCGACGCCGCGACGAACGCCTCGCCGTCGAGCTGCCCCGTCGCCATCTTGGCCTGCAACTCGTCGCGGCGCGCCTCGATCTGCGCGATCCGTGCGTCCGAAATGCCGGTCATGCCGCGATGATCGCCGCAGCCAGGGCGGACAGGGCGACGCTGCGCTGGCTGCCGTCTCTCAGATCCTTCAGCGCGGCTTCGCCGCGTGCCAGCTCCTCCTCGCCGAGGATGACGGCATAGCGCGCGCCGCTCGCATCGGCGCGCTGCAGGCGCTTCTTCATATTGCCCTTATAGCCCATGTCGGCGGCGATCCCCGCGCGGCGCAGCGCAGCGATCAGCGCGATCGCGCGATTTTCGGCCGCCTCGCCCAGCGGGACGAGAACGACGTCGGGCGCGTCGCCGGCAGGCGCGTCGATCAGCATCGCCAGCCGCTCGATCCCCGCCGCCCAGCCGACCGCCGGGGTAGCGGGACCGCCGAGCGTTTCGATCAATCCGTCATAGCGCCCGCCGCCGATCACCGTACCCTGCGCACCGAGGCGGTTGGTGATGAATTCGAACGCCGTGTGGCGATAATAATCGAGCCCGCGCACGAGTCGCGAATTGCGCGTCCACGCGATCCCGGCGGCGTCGAGTCCCGTCGTCACCGCGGCGAAGAAATCGCGCGCGGCATCGGACAGGTAATCGTCGATCCCCGGCGCGGTGTCGTTGATCGCGATGTCGCGCGGATCCTTGCTGTCGAGGATGCGCAGCGGGTTGCGCCCCAGTCGGTCGATACTGTCCTCGCTCAGCGCGCTGCGATGCGCCTCGTAATGCGCGATCAGCGCGGCACGCCAGGCATCGCGGCTGTCGCCGTCGCCAAGCGTGTTCAATGTCAGCACGACGCCGCTGGCGATGCCGAGCTCCTTGAGCAGCTGGTCGGCGAAGCCCAACAATTCGACATCGGCGATCGGTTCGGCGGCGCCGATCACCTCGGCATCGAGCTGGTGGAACTGGCGATAGCGGCCCTTTTGCGGCCGCTCGTAACGGAACAATGGCCCCGCGGTCGCCAGCTTCATCGGCGCATGCTGCTGCCAGCCGTTGGTGAGGTAAGCACGCGCGATGCCGGCGGTGAATTCGGGCCGCAGCGTCACCGAATCCCCTCCCCGGTCGTCGAACGAATACATTTCCTTCGACACGACATCGGTGGTTTCGCCGAGCGAGCGCGCGAACACCGCGGTCGGCTCGATCACCGGCACCTCGACGCCCTTGAAGCCGTAAAGGCGCCGCACGCGATCGAAGGTGTCGATGACATGCGCGAACCGTTCTTGGCCCTCGCCGAACATGTCCTGGGTGCCGCGCACGGCATGGGGGGTCTGAAGCTTCGCCATCGCCCGCGCCCTAGACCAAAGCCGCCAAAAGCCGCAATCGCTTTCGCGCGGCGATCGCCCGCTTGACCCGGGACGCCGGGCAATGCACCTTCCCCCCATTCGATTGTCCTTGTCGCTGCCTTCCCAGCCCTTTTCGGAGAAGCCTTCATGCGTTTCGCATCCGCCTCGCTTGCCGCCATCGCCATCGTCCTTGCGGTCCCCGCCTCGGCGCAGGACCGCACGACGATGAGCGCGCCGGTCGCCCAACCGATCGTCGACACGATCCCGGCGGCACGCGACATCGCCTATCCCGGCACGATGACGCTCGACGTCGATGCCACCGACATCGTCCGCGGCGTTTACACGGTGAAGCAGACGGTGCCCGTCGCGGGACCGGGGCCGCTGACGCTGCTCTATCCCGAATGGCTGCCCGGCAAGCACGGCCCGCGCGGCGCGATCGCCGAACTCGCGGGCATCCGCTTTTTCGCGGGCGGCAAGGAGCTCGGCTGGACGCGCGACAATGTCGACGTCTACGCCTTCCACATCGACGTTCCCGCGGGCGCCGACGCCGTCACCGCGACCTTCGAATTCCTCACCCCCGTGCGCCGCAACGAAGGCCGCATCGTCATCACTCCCGAGATGATGAACGTGCAGTGGGAACAGGTCTCGCTCTATCCGGCGGGCTATTATACGCGCAATATCAAGGTCGCGCCGACGATCACGCTGCCGGCCGGCTGGCAGGGCGCGACCGCGCTCGACGGCGCCAGCGTCAGCACGACGGCGCAAGGCAACCGCATTGCCTATGGCATCACCGACTACGAAACGCTGATCGATTCGCCGATGTTCGCGGGCGCGCATTTCAAGCCCTACGACCTCGGCCACAACGTCACGCTCAACGTCTTTGCCGACGAGGCGAAATATCTCGAAGCCACGCCCAAGGCGATCACCGATCACAAGCGGCTGGTCGACGAGGCGATCCACCTGTTCGGATCGCGCCATTTCGACCATTACGAGTTCCTCTTCGCGCTGACCGAAAAGCTCGGCGGCATCGGGCTCGAGCACCACCGCAGCTCGGAAAATTCGGAAAGCCCCGAATATTTCACCGATTACGAAGGCAACGACATCAATCGTGGACTGCTGCCGCACGAGTTCGTTCACAGCTGGAACGGCAAGTTCCGCCGCCCGGCGGCGATGTGGACGCCCGATTACCGCACGCCGATGCGCGACAATCTGCTGTGGGTCTATGAAGGCCAGACGAGCTTCTGGGATTTCGTCCTCGCCGCGCGATCGGGCATGATGAACCGCGAAACGGTGCTCGGCGACCTCGCCCAGACCGCCGCTTATTATTCCGAGCGCCCCGGCCGCGCCTGGCGCTCGGTCGAGGATACCACGCACGACCCGATCATCGCCGCGCGCAAGCCGCGTCCCAACAGCAGCTTTTCGCGCAGCGAGGATTATTACAGCGAAGGCGCGCTCGCTTGGCTCGCCGCCGACATGAAGATTCGCGAGCTCACCGGCGGCAAGCGCAGCCTCGAGAATTTCGCGCGCAACTTTTTCGGCATCAGGGACGGCGACTGGGGCGAGGTCACCTATGAATTCGACGATCTCGTGCGCGAACTCGATGCCATCGCTCCTTATGACTGGGCGACCTTCCTCGACACCAAGCTGCGCCAGCCGGGCCAGCCGGCCCCGCTCGACGGTATCACCGGCGGCGGCTACCGCCTGACCTATGTCGACAAGCCCAATGGCTATCACAAGAAGCGCAGCGCGAATTTCGGCGACTTCTATTATTCGCTGGGGTTCAACCTGTCGCCGTCGGGCAGCGTATCGTCGGTCCTGTGGGACAGCCCGGCGGACAAGGCAGGCTTCGTCAACGACGTTGAAATCCTCGCGGTCAACGGCGTCGCCTATTCGAAGACCCGGCTCGAGGAAGCGGTCACCGCGGCGAAGGACGGCAGCGCCAAGATAGCGCTGCTGACCAAGCGCGGCGAGCGCTACGAGACGATCGAGATTCCCTATACCGGCGGGCTGCGCTATCCCGTGCTCGAAAAGATCGGCACCGGCCCCGCACCGCTCGACCGGCTGCTCGAACCAAGGACGTGGAAACCGGCCGCGGACAAGAAGAAGAAATAACGCGGTCTTTTTCGGCTTCCGCCGGAGCGACAATTCATTTCAGCGCGATTCGACGCGCAAACCCCAATCGCCCATTGCTGCGGCGCAGCAATGGGCTTATGCGCGCGGCATGAATATCAACCTTATCCCGATCGGCGACGACGTCCCCGACAGCATCAACGTCATCATCGAAGTGCCGACCGGCGGCGAGCCCGTGAAATACGAGTTCGACAAGGCGTCGGGCGCCTTGTTCGTCGACCGTATCCTGCATACGCCGATGCGCTATCCGGCCAATTACGGCTTCGTGCCGCACACACTGTCGCCCGACGGCGATCCGCTCGACGCGCTCGTCATCGCGCGTTCGCCGTTCATCGCCGGCTGCGTCGTGCGCGCGCGCCCGATCGCGGTGCTCTATCTGGAAGACGAGGCCGGCGGCGACGAGAAGCTACTCTGCGTCCCCGTCGACGGCACCTTTCCCTATTACCGCAAGATCGGCGAACGCGGCGACCTGCCCGAAATCGTCATGCAGCAGATCGAGCACTTCTTCACCCACTACAAGGACCTCGAGCCCGAAAAATGGGTCCGCGTCGGCCGCTGGGGCGGCGCCGACGACGCGCGCAAGGTGCTGATGGAAGCGATCGAGCTGGCCAAGCAGGCCAAGGGCTCGTCCGCCTAATAGAATAGCACGACGCTTTAGCCGCCCTTCGCGTCAGCCTCGCCCGTCCGCGCAACCAGCCGCGCCGCGACCTTGTCGACGAACGCATCGTCGATCGTCCGCACGTTGACGTCGCGCTGCGGGAACGGGATCTCGATCCCGTGTTCCTTGAACTTGTCCCAGACGCGGATCAGCACGTCGTGGCGCATGTTGCCGATGCCGCCCTCGGGATCCTTGATCCACAGGCGGATGTCCATCACCACCGACGAATCGCCGAAATCCTTGATCCACACGATCGGCTTGGGCGCCTTCAGGACGCGGTCCGACTCGATCGCCGCTTCGCGCATCAGCTCCATCACCTGGCGCAGGTCGCTGGAATAGGACACGCCGACCTCGATATGCACGCGCACGTTGCGGCTCGAATAGCTCCAATTCTCGACCTCCTGCGTCATCAGGTTTTCGTTCGGGATCAGGTGCTCCTTCCCGTCGCGCGTGATGATCGACACCGCGCGCACGCCGATCTTGTTGACCCAGCCGAAACTCTCGCCGACGGCGATGACGTCGCCCGGCTTGATCGACCGGTCCATCAACAGGATGATCCCGGCGATCAGGTTGCCGAAAGTCTTTTGCAGGCCGAAGCCGATGGCGAGGCCGAACGCACCCGAGAAGACGGCAAAGGCGGTGATGTCGATGCCGAGCATGTCGATACCGATGAAGAACGCGGCGATCAGGATGATCACCGCGCCGAGCTTTTCGGTCAGCAGGCGCTGGGCGTCGTCGAGCCCCTTGTTGCGCCGGACGAGCAACCTGATCGCGCGATTGGCAAGCCGCACCAGCGCGAACAGGATCACCCCCGCAAGCGCCAGCTTGAAGATCGTCAGCAGCGAAAATCGCGTACTGCCGACATCGAACCCGGCCTTGTCGAAGGCGCTGGTGATGCTGCTCAATTGCCCGACCGAATTCGACAATATGACGATGAAGACGATCAGCGAAACCGCGAGCACGATCGGAAAGCTGATCCTGAGGCCGACCAGCAGGTTCTTGAGGAACAGCGCCGATGCCGCGGCGAAACTGAAGCCGATGATCAGCTGCGCATAAAAGGTCCAGTCGTGCGCGCCGAGCACGATCGCCAGCAACAGCGCCGCCGCCAGGTGCCGGACGATCGCCTTGGCGCGGCTGGCGAGCGGGAAGCGCGCATCGGTCGCATGGTCTTCGAGCCGCTGCGCGAGCGGCGGTCCCGCGACGCGCGCGACGCCGATCGCGGCGAACAGCAGCGCGATGATGATGCCGCCAGCGATCGCGAATTCGATCGCCACCGCTTCGCTGAACGGCGGGATCGAATAGGTCGCCATGAAATAGTCGATATCCATCTCATCCATCCCTAAGCGCATCAAAGGCGCGCGCAAGGTCGGCGATCAGATCGGCGGGATCCTCGAGCCCGATATGCAGCCGCACGAGCGGCCCGTCGAATTGGGTGGCGCCCGCGCTGCGCACGGGATCGGCGGGCAGCGCGAGGCTTTCGAAACCGCCCCAGCTGAAGCCGATGCCGAAATGCCCCGCTCCCTTGGCGGCGAGCGCATCGACGAAGCCGTCGCGCCGCGTGCCGCTGACGCCCGCCAAAGTGAAGCTGAACAGCCCCGACGCGCCGCTGAAATCGCGCTGCCATAAGGCGTGCCCGGGGCAATCGGGCAGCGCCGGATGGAGCACCGTCCCGACCTCGGCGCGCGCGGCCAGCCAGCGCGCCACCTCAATCCCGTTGGCCTCATGCTGTCGCAGCCGCAGCGCCATCGTCCTGAGCCCGCGCAGCGCAAGATAGGCGTCGTCGGGCGCGACGTGCTGGCCGGTCTGGAGCGTGTGCGCATCGATCGTCCGCCACGCGTCCGCACGCGCGGTCACCGATCCCAGCATCGCGTCCGAATGGCCGACGACATATTTGGTGCCGGCCAGGATCGCCACGTCGCAGCCATGCGCCAGCGCGGGGAA
>JAACTG010000076.1 GCA_009993585.1 Sphingomonadales bacterium
GCCGCGCCGCTGGCGTTGAGCAGCGTGTAGCTGCGGCTGTCGGTCATCCACAATGGCCGATCGTGGTCGCGCCCGTAGATCGTGTTGAACACCAGCAGCACGAGCAGGAACAGCGCGGTCGCGACCACCAGGCCGCGCACCAGGCCGAAGCCGACGCCGACGGCGCGGTCGAATGGACCGATGAACGAATTGCGCGACCGCTGGCCGATGCGCGCGGCGACGAACTTGCCGATGCCGAGCGTAACGCCGAACAACGCGACGAAGGCAAGCATCGCCGCGCCCGACGGATTGGCGACATATTCGCCCGCGAAACTGGCGACGGGGGCGTGGAACAGGCGCACGACGACGATCGCGGCGATCAGCGCGGCGAGCGCAAAGACTTCGTGGACGAACCCGCGCCGATAGCCGATCCAGGCGTTGAGGCCGAGCAGCACGATGACGAGGATGTCGAGCGCAGTCATGAAGGCGGATGTTCCAGTCAAATCGGTGTCAGGCTATTAGGCGGTGGCGCGCCCAGGCTCAAGCGGCGAGCGACCGGAAACGACTTTCCCTCCTGCCCGCCAGCACCGGCAGCCCTCGCCAACCGCGCCGACCCACCGTCGTCGGGCCGGCGCCAGCCTCCGGCGGGGCGACGTCTTATCGCCCCATCATATGGTCGACGAAATCCTGCAGCGTGGCAAAGGCGGTCATGTCGGCGCTGCCGCCCTTGTCGCCCTTCGCCACCGCGCGCGGGACGTAGGATCGCGTGAAGCCGAGCTTGGCCGCCTCGCGCCGCCGCAGCCCGGCATGCGCGACGGGGCGCAGCTCTCCTGACAGCGCCAGCTCGCCGAACACGACCGCGTCGGACGGCAGCGCGCGTTCGCTGAGCGCCGACACCAGCGCGGCGGCGACCGCGAGATCGGCGGCGGGATCGGTCAGGCGATAGCCGCCGGCGATGTTGAGATAGACCTCGCAGCTCGAAAAGCTGAGCCCGCAGCGCGCCTCGAGCACGGCGAGGATCATCGACAGTCGACCCGAATCCCAGCCGACCACCGCGCGGCGCGGCGTTGCCCCGCTGGCCAGGCGCACGGTCAGCGCCTGGACCTCGACGAGCACCGGACGCGTGCCTTCGAGCGCAGGGAACACCGTCGCTCCGGCGACGTCCTGCGCGCGGTCGGACAGGAACAGCGCGCTCGGATTGTCGACCTCGTCGAGGCCGTCGGCGCCCATCGCGAAGACCCCGATCTCGTCGGTGCCGCCGAAGCGGTTCTTGAGCGCGCGCAAGATGCGGTACTGGTGGCTGCGCTCGCCCTCGAAGCTCATCACGGTGTCGACCATATGCTCGAGCACGCGCGGCCCCGCGATATTGCCGTCCTTGGTGACATGGCCGACGAGGACCAGCGCGGTGCCGCTCTGCTTGGCGAAGCGGATCAACTCGTGCGCCGACGCGCGGACCTGGCTGACCGTGCCCGGCGCGCCTTCGATCAGGTCGCTGTGCATCGTCTGGATCGAATCGATCACCAGCATCGCCGGCGGGTCGCCGCGTGAAAAGGTAGTCAGAATATCGCGCACCGAGGTCGCGCTGGCGAGCTGTACCGGCGCCTTGCCGAGGCCGAGGCGCAGGCCGCGCATGCGCACCTGCCCCGCCGCCTCTTCGCCAGAAATATACGCCACGCTGCGCCCGGCGAGCGCGAGCCGCGCCGCCGCCTGCAGCAGCAGCGTCGATTTGCCGATGCCCGGATCGCCGCCGATCAGCGTCGCCGATCCCGCAACCAACCCGCCGCCCAGCGCGCGGTCGAGCTCGGCAATGCCCGTCGGCATGCGGTCAGGTAGCGCGATGTCGCCGTCGAGTCCCTCGAGCGAGACGGGCTTGCCGCCGCCGCTGAGATCGTGCTTGGCGGTGAACGCGGTCGGCGCCGATTCCTCGACCAGGCTGTTCCATTCGCCGCAGTCGCCGCACTGGCCCTGCCATCTATGTGTGACGGTGCCGCAACTTTGACAGGCGTATCTGCGTTTCGACTTGGCCATGGGAAGCGCATAGCTAGAACAAAGGCGGAACGCTAGTCCCGTTGCCGCGCGATCAGGAGAAAACCGTATGACCCAGTTAACGACGCTCAGCCGCCGCCGGATCTTGGGCGGCGCGATGGCGCTTCCCGTCCTCGCCCTGCCCGCCATGTCGCTCCAGGGCTGCGTGGGGGGCCTGGGCGGCTTCGGCATCGTCGATGCGATCCGAGAACTGCTGACGATATCGTCGCAGCGCGCGTTCGCCCGACTGCTGCAACCCAACGGCTTTTTCGATTCGCAGGTCGCGCGCATCGACCTGCCGCCCGAACTCGGCGGCAGCGGCGCGGCATCTTTGCTGTCGCGCGTGCTGACCTCGGGCCCGATCAAGGACCGGTTGCAGCTGCAGGTCAATCGCGCCGCCGAGCGCGGGGCGGAAAACGCCGCGCCGCTGGTCTATGACGCGATCCGCACGATGAGCATCGTCGACGCGCTCGCGGTCGTGCGCGGCGGGCCGAGCGCGGCGACCGCGCTGCTCGAACGGCAGATGGGCGACGCGCTGATCGGCGCGATGTTCCCCGGCATCGCCGACGGCCTGCGCCTGTTCGACAGCGGCGTCGTCACCGAGGCGCTGCGCCTTGCCACCGGGATCGATTTCAACGGCCTCACCCGCGATGTCAGCCGCAAGGCGTCGGACGGCATCTACGCCGCGATCGGGCAGGAAGAAGCCGCGATCCGCGCAAATCCGTCGAGCAGCAACAGCACGCTGATCCAGGGCGTGTTCGGGGTGCTGTAACCGCCTGCCGCAACTGGCGACCGTCGCTTCGGGCGAACCTGCCGAGCCTTTTGCCCCTTCCGCTGCCCGAAGAGGGATGTCGGAACTCGGCCAAGGGTGCGCCCGCCGCCCCCGCCCGCTATAGCGATGCCGAATCGATTTTACCGCAGCCCGGGAGCCGCCGCATGAAATTCTTCGCCGACACCGCCGACATCGCCGACATTCGCGAGCTTGCCGATACCGGCCTGCTCGACGGCGTCACCACCAATCCGTCGCTGATCAAGAAATCCGGGCGCGACATCATCGAGGTGACGAAGGAGATCTGCTCGATCACCGACGGGCCGGTCAGCGCCGAGGTCGTCGCGCTCGACCATGACGGGATGATGCGCGAGGCCGAGGTGCTGCGCCGGATCGCCGACAATGTCTGCATCAAGGTGCCGCTGACGATTGACGGGCTGAAGACGTGCAAGAAGCTGACCCACGACGGCACGATGGTCAACGTCACCTTGTGCTTTTCGGCCAACCAGGCGCTGCTCGCGGCCAAGGCGGGGGCGAGCTTCATCTCGCCCTTCGTCGGGCGGCACGACGACAACGGCTTCGACGGCATGGCGCTGATCAGCGACATCCGCCTGATCTACGACAATTACGATTTCGGGACCGAGATCCTCGTCGCGTCGATCCGCCACCCGATCCACGTCCTCGAATCGGCCAAGATCGGCGCCGATGTCGCGACGATGCCGCCGGCGATCATCAAGGGCCTGTTCAAGCACGTCCTCACCGACAAGGGGATCGAGGGGTTCCTCAAGGACTGGGAAGCGACGGGCCAGTCGATCGGATAGGCGCAGTTCCCCCTCGCGTGAACGGGAAGGGGACTTGAGCGAGCCGGGTTAGCTCACCATTTGGTCGGCGCGGCCTCGATGACGGCAAAGCCGCCCGCCTTGACCTCGCTGACCTCGAGCGCGCGCTGCGCGATGCCGAGATTGTCGAAGCGGAAGATGCCGTCGATCCCGCCGAAGCCGTCGCTGGCGAACAGGCGGTTGATCGGAAAGGTCGTGCCCGGTTTCCAGTCGCGCGACACGCGCACCGTCAGCAGCACCGCGTCATAGGCGAGCGCCGAGAGGCGGAACGGCATCTCGCCGTAGCGCGCGCGATATTTGTCGGCGAGCTGGCCGTAGAGACCGTCGGAGACGCTGGCAAACCAGGCGCCGCGCAGCGCCGGCGATCCCGCCAGCGAGGCATCGGTATTCCACAATTCGGTGCCCAGCAGCCGGACATCGGCATTGGCCTGTTTGAGCGCCGGCGCAGCCTGCACCGCGATGCGACCGCCATCGGCGATCAGCACGGCGTCATAGCCGTCGATCCTGCCGAGGCGGCGCACCGCGCCGCTGAGCTCGGTCGCCGAGCGACCATAGCGTTCGGCGGCGAGCAGCGCGCCGCCGCGTTCCTTGATCACCGATCGCATCGCCGCGAGCGCGCGTTCGCCATAGGGGCCTTCGGGGGCGAGCGCGGCGAAGTTCGAATAGCCCTTGGCCTGCGCATATTCGACGACGCGCTCGACAGCCTGGGTGGGCACATAGCCGAGCAGGAAGGTCCCGTTGCCGGCGACCGCGGTATCGTTCGAAAAGCTCAGCAGCGGAACATTGGCGGCGCGCGCGATTGGCGCCACCGCCTTGACGTCCGACGACAGCAACGGGCCGAGGATCAGCTTGTTGCCGTCGGCGATCGCTTGGCGTGCCGCCGCCTCGGCCCCGCGCGCGGTATCGTAGGTGGTGATGCGGACGCGTTCGGACTTGCTGTCGAGCAGCGCCATCGTCGTCATATTGGCGATCGACTGTCCGACGCCGGCGTTTTCGCCCGTTTGCGGAACGAGCAAGGCGACGCGGTGGCGTTCGGTATCGGTCGGCAGGCCGGGTTCGACGACCGGCTCGCTGGGCTGGGTGGTCGGCTGAACCGGCGGTTCGGCGCCCTTGGGCAGCAGCGTCTGGCACCCCGCCACGAGCATTGCGAGCAAGGCGACGACGGCAATCCGCCAGACGCCGCGCATCGTATCGGCGAGGCTCTCCCCTTGCCGCACGCGGGCGCTTTCTGCCAAGACCAGTTCCATGGAATTCTCTCCTTCGTCGGGCCTCTATATCGTGGCGACGCCAATCGGCAACCTGGGAGACGTGACGGCGCGCGCAAAAGCGATATTGGCGGCCGCCGACCTGATCGCCTGCGAAGACAAGCGCGTCACCGGCAAGCTGCTGCGCCATCTCGGCATCAAGCGGCCGCTGACCAGCTATCACGACCATAGCGATGCGCGCGTGCGCGACGATCTGATCGCCCGCGCCGGGCGGGAGGTCGTCGCGCTGGTCAGCGACGCGGGCACGCCGATGATCTCCGACCCCGGATTCAAGCTGGTCCGCGCGGCGCGCGCCGCCGGCGTCAGCGTCGTCACCGTGCCGGGGCCGAGCGCGGCCATCGCGGCGCTGACGCTCGCGGGCCTGCCGACCGACCGTTTCCTGTTCGCGGGCTTCCTGCCGAACAAGAGCAAGGCGCGGCGCGACGTCGCGAGCGAGCTGGCGGGCGTGCGCGCGACGCTGATTTTTTACGATACCGGGCCGCGGATCGGCGCCAGCCTTGCCGATCTCGCCGAGGTGCTAGGGCCGCGCGAGGCGGCGGTGGCGCGCGAGCTCACCAAGCTGCACGAGGAATGCGTCACCGGCACGCTGGCCGAGCTCGCCGCGCGCTATGCCGATGCCCCGCCCAAGGGCGAGATCGTCCTCGTCGTCGCGCCGCCGCTCGACGCGGCGCCGGTCGCCCTCGACGATGCCGCGATCGACGCGGCGCTGCGCGCGCTCCTCGTCGAGATGCCGCCGTCGAAAGCGGCGCGCGACCTTGCCAGGCGCCACGGCCTCGACCGCGACCGCGTCTATGCGCGCGCGGTGGCGATCAAGGACGAGCGGTGAACCGCGCCGCCGCCGAGGCGCACGGGCGCAAGGGCGAGACGGCGGCGGCCTGGTATCTGCGCGCCAAGGGCTGGCGGATCCTCGACCGGCGGGTGAAAGCGCCCGGCGGAGAGATCGACATCGTCGCCAAACGGGGCGGCCTGGTCGCCTTTGTCGAGGTCAAATGGCGCGCGCGCGGCGCCGATCTCGACTCTGCGATCGACGAATACCGCCTGCGCCGGGTGGCGGCCGCGGCGGAAGCGCTGGCTTCGCGCTATGCCGCCGACGGCGAGGATGTCCGTATCGACGTGCTGCTGCTTGCGCCCGGGCGCCTGCCGCGCCACATCGCCAATGCGTGGATAGGATAGGAACAACCGCATGACCCTCAACGTCGCCGTCCAGATGGACCCGATCGAATCGATCAATATCGCCGGCGATTCGAGCTTCGCGCTGATGCTGTCGGCGCAGGAGCGCGGGGCGCGGCTGTGGCATTACGACGTCCGTCACCTGACCTGGCAGGGCGAACGGCTGACGACGCGCGCGCGCCGCGTGACGGTCCAGCGCGTCGCCGGCGACCATTATACGCTGGGCGACGAGGAGGTGATCGACCTTGGCCGCGACATCGACGTCATCCTGATGCGCCAAGACCCGCCGTTCGACCTCGGCTATATCACCGCGACGCACCTGCTCGAACGGATCGCCGACCGGACGCTGGTGGTCAACGATCCCGCCAGCGTGCGCAACGCGCCCGAAAAGGTGATGGTGCTTGATTACGCGCGCTTCATGCCGCCGACGCTCGTGACGCTCGACCTCGACGAGGTCCGCGCCTTCCACGCCGAGCACGGGTCGATCGTCGTCAAGCCGATCCACGGCAACGGCGGCAAGGCGGTGTTCCGCATCGGCGACGACGGCATGAACCTGTCGGCGCTGGTCGAGCTGTTCGGCCAGGTCTGGCGCGAACCCTTCATGGTCCAGGCGTTCCTGCCGAGCGTTGCCGAGGGCGACAAGCGCATCGTGCTGGTCGACGGAGAGATCGCGGGCGCGATCAACCGCAAGCCCGGAGAAGGCGAATTCCGCTCGAACCTCGCCGCGGGCGGCCATGCCGAGGCGACGACGCTGACGCCGCGCGAAGAGGAAATCTGCGCCGCGATGGGGCCGGAACTGAAAAAGCGCGGGCTGATCTTCACCGGCATCGACGTCATCGGCGGCGAATGGCTGACCGAAATCAACGTCACCAGCCCGACGGGCATCGTCGCGATCGACCAGTTCAACGGAACCGACACGCCCGGCATGATTTGGGATGCGATCGACCGGCGGCTGGCGACGCGGCGCAAAAATTAAGCGAACAGGTTAAGCCGGCGCCAAAAACGCCCGCTACCGCCGATACGGCAGCGGGCCTGATCGGTTTCGGCGCGATTACGCCAGGTCGAAACGGTCGGCGTTCATCACCTTGGTCCAGGCCTTGACGAAGTCGCGCACGAACTTTTCGTCGCCGCCCTTTTCGGCATAGACCTCGCCGACCGCGCGCAGTTCGGAGTTCGATCCGAAGATGAGGTCGGCGCGGGTGGCTTCCCACGTCTTGCCGCCGTTCTTGCGGTCGGTGGCGACATATTCCTCGCCGTTCGAACCTTCGCTTTCTTTCCACACATTGGTCATGTCGTAGAGGTTGACGAAGAAGTCGTTGGTGAGCTGACCCGAGCGCTTGGTGAAATGGCCGTGGCCGCGCTCGCCGTGGTTGGCGCCGAGCACGCGCAGCCCGCCGATCAGGACGATCATCTCGGGCACCGACAGGCCGAGCAGCGAGGCGCGGTCGATCATCATCTCCTCGGTCTTCACCAGCAGCTTTTTCTTGCCGACATAGTTGCGGAAGGCGTCGGCCTCGGGCTCCATCACCGCGAAGCTGTCGACGTCGGTCTGATCCTGCGTCGCATCGCCGCGGCCGCCGGTGAAGGGCACATCGCACGAGGCGCCCGCGTCGCCGATCGCCTTTTCGAGCGCGACGACGCCGCCGAGCACGATCGCATCGGCGAGACTCATGTCGCCGCGCAGCCCGTTGAGCGTGTCGATGACCTTGGCGAGCATCGCGGGTTCGTTGACATCCCAGTCCTTTTGCGGGGCGAGCGCGACGCGCGCGCCGTTGGCGCCGCCGCGATGATCGGACTTGCGATAGGTCGAGGCCGAAGCCCAGGCGGTCTTGACCAGCTGGCTGACGGTCAGGTCGCTGGCGCGGATCCTGGCCTTCACTTCGGAAACGAGGCTGTCCGACGGCATCGTGCCAGCGGGAACCGGATCCTGCCAGATGAGGTCTTCCTCGGGCACTTCGGGGCCGAGATAGCGGACCTTGGGCCCCATGTCGCGGTGCGTCAGCTTGAACCAGGCGCGCGCGAAGGCGTCCTTGAACGCCTCGTGGTCGTTGCGGAACTTCTCCGAAATCTTGCGGAATTCGGGGTCGCGCTTCAATGCCATGTCGGCCGTGGTCATCATCGTCGGGACCCTGATCGACGGGTCCCAGGCGGCAGGCGCCATATCCTCGGGTTTCTGGTCGATCGGCTGCCACTGGTTGGCGCCGGCGGGACTCTTGACCAGCTCGTAATCGTAATCGAGCAGCAGGCGGAAATAGTTCTCGCTCCACTGTTTGGGCGTGTTGGTCCACGCGCCCTCGAGCCCGCTGGTCACGGTGTGTTCGCCGATGCCGCCATGCTCCTCGCCGCTGACCCAGCCGAAACCCTGCGCCGCGAGGTCGCCCGCGGCGGGCGCGCCGCCGAGCGTCGACGGATCGCCGTTGCCGTGGCACTTGCCGAAGGTGTGGCCGCCGGCGGTGAGCGCGACGGTTTCCTCGTGGTCCATCGCCATGCGCGCGAAGGTTTCCTTGATGTCGCGCGCCATGCCTTCGTCGTCGTGCGGGTTGCCGCCGGGACCTTCGGGATTGACGTAGATGAGCCCCATCTGGATCGCGGCGAGCGGGCCCTCGAGTTGCTCGAAGCCGTGCGTCGGGTCGATCCGCGTCTGGACGCCCTGATTGACCCATTTGTCTTCCGAGCCCCAGTAGATGTCGCGTTCGGGCTCGTAGACGTCGGCGCGTCCGCCGCCGAAGCCGAAGGTCGGCCCGCCCATGCTTTCGATCGCGACGTTGCCGGCGAGGATGAACAGGTCGGCCCAGCTGATGTTCTGGCCGTATTTCTGCTTGATCGGCCACAGCAGGCGGCGCGCCTTGTCGAGGTTGCCGTTGTCGGGCCACGAATCGAGCGGGGCGAAACGCTGTTGCCCGCTATTGGCGCCGCCGCGTCCGTCGGCGGTGCGATAGGTGCCCGCAGCGTGCCACGCCATGCGGATGAAGAACGGACCGTAATGACCGTAATCGGCGGGCCACCACGGCTGGCTGTCGGTCATCAGCGCGGTGAGGTCGTCCTTGAGCGCCTGGTAATCGAGCGCCTTGAACGCTTCGGCGTAATCGAAATCCTCGCCCATCGGGTTCGACGGGCCGTTGGGGGTCAGAATTTCGGTCGCCAGCATTTCGGGCCACCAGTCCTTGTTGGTGCGGCCGAGCAGCGCGCGCACGCCGCCGTCGCCGCCCATCGGACAGCCGCCGCCGTCGATCGAACCTTTTGCAACATCCATGACATCTCTCCTGTGCGTGAATTTCCTGTTCCATCCTAGGCATCGCGCACGCACTGTGAAGCGAACAACCTCGTTCAGTCAAAACGAGCGAAGCGATTGCTGTCGCGCCGGAGGGCATTTCGGGCGCGCGCGTCACGCGCATTGTCAGGCGCGCATCGGGGCGCCTATGCGGGCGCATGACCCGATTGATCCTGTTCAACAAACCGTTCGGCGTGCTGTCGCAATTCACCGATCGCGGCAGCGAGACCAAACGCGCGACCCTGTCCGATTATATCGACGTGCCGGAGGTTTACCCCGCAGGAAGGCTCGACCGCGACAGCGAGGGGCTGTTGCTGTTGACCGACGACGGCCGGCTGCAGCGGCGCATCTCCGATCCCAAGTTCAAGCTCGCCAAGACCTATCTGGTACAGGTCGAGGGCGAACCCGACGATGCCGCGCTGGCGGCGCTGCGCAAGGGCGTGGCGCTGGGCGACGGCAAAACGCTGCCCGCCGAGGCGAGGCGCATCGCCCCGCCCGATCTGTGGCCGCGCGACCCGCCGGTGCGGTTCCGCAAGACCGTCGCCGACAGCTGGATCGAACTGGCGATCCGCGAAGGACGCAACCGCCAAGTCCGGCGCATGACCGCGGCGGTCGGCTATCCGACGCTGCGGCTGGTGCGCTGGCGCGTCGGCGACTGGTCGCTCGACGCCATCGCCCCTGGCAGCTGGCGCGAGGTCGCGGTGCCCGACGCGCGCTAGGCCGCCGGCACGCTAATCCCGGTCGTCGAAGCCGAGGCTGCCCGCGTTGATCAGGTCGAGGAGCAGCGCGCGCGGCGCGCCGGGGGCGACGCGATCGGCGTCGAACGTCAGGCGCAGGTCGGCGCACAGATCGACCGCCAGCGTTGCCGTCGCGCCCTCGCACAGCCAGCTCTCGCCGTCCACGAACAGCAGCACCGCCCCCGCGCCCTGCGCGATGAACGAAAAGCGGCTCGCCGGATTGCGGATCAGCGCGACGCCGTGCGCCAGATAGGCGTCGAGGTCGTCGACGCCGATCGCGGTTTCGGGCGACCAGTCGATCTCGGGATATTTGGGCGTGCTCGCATATTCGCCGAACCAGCGCGCGAAGGCGGCGCGATCGCCCAGTTTCTCGGTCACCAGCGCGTGCAGCCGGTCGATCGCGGCGGGCGCGATTTCGCCGGGATTGGCCTGGCGGCGCAAGCCGGGATCGGCATAGCGATCGTCGTCGGTCATCCCGGCGAGCAGGTCGTCGGCCCAGCCGCCGATCAACTCGCCGCGCGAGGGCGCGCGAAAGCCGATCGAATAGGTCATGCAATTGTCGCCGACCGCGACGCCGTTGTGCGCGACGCCCGGGGGGACGTAGAGGATGTCGCCCGGCTCCAGCAGCCATTCGTCGGTCGGTTGAAAATCGGCGAGCAGGCGTACCGAATCGTGCGGCAGCAACGCGGTGTCGTCGTCGCAGCGCGCGCCGACCTGCCAGCGGCGGCGGCCGAGCCCCTGGACCAGGAAGACGTCGTAATGGTCGAAATGCGCGCCGACGCCGCCGCCGTCGCCGGCGACGCTGACCATGACGTCGTCGATCCGCCAGTCGGGGATGAAGCGGAACGGTTCGATCAGAGCGGCGACCGCGGGGACGTGCTGGTCGACCGCCTGCACGAGCAACGTCCACGGCGCGCGGTCGAGCCGGCCGAAGCGGTCTTCGGGCAGCGGGCCGTCCTCGGCGGTCAGCGCGTCGCGCGTGCCGGTGATCAGCCGCGATTCGATCCCCGGCTCGCACGCCAGCCCGGCGAGGTCGTCGGGGTCGAGCGGATTGCGCCATTGCCGCCACGGATTGCGGATCAGCAGCGGCTGGCGCTGCCAATAGTCGCGCAGGAAGGCGTCGGCGTCGAAGTCGTTAAGGGTCATGGCGGTCATTCGGCCCTCGGATGCGCGCTGCGATAGACGTCGAGCAGGTGCGCGGCATCGACCGCGGTATAGATTTGCGTCGAGGTCAGGCTGGCATGGCCGAGCAATTCCTGCAGGCTGCGCAGATCGGCGCCGCCGGCGAGCAAATGCGTCGCGAAGCTGTGGCGCAGCGCGTGCGGGGTGGCGCGATCGCTGAGGCCGAGCCGGGTGCGCGCGCCCCGGACCGCGCGGCGGATAATCGCGGGCGCCAGCGGCCCGCCGCGCCGGCCGCGGAACAACGGACCGTCGGGATCGAGATCGTGCGGGCACAAAGCGACATAGGCATCGACCCCGTCGCGCACCGCCGCGATCAGCGGGACGATCCGCGTCTTGCCGCGCTTGCCCGTCACGCGCAGCGTCTCGCCGAGCGGCAGGACGGCGCCGGTCAGCGCCAGCGCCTCGCCGATGCGCAGGCCCGCGCCGTAGAGCAGCATCAGCACCGCCCAGTCGCGCGCGCCGGTCCAGGCGTCGCGCGCGGATTCGGCGAGATCGTCGGCGAGCGCGATCGCATCGTCGGGCGACAGCGGGCGCGGCACGCCCTTTTCGACGCGCGGACCCTTGATCAGCGGTACCGTCGCCTCATCGCCGCCGACATGGCGCAGAAAGCCGCGCAGCGCCGACAGTTCGCGCGCGGCCGAGGCGTTGCTCAGCCCGTCGTTGCGACGCGCCGCGAGATACGACCGAATGTCGGCGGGCGACAGGCTCGCCAGCGCCGCCGCGCTTGCCGCCTCGCCGCGATGCTCGGCGAGAAAGGCACAGACGCGCTCGGCGGTCGCGACATAGGCGCGCACCGTATGCGGCGAGCGCCGCCGCTCCTTGGCGAGATGGTCGCGCCAGCGGGCGATCAGGGCGGATGCGGCGGTCATGCCGCCACCCTAGGCGGTTGCAACGAGTTGCGGCAAGATCGCGTCGAGCAGGATCATCCCCGCGCCGGTGACGCCGATCCGGTCGCCGTCGCGCGTCACGAACCCCTGCCCCGCGAGGCGCCGCGCCGCCGCCTCGTCGATCAGCGCATCGCGCGCGACGCCGGCACGCGCGGCGATGCGGGCGAGGTCGATGCCCTCGTCGAGGCGCAATCCCATCAGCAACGCCTCGGTCGCGCGCGTCGCGGCGTCGAGGTCGCGCTCGTGCTTGATGCCGTGGCCGTTGCGCGCGACCGCGGCGAGGTAGTTTTCGGGCTTGCGGTGGCGTTCGGTCGCGCTCTTGCGCCGCCGCCCGTGCGCGCCGGGGCCGATGCCGACATAGTCGCCATAACGCCAATAGGTCAGGTTGTGGCGGCTTTGCTCGCCGCATCGGGCATGGTTGCTGATCTCATAGGCCGGCAGGCCGGCGGCGGCGGTCATGGCGCGCGTCAGTTCGAACAGGTCGGCGGCATCGTCGCCGTCGGGGATCGCCAGCGCGCCCTTCGCCGCAAGCGTCGCGAAGCGCGTGCCGGGTTCGATGGTGAGCTGGTAGAGCGAGAGATGACCCGTGCCGAAGCCGAGCGCGCGGGCGAGCTCGGCTTCCCAGGCGGCGAGCTCCTGACCGGGCCGCGCGTAAATCAGGTCGAAACCGACGCGGTCGAAATTCCGCTGCGCGGTATCGAGTGCCTTGAGTCCCTCGGCAACGTCATGCGCGCGACCGAGAAATGCCAGCGCCCGGTCGTCGAGCGCCTGCAGCCCGAGCGACACGCGATTGACCCCGGCAGCGGCAAGATCGGCGAAGCGCGCCGCCTCGACCGACGACGGGTTGGCTTCGAGCGTGACCTCGATATCGTCGGCGAACGTCCAGTGACGTGCGGCGGCGGCGATGAGGTCGGCAACGAGCCCCGGCGGCATCAGCGACGGGGTGCCGCCGCCGAAAAAGATCGACCCCAGAGTCCGCCCCGGGCTAAGCTGCGCCTCGTAGGCGAGATCGGCGAGCAGCGCGGCACGCCAGGCGGCGATGTCGACGCCTTCGCGGACATGGCTGTTGAAATCGCAATAGGGACATTTCGACACGCAGAACGGCCAATGGACATAAAGCGCGAGCGGTTCGCCCATCGCGTTCAAAACACCGCCGCGACCAGTTGACGGAAAGCATCGGCGCGGTGGCTCATCGCGTGCTTCGCTTCGGGGTCCATCTCGCCGAAGGTGACATTATGGCCGTTGGGCACGAACACCGGGTCGTAGCCGAAGCCGTTCTGCCCGCGCGGCGGCCAGGCGAGCGTGCCGTCGACGCGGCCTTCGAAGCTTTCGCTGTGGCCGTCGGGCCAGGCGAGCGTCAGCGCGCAGGCGAAATGGGCGTCGCGCGACGTGCCGGGGCCGAGATCCTGCAGTTGCGCCTCGACGCGGCGCATCGCCTCGCCGAAATCGCGGCTGCCGTCGGCGAGTTCGGCCCAGCGCGCCGAGAATATCCCCGGCTCGTCGCCGAGCGCCTCGACGCACAGGCCGCTGTCGTCGGCGAGCGCGGGGAGCCCCGACAGATCGGCGGCCTGCAGCGCCTTCAGTTCGGCATTGGCGATAAACGTCGTGCCGTTCTCGACCGGTTCGGGCAGATCGAGATCGGCGGCGGAGACGGTTTCGATGCCGTAGGCCGCGAGCAGCGCGCCGATTTCGCGCACCTTGCCCGCATTATGGCTGGCGATGACCAGCCGCCCCGGCGCGAGCTTGCGGATCGCCTGGCGGCCGCCGTCGCCGGCACCGTCGGCATCGGGTTCGCGCCCGGCGGTCACGAATTGCGGACCTTGTCGACCGCCTCGTCCTGCGCCTTGAAGATCGCGCTGCAGCCGATCTGGGCGAGGCGCAGCAAGCGCAGCAGTTCCTCCTCGTCGAAGGTCGCGCCCTCGGCGGTCGCCTGGACTTCGGCAAGCTTGCCGTCGCCGGTGAGGACGAAATTGGCGTCGGCCTGCGCATTGCTGTCCTCGTCGTAATCGAGGTCGAGCACCGGCGTGCCGTTATGGATGCCGCAGCTGATCGCGGCGATATTCTGCGCGATCGGGTCGGTCTTGATAAGCTTGCCGGCAAGCAGCCCGTCGACCGCGAGGCGCAGCGCGACCCACGCGCCGGTGATCGAGGCGGTGCGGGTGCCGCCGTCGGCCTGCAACACGTCGCAATCGAGCGTGATCTGACGTTCGCCGAGCGCCTTCAAATCGACCACCGAGCGCAGCGAACGGCCGATCAGCCGCTGGATTTCCTGCGTCCGGCCCGATTGCTTGCCGCGCGCCGCTTCGCGATTGCCGCGGGTGTGCGTCGCGCGCGGCAGCATGCCATATTCGCCCGTCACCCAGCCCTCGCCCTTGCCGCGCAGCCACGGCGGCACGCCCTTTTCTACGCTGGCGGTGCACAGCACGCGCGTGTCGCCGAAGCCGACCAGCACCGACCCTTCGGCATGGCGGGTAAAGCCGGTTTCGATGATGATATCGCGCATCTGGTCGGGCGCGCGGCCGGAAGGTCGCATGAATTATGCCTTTCTGGATTTGATCGCAACGATGACGTGTCGCGGGAAATTTGTTATCCTATTGCTCAGTCGCAATCAGACAGCAAAAGCAGGTGGAACATGCGGCAGTTTTCGTCAACCTTCGCTGCAGGGCTCGGATGTGTCACAGCAGCTATGCTGATCGCCTCGGCGACCTTGGTAGAGCCAAGGGAACGTACCTCCCCTCCAATGCTCCGCGACCTGCACGAGCTTTTCCTTATGAGCGATTTCGATCATCGCGACCCCGCCCGTTTTGGCGAATGCCCGGTGCAGCTCTCGCTTCATCTCAAACGCGGAAGCCTGACTGTGGCTTGGCTGCCCCAAAACGTGCAGTTCCCCGGATGCACACCGATATATGTTGCCAATAAAGACACGCCTATAGAGATGAGCCGAACGATTCGCCCTCTATCCTCCATCGAATTCGAGCACATAGGCTCATCGATCCTAGACCTCCCTTGGCCGCCCGCCAGACCTGGTCAAGGTGGCTATATCGAAGCAACGCAACAGAAATGCGACTACGTTTACGATGTCCTGCCGACCGATGCCCTTATGTATGAGGCATCGAACGATCGTATTGGCCTCTATTCTATATATCGCAACCGCGCACTTTCAAAGCCGCCCACGCAATGTAGTGAGACCACCCGACGCGACGCAAAGAGGGTGGACGCCATTATCGACAGCCTCCATCTATCTTTCCCCCCCTATATAGTACGCCGCGAACCATACCCGTCGCGAATTGGTGCATGACGTTGCCTCAAATGGGTCATCTACCTACATCGCAGCCATGACCCCTCCCCCCATCAGCGACCTCAACGAACGCGCGCGCGATATCTTTCGGCTGGTGGTCGAAAGCTATCTCGCGACGGGCGCGCCGGTGGGATCACGGACGATATCG
>JAACTG010000116.1:0-18470 GCA_009993585.1 Sphingomonadales bacterium
TCGTCGAAGGCGCGCACGCGCAGCATGTAGGCGAGCATGCGGCGCAGCGTGTCGACGTCGAGACCGGGATCCCACGGCCCCACCGCCTGCCCCGCGTCGTCGAGCACGCGGACGAGGCCATAGGCCAGCTCGCGCATCTCGGCGGGCGCGGCATCTTCGGACGGACGCGGCGTCCGTCCCGCAGGCAGCACGTCGACATGGCTGAAATCGGGCGCATCGCCCGGGCGCGACGGCGGTTCGGGAACGTGCAGCGTCAGCGGCGCGAGGTTGCTCTTGGGGTCGCTCTGGCGGTTGGCCATTCTCACATCCTGCTCATCCGCCGTATCGGCTGGACTTTATTAAATTACGCGGTCGCGTATTATTATTTCAAAGCCGTATGATGCGCAAGACTGCGCCTCGAACCACCGCATCAAACCGCAACCGGTGCCGCGATCGCCGCCTGCGGTGCGTAACCCTCGACCGCGAAATCGTCGATCGCATAATCGAAAATCGTTTCGGGGCGGCGCACGATCCTGAGCCGGGGCGCGCCCGCCGGCGATCGTGCCAACTGCTCTTCGACCAGCGCCGCGTGGTTGAGATAGAGGTGGACGTCGCCGCCTGTCCAGACGAGCTCGCTCGCCGGCAGGTCGCATTGCTGCGCCAGCATCCGCGTCAGCAGCGCCGCCGAATAGACGTTGAACGCAAAGCCCAGGCCGAGATCGCACGATCTTTGATATAATTGGCACGACAGCCCCGCCTGCGAGACGTGGAACTGATAGGTCATATGACAGGGCGGCAACGCCATCGAATCGAGCTCGGCGACGTTCCAGCCGGTGAAGATATGCCGCCGCGAACCGGGATCGTCGCGCAGCGAATCGACCAGTGCGGCGATCTGGTTGATCCCCTGCCCCGCACGATAGAGGCCGTCGCCGGCGGGCTCGTACCGCGGCCAGTCGACCCATTGCTTGCCGTAGACCGGGCCGAGATCGCCCCATTGCGCCGCGAAATCGTCGTCGCCGACGATGCGCGCCTCGAAAACGTCGCGCGAGATCGCCTCGCCGGTGGCGCGCCGATAGGCGGCGAGCGGCCAGTCGGTCCAGATATGGACGCCCTGCGCGACCAGCGCGCGGATATTGGTGTCGCCGGTCAGGAACCACAGCATCTCGCGCGTTGCGGTTTTCCAGTACACGCGCTTGGTCGTCAGCAGGGGAATCGCATCGCCGGCCAGCGAGAACCGCAGCTGGGCCCCGAAGATCGAGCGCGTGCCGACGCCGGTACGGTCGCTGCGCTGGTCGCCCTCGCGCCAGACGCGGCGCATCAGGTCGAGATATTGCTGTTCATAATGCGGCTCGGCCATCGCTCAGGTGCTAGGCGAGCGCACGCCCGCGGGCAAGACGTCGTCGATTGATCCGTTTTGGAACCGAAGCGGAGGGGGTCGCGCTCGCCAAGCCCGCCCTCGCCCGCCATCCTTGCGCCATGCCGGGGGCCTGCGCAAAAGTCCTGCCATATCCGTCCGCTATCGCCGAGACCCCGTCGCGTGCGATGCTCTGGCTGTTGCGCTCGGCGCTTCCCGACCTCGAGGTGGAACATCTTTTGCTGGCCGGGTTCGATCGCCTGGCGCGCGTGATCTTCGTCGCCCCGCTCGGTCATGGGAGCCAGCGCTCGGTCGCGGTCGACGGGCGCCGCCTGTTCGCGCTGCTGGCGACGCCGGGGCTGGCGGCGATCATGCTGGCGCACAATCATCCGAGCGGCGATCCGCAACCCAGCCATGGCGACATCGCCCTGACCGGCCGCATCGCCGGAATCGCGGCCTTTGCCGATATCGGGCTGATCGACCATATCATTCTCACGCGCGACGACCATGTCAGCTTTCGCACGCTATCGCTGTTGTAATCGCGCTTGAAAGCCCCCCGCACTGCCGCTAAGGGACGCGCCTTGCCTCCGCCACCGCGTCCTTGATGGACGGGGAGGCAGATCGGTCGGGGAGTAGCTCAGCCTGGTAGAGCACTGTCTTCGGGAGGCAGGGGCCGGAGGTTCGAATCCTCTCTCCCCGACCAGTTTCATATTTTCGTCCGGCGGACGAAAATATGAAACTTCCGAGATGCGAACCGATCGAGGGCAGCGCCGGACGCCGATATCAGGCAAACCGCGAAGGGTTATGAAGCGCTCCGCTCGCGAACGCGCGCCATCCTATTGTTTCTTCATGGCCACGCTGTACTGGAACCTGCCCGAACCGCGCGTCATCTCGCCGTCGCGTTGCAATCGCCAGGTGCGATCGGCGAGATAGTCGCGCATATTGTCGTGGCGAACGCTTTCGTTCACCTGGATCGAAGCGGTTTCGCCGTCGTCGGCGACCTTGTAGCCGACCGGCGAACTCACCCGGTCCTGCGGATTGGCGTAATCGTAGAGCCAGATCGTCCCGGTGCCGGCATCGCCTTCGGTAGGATCGAGTTGGAGTTCATAGCCCGCCTGCATGCCGGCGTTGCTCTTCCAGACCGCATCCCGGTAGATCAATGGCTGAGCGCTGCGCCACGTGCCGATGAATGCGGCTTTGGCGGCGTCGAAATTCTTCTTCTTTTCCGCCATTTCCTTGTCCGCTTCTTCCTTCTGCCTGGCAATCGCCGCTTCGTGCTCGGCGCTGCCTTCGACGACGAAGCCGCTCACGCCAAAGCTGCTTTCCGGCTTGCCGTCGATCCAGGGGATGTCGTTGCGGACGAACCTGATATCCCATTCGCCGTTCGCCTTTTCCGACGCCGAAGTGATGAAATGTCCCGAAATCGTGTCGCCCTTGCTCGCCACCTTGCGGACGACCGCGACGTCGTCGATCGAGCCGGCGCGCTTGTAGAAGTTCTCCGTCAGCCTGAATTCGACATCCGAGCGCGACCGCCACACCGGCTCCACCTCGGTCCCGGTATTTTCGGATGCCGTCACGTCGAGATCGGCGACCTCGAATCCCGAATCCATTTCGAGTTCGAGCTTGTGGCGGATATCGGCCTCCGATGCGCCTTCGACGTTCGAACAGGCCGAAACCATCAATGCCAATCCGCCGGCGGCAGCCAACAGTCCCGGTAAAACCTTGCGATTCATGAAATTAAGCCTCCCGTTGTTTTCGGCACGGGCGATGTGCCGCGAAGGCTTGTCAAATAACAACAGGAGGCTGACTTATGTCAAGTTTCGCATTTTTATAGGGGTTCGCACCCAAATCGTGGGTCAGATCGACGGACGCGGTTCGCCACGGCGAGCAATTGCATCGCCGCGGCGCGCGCGATTATTCGCCCGATAGTGTCTTGTCGACCGTACCCGTCGTCACCGAATGATAGGTCTTGCGCGTCTTGGCATAGATCCGCTTGGCGATCGGCTGGCCCCATTCGCCCTGCTCCATCAGCGTCTTGAACAGCGGCGCGACGAACTTGCGCCGTCCGACCTGCGCGAGGAAATCCTCGGCGACCGGCACCGCGGGATCGTAGCGATTGGCGAGCGCCAGTTCGAGCCAGGCGAACAGCACCTCGTTATTGCCCTCTTGCGAGAGGCCGAGCGCGCTGTCGAGCTGCGCGAGCTGGTCGGCCGACCGCTGTTGGGGCAGGCGGCTCATGAAGCGCAGGCGCTCCGCCGTCGTCCAACCCTGCCACGCCGCCGCGTCGATCTTGCCGTCGGCACCATAAGCGGTGGCGGCGGCATCGACCGCGGCGAACGCCTGCGGATCGGGACGCCAGACGTTCGACGGAATGCCGGGTTCGTATACCCATTCGTCGAGCATCAGTTTCTTCTCGAGTTCGGCGTCGCCCTTGATCAGATTTTCGCGCAGGTCGGCGACGATCATCGCCGACGTCGCCGGCTGGAAGGCGTGACGGTCGAACCAGCTCATCAGCCAGGCGTCGAATTTCTGCCGTCCGACGATCTGCTCCATCGTCCTGAGGAAAATCGCGCCCTTGTCGTAGATGATGCCGCTGGCGCCGCCATCGGGCGTGTCGGCGTCCTTGGGCAGATGCAGGCGCGTGATGTCGGCGTCGGCGCCGTTTTCGGCGATCGCTTCTTCCATGCCGTCAAATTGGAGCGCCGCTTCCTGCATCGCGCGCTGCTTGCCGTAGAGCGCCTCCATGATGCGGTTTTCGAAATAGGACGTGACGCCTTCGTTGATCCAGCTGTCGGACCAGTTGGCGTTGGTAACGAGATTGCCCGACCAGCTGTGCGCCAGTTCGTGCGCGACAAGGCCGTTGAGACTCTTGTCGCCGGCGAGGAAGGTCGGCGTCAGGAAGGTCAGCGTCGGATTTTCCATGCCGCCATAGGGGAAGGACGGCGGCAGCACGATCATGTCGTAGCGCCCCCAGCGATAGGGACCGTAGAGCTTCTCGGCGGCGGCGACCATTTTCTCGGTATCTTCGAGCTCGGCCGCGGCGCGATCGATCATCGCCGGCTCGGTCCACACGCCGGTGCGCGGGCCGAGATCGCGGAAGACGAGGTCGCCGGCGGCGATCGCGATCAGATAGGGCGCGACCGGCTTGTCCATTTCGAATTTGAATGCGCGGCGGCCGTTGCCCGCCGCCTCGGGCTCGCCGACGCGCGCCGCCGACATGACGACGGTCAGCGGTTCGGGCGCGGTGATCCGCGCTTCCCACGTCTGGCGGATGCCGGGGCTGTCCTGCGTCGGGATCCAGGTGCGGTTGAGCGTCGGCTGGCCCTGGCTGAACAGATACGGGAATTTGCCGCCGGCGGTCTGCGCGGGCGCCAGCCACTGCAGCGCCTCGGCCCCGGACCGCGTCTTGTACGCGACGACGAGCTTGCGCGCGTCGCCCATCTTGACCGTGATCGGCTCGCCCATGCCTTCCTTGGTCGCGCCGACGGCAAAGGCGAGGCCCATGCCCTCCTGGTCGGTGATCGAGGCGATTTCGAGCCCGCTGCTGTCGAGCACCACGGTATCGGCGCCGTCGGCGGCGAGGATGTCGAGCGTCGCGGTCCCGCCCGCGGTCTTGGCATCGAAATCGAGCGCGAGGTCGAGCGCGACGTGCGTCACGCGCGCGACTTCCGGCTGCGCGTAGCTGTATTCGTCCCTGGCGTCTTCGCTGGTCAGGATCGGCGAGACCATCGGCGCATCCTGCGCCGGTTCGGCGTCGCCCCCGGTAATCTGGCAGGAAGCGAGCAGGGCGAAGACGGGCAGGATCAGGATACGCAAGTGGCGGCACTCCGTTTTAGGCGAGTGCATGGCCTAGCCGAGCGAGCCAGTCAGGGCAAATGGCTTTGGCCCGGTCGGCCGGATCGCCCGACCGAAAGGCATCGGTCCCGCCGCGCGCGACCTCGCCGGCGGCTTCACATCACAAAAAAGGCCGCCGTCGGCGACCTTGTTTGTGGCGGAGAGGGTGTCCGCCTGCATCGAACTTCATAGCCTCTCATATCCTTTCGCAAGACACGTCAAGCCGTAGAGATAAGGGGTTTTTCCTCCCATACTGACTCTTGACAATTCAGCAAATCACGCGCCTGTTGATGGGTGAGATGATGGATTGAATAGGAGTGAGGCATTTGCCAACGCGAGCGAAAGAATTGAGTGCCCTAGCAGTCAAGCATTTGACTAAGCCGGGGCTGCATTTTGTCGGAGGCATCCGCGGCTTAGCGCTCCAGGTGTTGCCCACAGGCGGTCGCTCTTGGGTGCTACGGGCGATGGTTGGCGGCAAGCGCCGCGACATGGGGCTTGGTGGCTATCCTGAAGTGAAGCTTGGCGAAGCACGGGAAGCTGCCAATTCCGCCAGAAAGCTAATTCGCGAGAATATTGACCCGATTAAGGCTAGAGCTGAAGGCAAAGCTGCCCTTCGTGCAGGCGTGGGATTGAGCATTACATTCGGTGATGCGGCTAAGGAATTTATCGCTGCCAATGAGGCAAGCTGGCGCAACGCCAAACATCGCCAGCAATATGCCAATACCCTCGCCACCTATGCAAACCCCGTCATTGGCAAGCTTAGCCTTCGCGACATTGAGTTGCCGCATATCCTAAAGATCCTTGAGCCAATTTGGCAGGAGAAAACGGAAACCGCCACGCGGCTTCGCGGGCGCGTTGAGCAAGTCTTGGATTGGGGAACCGTGCGGGGGTATCGCGACGGTCTGAACCCGGCTCGCTGGCGCGGTCATTTGGACAAGATTTTGCCCAAGCCAAAGAAACTCACGAGGGTGAAGCATCATGCCTCTTTACCGTGGGTAGAGATTGGTAGCTTCATGGCTGGCCTTCGCAAAGCTGAAGGCATGGGCGCGCGGGCTCTAGAGTTCGCTATTCTAACGGCGTGCCGTTCTGGCGAGGTTCGCGGCGCAACTTGGGATGAGATCGACCTTGAAGCTGGCGAGTGGGACATTCCTGATGATCGTATGAAAGCGGCTAAAGCTCATCGCGTGCCGTTATCTGACGCCGCGCTAAGTTTGCTAAATGCGCTGCCTCGTATTTCAGGCAACAAACTCGTCTTTGCCGCTCCAAGGGGAGGACAACTTTCTGATATGACGTTGACGGCTGTATTAAGGCGCATGGCGGTTGACGTCGTGCCGCACGGCTTTCGCTCATCCTTTCGCGAATGGGCTGGCGAGGCCACCGCATATCCGCGCGAAGTCATCGAACACGCGCTCGCGCATCAACTCGCTGACAAAGCTGAAGCGGCATATCAGCGCGGATCGCTATTTCCCAAGCGGGTGAGCCTGATGCAAGATTGGGCCGACTTTTGCGACAAGCCATTTGCGGGCAATGTGGTCAACCTTCACGCGGTGGCATCGTGACTGACTTAGACAACCTAAATGCTGATTGGCTGATTGCGTCAGTAAGGCAAATGGGCAACAGCGCGCCCCTAATTACCCATTTGCGAAGCGGCGGTCAGGTGACGCCAGAACTAGCGGAATTGCTGGGGGAAATTTTGGCTGGCGAGGTGAAGGTAAAGCCTCGGACACCTAAGGCGGTCGCGCGCCTTCAGACGCCAACCATGCGCGCAACGCTTAAGCTAGAGATTGTCCGTTATGCTGAAATTTTGGCTGACATGCCTCGCGAGCATTTGGACGTTATAGATAAGCTACTAAAGGAAGCTGGGCATCAGGGAGAGTTAGACACGCGCACTAAATGCAACCGAGCGGCAAAGCTCATCGTGCGCCACCGCTACGGCCATGCGTTGCAAAACCGGCCATTGACTGCCGCGCAGCTTGACGAAATTCTGACTCCGCGCGCGGCTAGGCCACGAAACACATTTTAACCGAGATTGATGGGTCTTTTGGTGGGTGCGCAACTCAGTAGACCAAAAGTCCACTATTTTTCAATCGCTCGCAGCGGAAGAAGTCTCCGCCAACGACCCTCCTAAATTTGGCGAGGCTGGCGACGTTGCGGTCGCCGATACGGCAGGCGTGATAAGGGTATTGGCGAGTTTCGCGTCACGCGTGCCAGGCTCGACGCCGAACGCCAGAATAAGCGAGAGGATTATAATACCGAACGCAGTAAGACCGTAAAAGCCATCCATTTTGTGTTTGGATCGAACCTTTCTGCCGAACAGCGTGAATGGGCTTGCCTCGCTAATCTTCGTTCCCAACTCGATGGTAAGACCCATGTCTCGCAATCGCGCTTCGACTGGAGTCGCAGCCGCTACTGCACCTTCTAGAAGGCGGTGATACCAAAGTCGGTCCATGAGGTAGAACGCGACGAGTGGGAGGAGCGAGCAAAACACTACCAATCCGGCAACTGACATGTGCAATCCGAACAGTGTCACGGTGCCACCGTCTTTTATGGCGTATCCGCCGAGTCCGATGAATGCGCCCGTTACGATAAGCGCGAAGTTCCGTATCCGTAGTTCCAGGTCATTGAAGTGCTGTTGTACATCAACGACTTTTTTCCAAACTTCGACTTGTGGCGCTATTTCATTCATGTTCACCCCGGACAATAGACTCTATCTCCGAAAACGACGTTCTCAAGATTCGTGTTGGCGTAATTGCTCCTGGTTTTAGCGCTGCCTTCTCGCGTGCAATCATTTCAGGAGTCCAATGTGTCACTTTCTTGAGTAGGTCGTATTCTTCTTCTCGATGCTGTGCCGCACCGTAAGCAGCGTAGACATCAAGGACGCCCGCCTGCTGCGCCATAAACACATCTTTTAGAAGGTTGTCGCCCACATACACCGTTTCACTCTTTGTGAAGCCAAGTTCGCCGATGATCGTGGTCAAGATATGAGGGTTCGGCTTCACCTCGCCTTCCGGCGTGAAGCGATGAACTGTTTCCTTAAACTGGTAACTAGCTTCATCGTATTTGCGAAGATCCGATCTACCGGCGGGTAACGAATGATCAGCAGGCGAGTACAGAAAATCGATAAGCCCATCTAAGCCGAGCTTCCGAAATCGGTAATTGGTGTAAAATGCCTTGGATTCGGTGAAGGCTGCGATCATCAAACCGCCGCCTTTAAGACGCTGAAGCGTCTCGAGAACACCGTCATACAGACGCAGATACTTACGCCTTGCCTCACGAAAATCATCGATCGCCGGCTGCATTTCTTGGAGCAAATCGCCCCCATAAAGTTCTACGAGACAGGGAAGTTCCGATAAGACGAATGCATATTCGCTAGTGCCGTATTTCTGATGGACCGCGCTACACTGTTGGTAAAAGGTGGCAGAATCGACGCCAGAAATTTCAAGCACGCGCATCGCCATGGCCGAGAACGTCTCGAACCAAAGGCGCTGCCAGTCGAACAGCGTATTATCAACGTCCGTAATTAGAAGCTTTTTCAAGTCACACCCACATAAGCGGCGGAAGGTCCGTCGCGTTCCTTACTCAGCAATGTTCGGCGTCCGCGCCACCATCTCGCATTGGCCATGGTAAACTAAGGCGCTATCATCGATGGTGGCGACTTCCATGTAGTAGCCATCGCTGGTGAATTTGGCCATCGTTCCGTTCTGAGGCAATGATACTACTGTCCAAATTCCGGAGTGAGAGACAACGGGTTTGTAGGAATCGCAACCGCTTTTGTCGCACCGCTGATAACTGCCTTTTGGCTCCCAACGCACGCTGACAACTGCTTTGCCCTCTTCGCAGCCTTCAGGCCCGCACGCATATACGCGCGTGGGTTTGCACTGGAGCGCCTCAATGGCCTTCCAAGTGTCATCGTTCACCATAGTGAGCGGGCTGCGATCAACAGACGCTGCCTGGGTGAATGCGTCGGGTTCATTGCAGGATGCTAGAGCCGCAATCGCGAGCGCGAGCAGCAAAGTTCGCATTAATCTTCCCCCTTTACATACCCGCTCCAAGCCTTGCCGTCAGCAATCCGCCACTGACGAAGAGGCTTGCTGTCCTTAAAAAGCTCTGCGCACCGCTGCTTGTCTGCTTTAGGATTTGGAACGCGGGTATAACTAACGTCCTTGCTATCAAACAACACGCGAATTTCGTAGTAGTTACAACCGACAAAATTACTCGAAATGTCTAAACTGTCGGCAACCAGTTCAGACTTATCCCACTTTCGAATAGTCAGCGTATCTTCAACGAGATCACCAACGTGTCGAGGACCAATTTCATTCATTTGCGAGTACTTGCACGTCTTGTCTGGTTTCCAGCACGTCATTACTACGCCATTGTTTAAAGGACGATCGGATTCTTTAGCCTCATTCCCAACGACGCTGCCTGTCACTTTTAAGTAGTCAGCCTGGATTCCTACATAGGCGCTGGCAAACATAACGGGCTGGTTTTCGATGCGATGGATAAGCCACAGGGCTCCCGTAGCAACGACTAATCCGCCAACTACAATCCCGGTTTTAAATCCTGCCATGTCCGCCCCCTCGCCTCGCCTTATGCGTTCAACGTGTGGAAAGGTCTAGGGGACGATATTTGCTATCGTGGCGGACTGACGTTCCCCCAAACTTAGTTGAATTTGCGACACAAAATCTCTTTTCGTGTAAAGATCCATCAACTAACCCATCAATCTCTAAGCGGGCAGCGGCGGTATCTCTTCTTCTTGTACTGTCTCATTGCTCAATTTCTCGGCAAGTTCGTACCCATCGTCCGTCACCTGAAAGGCTTCACCCTTAACTCCTCGTGGCACAATCAATCCCTCGGAAAGGAGAATTTTCAGGCCTTTCTCCCAGCGAGCCTGTTCTTTGGGGGAACTGCCCCCGAATGATTGATTGTTTGACTGAATTATGGTTCCACCCATCATTCGTAACTGCATTATGAAACCATCGTTCGATTCCGCAGCCGCGAGCAAGAGCGTCTTTGCTTCATCTGTCAGCGCGGGCGACATAGATTCAACCGCTGCAGATTTTGGAGCTGAAATTAGCTCAGATAGATAAGGGTTACTCGCCAGCTGAATTTGCAGCTGGGCAACAAATTTTTGTCGGAAAGATTCGAGATTATCATAGTTCTCAATCAAACCCTTGGTCTTGCACCAATCTTTGAATTGGTTCAATTTATCATACTGTTCTGCGTCTAATGACTGCGGCGCGACAGGTACGGACGAAAAATAGACCATTGCTGGCTTACCGGCCTCAAGATGCCTTTCAATTTCTTCAGCGCTGCCACTGACTGACTTACCTGTGGGCGTTCCTAGTTTAGTCCAGAAAATTCCAACGAGAAGGTCGCAATCCTTCAAGAGACGTTCATTGATTATTTCTTGAGGGCGGCCGCCAAGGTCAGGAGCTGAATGCGTTTCCCAACCTACGGGAATTAAAATAACTTCACGGCTAATTGAGTTGGCGGCATTCCACTCATGGATGACGGAACGCACCACATCGCGCTCGGCTTGAACGTCGCCGGGAGAGGCAATCATCATAGGTATGGCCAAAGCATTAAACGGCATATCAAACCTTCCAATTCGTTGTCTTGTTATGTCTGTGGTTTCGCTTTGGCCAGTCTCGCTGACAATTTGTTAGCTCGTTAAACAAAGTTTTCTGGCGGCCCGGCGATTACGCCCATGCGGACAAGCTCATCGCGGGATGCCACACGACCAACGCCAGGATCGCCCACAGAGGGCCAAGGGGCGGCTTCCAGTGCGATCATAGGGGTTGAGGCGGACGGATGCCCGATAGGTTCTCGAACGCGCCCTGGCGCAGCTCTATAGCATGTGCGGAGCATCCGGCCCGGAAGGGTGGCAATCGCCCTGCGCTGCAACTGCTCAATTGATTCACCGGGCTTCAGGCGAACGCGCTGGCCATTGTAGCCTTCAACGCCAATTATGGGGCCGGGCAATTCGTCCGGGTGAATAGTGGCAATGATTGTGGGCAATGGCTTGCGGTGGCGGTTGCGGTTGCGATGCTCAACCCGCTCAATCCGCCGTCGCAACGTGAGATTGAGTTTCACCGGATTGGCTTTTTAGTTTCGAGTTTCGCCAAACGTTCCTCTAAGTCCGAAGCCGTCAGAATGCCCGCTAACATATTCAGCAAATAGGCCAGCTTAGTTGCCTCTGACGTCGCCAGCGTACCAGCACGGCTTTCACGGTACAGCTTGCGGATTTCTTTCGCCACGTCTGACAGCGACGCTAACCTAATCCTGGCCATAGTCTTAGGACGAGGGGGGTAGGGCTCGGGCCGAGTCCCCACATTAGCAGCGATTAAGCCACTGGCGGGAGCGCCAGACGGGGCACTTGAAGACAATTTAGGCCATGCGGTGTAAGACATAATTGTGCATTAGTGGCAGCTCACCTCTATTGCAATTCAAATCCGCTGTCTAACCGACGCTCTATTTTCGCTATACCGTCTAAAACGAAGTCTACTTCATGTGAAGTTTCAAGCTTTTGTCTTTCGAGATACTCCACACGCCGGAAATAGCACTCAAGGACTATCTCTAGCTGTTTCTTATTCAGGTCAGGCCAGTGAGCCGGTTCAAACTCACAACATAACCGGTGATATTCAAGCCAACGTTGGCGTAGCTCGGCGGTGTTGGGGCCGCGATAATAGTCAGCATCGGCGGTCATACAGAGTTCCTTCCAAAAAAGAGGCCAGGCATCGCCCGCTACCCGGCCCGATAGGTTGTCAAATCACAGGCCAGCAAAGCCGGTGGCAATGCTATGGACTTCCTCTAGCGAAGCGGCTGCAACGTCAGGCCCGTTGGCAAATTGTGCCATCGCTGGAAGCATCGCCATGCTGGCTTTTTCAATTTTATCGAGATTGGATTTAGCGGTTTTCCAATCTGCATATGTTTGCGGATCAACTCTGGCATAAAGCCGGTCGGCAATGGTGCTTTTCACTTCATCGCCAAGCTTGGTGAGAACGCTGCTAAGGCTCGCTAAGGCCGCAAGCGTAGGGCCGTCAGATTCTTCAATCAACTTGCCCACAGCGATGCCGCGTTCTTCAGGCTTCATGTTGTAGAAGATGCCCACAATAGCGGTTGCCATCGCAGGGTCCGCCTTGAAGTTACTAGCCGTTTTAAGCTTGTCTTCATGCCTATTTATTTCGGATTTTGTGTCGGCTCGGGCGTTGTCGAAAACTTCAAAGTTGTGCTGGCTAAGCTCCTCTTTTAGCTTGGGGTCGCGCCGCACATACATTGCATTGTAACGAGCCAGCTTGTCAGACAACTCGGCAAATACCTTTTGAGTGTATTTTGCCGCGCTACTGTCGCCAGCGATTTGAAATGGCGAGAGCTGCTCTGGGGTTTGGTGAACGGCTTGACCCTTGTCATTGCGGGCAATTAGAAATACTGGCTTTAAATCACTAATGTTAGTTAAGTTAGACATTGTACTTTCCTTTTAGGTTATGCAGAACGATTATTAGCTATTACTTTCGTATAATCCCGATAAACTTGTTACTTTTTCAAGCCACCGAATTTACTAGGTTTACCGTCGATCTGATCGTCGGCATTCTCCCATCCTGTTTTATCGCGCACATGGGCGGTTAGCTTAAGTAATTCAGTCAGTATTTCAGTCATTGAGTTGACAGTATGCATCGCCGAAGTCCTTTAAGTGCATTTTATTATCACGTTTAAAATAGCGATCCGGCCCAAATGCTTAGGTTTTATATATTGTTTTTAATGGTATATATTTTAATAGATGTATTCCTTTGAACTTCATTCCTTTTCTATAGTTTCGTTTTTTGCTTATAATTACTCCTTTTTTATATCGCAATTAAATCTGCTAAAACCTATCTAATCGAGCACCTATCTGCTAAAAATTCATTTAGACGTGATTTAACCATTAGGCACTCAAGCCGTTGACAATTATCGCAGGGTCCGATACACAAAAAGCGCGCGGAGCTTTGCCGTACTTTTCCATCATTTGAGTTGAAGAGATTTCACGAATAACGAAGGCGCTTATGAGTGACTTAACAGTGCGTTCCAAAGCCATCTGTGCACCAAGCCTATCCTTACGAAATGCCGCCGTTGCACTTAGCCGCTGTTGAATGTCGGCAAAAGTAATGACACTATGCTTGTGAAAAGCTTCGTCGCCGTGGTATTTCTTAGTTTCAAGCCAAGGCCGCGAGTTGTATTCGCGAATGACGCGAATAACTTCATTCTGTTGCTTTACCTGATTGCCTTCCACTTCGCCAACGTCGCCATTGGCGAAACGATTAATCAGATTGTTGGTTTGAGCCACGATTAGGTGCGTTGCCCACATTGTATGAGCAAGCGTCACAACAGGATTTTGCCAATTCTCGCCAACGGCCCTTAGCGCCGCCAGCTTTAGCGCCTTCAAGTGCGCGCGGTTCCAAAGCTGCCTAGAAACTTCGTTGGACTTGTTAATTAGATCGGTTGTCCAGCGGTCAAACTGCTCAAAGAGCACTTCAGCGTCGGCTTCAACCGACACTTCATAAGCGCCAATCTGATTGCGGATAGTGTTGCTGGTCGCCATGCAGCTTTGCACGTCATTGGCCAGCTCCAGGGAAACGGTCGCTTCCTTGGCCCCTTTGTTGAGATAAGAGCGATTCCCCTTAATCTCGAAAACCATGAAGCGCGGCAACAAGCCGTCAACAATCAAGGTTTCGTCAAGGCTTTCGTAAAAGCCTTCAGGCACGCTTTCGCCTAATAGCGTGAGGCTTGGCCGCTCAATGCGCTTAGTCACCTTTTCGCTATCGCTGTAGGCAAGCGGGTCAAAGGAGCCGTTCTTACCGCTCTTAGAATACAGTTGGAGAATGGTGCGGCCCAAGCCGTGAAGGTGCGTATTTTTGGCGTTGGCCATGTCACGCATCTTTTTGCCAAACTCGCCAACAATGGTGAGATTGCAGGTGTTGCGCGCCATCAACTTTATCAGGCCAGACGCGCTTACAAGCTCAGCACCACTGTGGGCAAACGGCTCGCTTGAATGGCTATACCAAACAGCATTGTTGAGCGCAGATACACCTTCGGAGACTGCGTCTTTGCCAATGCCTGTCGGAGCTAAATATAAAATATACTGGTTTAGACCAGCACCATTTATATTAAAGGCGTTACCAACTATGCCGGCTAAATAAGCAATAGCGCCTGCTAATGCGATGTCGCGTTCTTGTCTCGGTGCTGAGTCCAAAATGAATTGAGCGATTTTGCCTAACAGGCCAGGCGGGAACTCTGTTTCGTCCTTCTCTTTACTATCGTTGACGATATATAGGCGCTGTTCGCTGTTCATCGCGGACCTTTCATGCCCCCGCCGTGCGCCTGGTTCAAACCATCGCGGCGGGCGTTTACGTTTGTGTGATGGTTTAGGCGGTGGCTTCAGCAGCTCGCGCGGCGATCCAATCGCGGATTTTACTATTTTCCCATGCGGTGACGCGCGGAGAGAGCTTCCGGCGCGGGAAACGATCCGTCTTTCACCTTGCGCCAGAGGGTCGCGTTACTGAACGGCACTATGGCGGGAATAAGCTGAGCTTGCCGAATGAAACCTAGTTCAGGGAGACTGGCGGGGGCTGTCGTCGTCATTGTGGGCACCTATCGTTATAAGATGCCCTGTTTTACGATGAGACGGCCTGAAAAAACCCGCTTCTCGCGTGAAATTTAGGCGCCAAATTTCACGCGAAAATTTCCCATTCAGCCGCCAATTGGTTGATGGGATTTTTGATGGGTGATATGCCCCAAAGGGCTATTAAACCAACGATTTCAGAGGAAAGTGGCGGAGAGGGTGGGATTCGAACCCACGTTACGGTCTCCCGTAAACTGCATTTCGAGTGCAGCGCATTCGACCACTCTGCCACCTCTCCGCATATGAGGTCCGTGGGGCAATTCGCCCGGCGGGTCGTCAGGAGCGGGGCCAATAACCAATGCTTGGTGCTTTGCCAAGCCTCGCCGTCACCTGCCCGACGAATGCCGCGAATTCGCTTGAAGGCCCGCCGCCCCGCCCTACATTGAAGGGCATGAGCGATTTTCCCATTGCCGTCCGCCGCGAGTCGCAATTCCGCGTGGAAATGCCGCCAGTCGCGAAGGCGCGTTTTTCGATCGGCGAGATCGTGCGCCACCGCATGTTCGATTTTCGCGGGGTGGTGTTCGATATCGATCCCGTCTTCGCCAATAGCGAGGAATGGTACGAGGCGATTCCCGAAGGCATCCGCCCCGATCGCGACCAGCCCTTCTACCACCTGCTCGCCGAGAACGACGAGGAAAGCTATCTCGCCTATGTCAGCCAGCAGAACCTGCTGCACGACGGCCAGAGCGGCCCGGTCGACCATCCCGGCATCGCCTCGCTGTTCGATGTCGACGGTTCGGGCCGCTACGCGCTCAAGGCGCAGCTTCGGCACTGAGTCCTTTCCGGCTGTCGCCGGACCCGGCGCGTAGGAGCGGCTCGCTGCTCCGCTTCGACGCACCTACGCCTTGATCCGCCAGCCCGCCGCCAGGATGCGATGGCAGGCGATGCCGAGCACGACGTTGATGCCGAAGAGCACCGCCAGCCCCGTCATCACCGGCGAATCGGCGACGCCGATAAAGCCGTAGCGAAACCCCGAGATCGCATAGAAGAACGGGTTGGCGTGGCTGATCGCGCGAAACAGCGGCGACAGCGCCTCGACCGAATAGAATGTCCCCGACAGCAGCGCGAGCGGTGCAACGACGAAGTTGGAAATCGCCGCGGCATGGTCGAACTTTTCCGCCCAGATCGACGTCAGCAGGCCGATGAAGCCGAGCATCGCCGATGCCAGCAGGCCGAACGCGGCCACCGCCCACAGGTGCTGCGGCATCACCGACACGCCGGGATAGAGCAGGATCGCGAGCCAGACCGCCAGCCCGACCATGATCGCGCGAAAGATCGACGCGCCGACCAGCGCGAACAGCAGCTCCCCGGTCGAGATCGGCGGCATCAGGTAATCGACGATCGTCCCCTGGATCTTGCCGACGAGCAGCGAGAAACTGGCATTGGCGAAGCTGTTCTGCATCATCCCCATGACGATCAGCCCCGGTGCGATGAAATCGGTAAAGGGCACGCCCATCACTTCGCGCCCCGCGCGGCCCAAGGCGACCGAGAAGATGACGAGATAGAGCAAGGTCGTCAGCGCCGGCGCCCAGACGGTCTGCGTCTGCACTTTCATGAAACGCCGGATTTCCTTGAGCAGCAGCGCCTTGGTCCCCGGCCAGTTGACCGCGTTGATCGTGCGCGTGCCGGGTTCGGGAAATCGGCGTTTTGCTCCGCTGGCGGCGGCGCGTGGGGCTAACTGGGTCATGGTCGCCTCGCCTATCGGCAGACCCGCCCAGCCGCAAGTTGCAATCCGCGCCGCGAATCCCTAACTCGCATCCGACACGCAGATGCCCGCCCGCCGGGTGCGCGTATTTCGACCGGCTTGAATCAGACAAAAGGCATCGCATCGCATGGCATGGACCGACGAACGTATCGACCAGCTCAAATCGCTCTGGGAAAAAGGCCTCACCGCCAGCCAGATCGCCGAGGAACTGGGCGGCGTCAGCCGTAACGCCGTCATCGGCAAGGCGCATCGCCTCGATCTCAAGTCGCGCCCGTCGCCGGTCAAGGCCGATGCCAAGAAGAAAGCGCCCGCCGCGCCCAGGGCAAAGGCCGCGTCCAAGGCGAAACCGACGCCGCGAGTACAGCCGCCGGCGCGCGCTGTCGCCGCTGCCCCTGCGCCGAGCGCCGCGACGCCGGCTGCGGACACCCCCCGACAGACGCCGAGCAATGCGGTTCCTTCGCAGCCGCTGCCCGCCGAATCGAAATTCTCGACGCCCAAGATCGTCTCGGTCGGGCCCGGCGGCTTTTTGCGTCAGGGTCCCGGCGACCAGCAGCCACCGATTCCGCCGGCGCCGCCGCGTCGCCTGGTTCCGGCCAAGCCGAGCCCCGAGATTGCGGGCAAGACCGGCCTGCTCGACCTCAGCGAAAAGGTGTGCCGCTGGCCGATGGGCCATCCCGGCGAGGCCGATTTCCATTTTTGCGGGACCGATGTGAACCCGGGTTTCCCCTATTGCGTCGAACATTGCGGCCGCGCCTATCAGGCGCAACTGCCGCGCGGCACGCGCCGCCCGCCGCCGCCGCTCCCCTTCGGCGGCCCGCGCGTCCGCTGATCGAGCGGTTATACGCGATCTTTACCCCCTCCCGCTAATCGATTCGGATGACGGGGGGATCGACAACCAAGGCGAGCGCCGGGCGCCGGGCGCTTTCATCGCACTGGCGCGTTGCCGCGTTTCTCAGCCTGCTGATCGTTCCGACGCTGCTCGAGCTCGTCCTCGCCAATCGCAAGTTCGGCAGCTTCACCGGCGGCTTCGGTGCGTCGCGGACGATCGATTCGCCGCTTGAATGGCTCGTTTTCCTGGCGCTGTTGCTCGTCGCCAACACGCTCGCCGCCGCCAGTCTCGCGTGGATCGTCGCGCACTTCCACCGCCGCCGCTGGAACGGGCGGCTGTTCGTCGTCAACCTCGGCCTCGTCGCGACCGGCATCGTCCTCGCGCTGATCGTCGCCCGCTTCGAGGTGCTGCGCTACATCTCCGACGCGATGAGCTATCGTGTCGTGCGCGCCATGGCGGGCGGCAGCCTGACCGACGCCTTGCTCTACATGCTCAACGGACAGGGACTGATGCTGGGGCTCGCGCTTGCCGTCATCATGGCTTTCGTCGTCGTCCTGCGCTGGGCCGCCCGCCACGACAGCGCCCCCGCCGCGCATCGATTCCGTACGCCGAGCCGACACCGCCGCGCATTCGTCCTCGGACTGATCGCCCTGCCCGGGCTCCTGCTGCTCACCGACGCCACCGGCGACATGCGCTATCCCGCCGATCGCTTCGCCGTCCCGGGCACGGCGCGCGCGCTGCTCGACAGCGCCACCGATGCCGACCGCGACCGCTATGGCCTGTTCGGCCTGCGCCGCGACCCCGCGCCGTTCGACGCCGCGCGCTACCCCTTCGCGCTCGATATTCCCGGCAACGGCATCGACGAGGACGGCATCGGCGGCGATTTTACCGCCGTCGCCGCTGCGCGCCCGCCCGCCACGCTCGATCTGCCCGCACGCCCGAAGAACCTCGTCGTCGTCGTCATCGAAAGCCTGCGCGGCGACGCCATCGGCCAGCGCGTTCACGGCAAGGCCGTCGCGCCCCATCTCGAAGCGCTGGCGCGCCAGGGGAGCAGCTTCCCGACCTCCAGCCATGTGGGTTTCACGATCAATTCGCTCAAGAGCCTGTTCACCGG
>JAACTG010000116.1:18478-45739 GCA_009993585.1 Sphingomonadales bacterium
CCCCAAGCGGCCCCGAGCGCTCGCTGTTCCCGCTGCTCGAACGCGCCGGTTACCGCGTCGCGGTGTTTTCGGGGCAACCCGAAAGCTTCGGCCGGATCGATGCGACGACGGGGATGAAGGCCAGCGCCGACGTCATGGTCGATGCCAATGTCCTCAAGGACGAACGCGCGGGCGCCTTCGCCGCGCAGGGATCGCTGCTCGTCGACGAGACCCGTCTGCTCGCCGCTTTCGACGATCGGCTCGGCCGGCCCCGCGACTGGCGGCGCCCGGTCTTCGCCTATTTCAATTTCCAGTCGCCCCATTTTCCCTATCACCACGACGGCATGGACGACCTCGTCGAACCGCACCCGCTCGCGCGCGGCGAGATCGGCGAGAGCACCGGGCGCGAGGCGCTGCGCCGCACCTACTGGAATGCGGTGGCCTGGTCCGATGCCCAGCTCGGCGCGCTGGTCGCCCGGCTCAAGGCGCTCGGCCAATGGGACGATACCGTCCTCATCGTCGTCGGCGACCATGGCGAATCGCTGCTCGACGGCGGCTTTCTCGGCCATGGCCACATGCTCGACGACGCCCAGACGCGCACCATCGCGGTGACCAACGTGCCCGGCGTCGCCGGCCGCTTCGCCGGCCTGTGGGACATTCGCGACCTTGCCGTCGACATGCTCTCGGATCGCGAGCCGCGATTGCCTGAACGGCGCGTCATCCAGCATATCGACGCTCTCGACACGCCGGCGCGGATCGGCTTCGTCGATGCCGCCGGCCGCGTCGGATTCGATCCCGAACGCGACAGCTGGTCGTTCGACGGCGGTCGCAGCGAGCGCGAATGGAGCGCGCTCGATCCCGGTCAGCGCGCCCGTGCGCGCGCGCTTATCGACCTGTGGTCGAACGCGCGCTGGCAGGCGCATCGCAAGCGTCGCGGGCAATCTGCCGCGCCGCGCTAGATTGACCCTTGCGGGGCCGACTCCCCGCCCCCTATAGCCAGCGCCATGGCCGATGACCTTTTCGGCGCCGCGGGGGGCGCTTCGACACCGAAATCCGATTACGACGCGTCTTCGATCGAGGTTCTCGAAGGGCTCGAGCCCGTGCGCCGCCGCCCCGGAATGTATATCGGCGGCACCGACGAACGCGCGCTCCACCATCTCGCCGCCGAGGTCATCGACAATTCGATGGACGAGGCGGTCGCGGGCCATGCCAACCGCATCGAAATCACGCTCGAACCCGGCAACCGCTTGACCGTCACCGACAACGGTCGCGGCATTCCCGTCGACGCGCATCCCAAGTTCCCCGGCAAGTCGGCGCTCGAGGTCATCATGACGACGCTGCATTCGGGCGGCAAGTTCGCCGGCAAGGCGTATGCGACCTCGGGCGGTCTCCACGGCGTCGGCGTCAGCGTCGTCAACGCCCTGTCGAGCGAGACGATCGTCGAGGTCGCGCGCGACAAAGAAGTGTTCCGCCAGGGCTTTTCGCGCGGGCACGCGCAGGGCCAGCTGGAAAAAGTGGGCACCACCGCCAATCGCCGCGGCACGACGATCAGCTTCGTGCCCGACAGCGAAATCTTCGGCGACGGCGCGAAGTTCAAGCCGTCGCGCCTCTATCGCATGGCGCGTTCGAAAGCCTATCTGTTCGCCGGGGTCGAGATCCGCTGGAAATGCGATCCCGCGCTGATCGCCGACGACACGCCGAGCGAAGGCGTTTTCCAGTTTCCCGGCGGACTTGCCGACCATCTGCGCGAACAGCTCGGCGAACGCCCCTGCGCGACGACCGATTTCTTCACCGGCAGCCAGGATTTTCCCGATCTCGAAAACGGCCAGACCAACGGTCGCGTCGAATGGGCGGTGGCGTGGCCGCTTTATTCGGACGGCGCCTATAGCTGGTACTGCAACACCGTGCCGACGCCCGACGGCGGCACGCACGAGACCGGGCTGCGCGCCGCGCTGACCAAGGGCATTCGCGCCTTCGGCGATCTGGTCGGCGTCAAAAAGGCCAAGGACATCTCGGCCGAGGACATCGTCACCGGCGCCGAACTGATGCTCTCGGTCTTCATCCGCGATCCGCAGTTCCAGAGCCAGACCAAGGATCGCCTCACCAGCCCCGAGGCGGCGCGCCTCGTCGAGAACGCGGTGCGCGACCATTTCGACCATTTCCTCGCCGACGACATGGATCGCGGCAAGGCGCTGCTCGGCTATGTCATGGAACGCATGGACGACCGCCTGCGCCGCAAGCAGGAACGCGAGGTCAAGCGCAAGACCGCGACCTCGGGCCGCCGCGTCCGCCTGCCGGGCAAGCTGACCGATTGCGCCAATGACGGCAGCAACGACACCGAATTGTTCATCGTCGAAGGCGACAGCGCCGGCGGCAGCGCCAAACAGGCACGCAACCGCAAGACGCAGGCGATCCTGCCGATCCGCGGCAAGATCCTCAACGTCGCCAGCGCGACGATGGCTAAGATCGGCGGCAACCAGGAAATCGCCGACCTCACGCTCGCGCTCGGCTGCGGCACGCGGCTCGACTGCGACGCCGACGCGCTGCGCTACGAACGCGTCATCATCATGACCGACGCCGATGTCGACGGCGCGCATATCGCGACGCTGCTGATGACCTTCTTCTTCCAGGAAATGCCCGACCTCGTCAAAAAGGGGCATCTCTATCTCGCCCAGCCACCGCTTTATCGCCTCGTCGCCGGGGCCAAGAGCGCCTATGCGCGCGACGACGCCCACCGCGCCGAGCTCGAGGCGACCGAGTTCAAGGGCAAGAAGGTCGAGGTCAGCCGCTTCAAGGGCCTTGGCGAAATGAATCCGCAGCAACTGCGCGAAACCACGATGGCGCCCGAAAGCCGCAGCCTGATCCGCATCGGCCTGCCCAAGGACTATCAGGACTTTTCGCTGGTCAAGGATCTCGTCGATCGGTTGATGGGAACCAATCCAGCGCACCGCTTCGATTTCATCCAGGCCAATGCCGCCAGCCTCGAAGACGACGCGATCGACGCCTGATCGCGCGCCGGCGGAGAAATATTCTCCCGATCCTGTAAGATCGCCGCCGCCGCAGCGACTAAAGGGCTATGACGGGGAGCAAGGCGATGGACGGCGGCAAAGCCAGCGACGGCGACGGCAGCGATCGGCTCTACGCCGAGGCTTGCGCGGTCTATGCCCCCGCCCTCGCCCGCCTGGCGCGATCGGTCGAGTCCGACCCCGACCGTGCGCGCGATCTCGAACAGGATATTCACCTCGCGCTTTGGCGCAGTTTCGATGGGTTCGACGGCCGCTGCGCGCTCGGCACTTGGGTCTATCGCGTCGCGCACAATACCGCCGCCGGCCACGCCGCACGCGGCGCGCGGGCGGCCAAGCTCGTCGCGATCGAAGATGCCGGTGAGCTGCTCTCGGCGGAGAATCCCGAACGGGCGGTGGGCGCGACGCGGGCGGTCGACCGCCTGCGCGCGTTGATCGCGCGGCTCAGGCCCGCCGACCGCACGATCATCCTCCTCTACCTCGAAGGCCTCGAAGCCGCAGCGATCGGGGAGATTGCCGGCCTGTCGAGCGGCAACGTCGCGACCAAGGTCCACCGCATCAAATCGCTGCTCGCGGCTCATTTCGCATCCGGAGATCCGTCATGACCGATCGCATCATCGCCCTGTGGCAGGCAGAGGAGCGCGATGCCAAGGGCTTCGCTCCCGCCGAGCTCGAGCGCAAGGCGCGCGCCTTTCGCCGTCGCATCGCCCTGCGCGACGCCATCGAATACGCTGCCTCGGCGCTCGTCGCCGCGATTTTCGTCTATTACGCCTGGGCGGCGCGCGACTGGCGCATGACCGCCGCCTGCGCGCTCGTCATCGTCGGCATGGCGGTCGTCGTGCGCGGCTTGTGGAGCAGGCGACTCACGCCGCTTCCCGCCGCGCTGGGCGAGGCCAGCCTGCGCTATCATCGCGACCAGCTTGTGCGGCAGCGCGACGCGCTGGTCAGCGTCTGGCGCTGGTATATCGCGCCGACGATCCCGGGCGTGATCGCCTTCGCCGCCGTCGTCGCGTCGATCGCGGCCGAAAGGACGGCATCCGACTTGGCCTGGCTCGTCATGCTGCCGACGCTCGCCTTCGTTTTCACGGTCTTCTACGCCATCCACCGGCTCAACCTGCGCGCCGCGCGCGCGCTGCAGGCCGAAATCGATCAGCTCGACCGCGGGTGCGACGAACCCGATTCGCCGAGCGCTGCGGTTGACACCCACCGCTAGTGTATTATCGCCATACTACACATTTGAATGACGGGAGAAACATGATGCCATCCATCCGTTCACGCGCTCTTGCCGGCCTGCTCATCGCCGCCGGACCGCTTACCACCGTCGCCGCGCCGCCGCCGGTCCTCGCGCAGCAAGCGCCCGGAGCGCTCGCGATGCGCGCCGACGGGGTTCTCGCGCTGTTCGAGGGCAAGGCCGATATCGCCGCCAACTTCGCGCCGACGCTGCTGGCTCAGCTGTCGCCCGAGAAACTCATCGAGATTAGCGAACAGCTCAAGGCGCAACTCGGCGAGCCCGTCGCGATCGAGGAGATCGTGCCGAACGGCGAATTTTCCGCGACAGTGCGGATCGCTTTCACCAAGGCGGTCGCTAGCTTTGCCATCACTATCGAACCCCAGGCGCCGCACCTGATCAACGGTCTGCTGTTCAAGGGCAGCGAGACCGTCGGCGACACCCCCGACAAGATTCTTGCCGATCTGCGCGCGCTGCCGGGGACGAGCGGGATTGCGGTCGCGCGGCTCGACGATGCCGGGCCGACCTGGCTGATCGAAGACCATGGCGATGCCCCGCTGGCGATCGGATCGACGTTCAAGCTCTACATCCTCGCCGAACTGTCGCGCCAGATCGCGGCGGGAGAGCGCCACTGGGACGATGTCGTGCCGCTCGACCGGCGCTCGCTGCCGTCGGGCATGTTGCAAGGCTGGCCCGCGGGTTCGCCGCTCACGCTGCATACGCTCGCCGGGCTGATGATCTCGATCAGCGACAACACCGCGACCGACACGCTCCTCGCCACGCTCGGTCGCGACAAGGTCGAGGCGATGATGGCGAGCGCGGGCAATGCCCATGTGGCGGCGAACCGGCCGTTCCTGTCGACCTTCGAGATGTTCGCGCTCAAGGGCGTCGCCGACGAGCGGCTGGCGACGGCCTATGCGGCGGGCGACGAGGCCGCGCGCCGCGCGCTGCTGCCCGCCATCGCCAAGGTCGAGCGCGACGCCATCCTGCCCGAACGCTTCACCGGCAATCCGCACTGGATTGATACGATCGAATGGTTCGCCTCGCCGCGCGACCTCGTCGGCGTGATGGACTGGCTGCGCCGCAACGGCGACGACACGACGCGCGACATCCTGGCGATCAGCGACGGCGTCAGCGACGATATCGCCGCGAAGTTCGCTTATGTCGGCTACAAGGGCGGCTCCGAACCCGGCGTCCTCAACACCAGCTATCTGCTGCGCGACGATGCGGGGCGCTGGTATGCGGTATCGGTCGGCTGGAACGATCCCGACGCCGCGCTCGCCGATACCAAGTTGTTCATGATCGCGTCGCGCGCGATCGGCTGGGTGGCGGAGCGCGACTAGCCCATTCACCGGCAAGCAGGCCCCAGATGAAGCTGTCGCGCACGCCGATATGCGTTTCCCACTCGCCGCGCAGCCGCCCCTCGCGGGTAAAGCCGAGGCCTTCGAGCAGGCGATTCGACCCCGCATTGTCGGGATCGGTATCGGCGATGATGCGGCGCAGGCCGAGTGTGTCGAAACCGTGCGCGATCACCGCCGCGACCGCTTCGCGCGCATAGCCCTGTCCCCAGGCGTCGCGGCGCATGATATAGCCGATCTCGCGCACGCCGCTGCGCCGGGGGATGAAGACCACCCAGCCCAGCGCGCGATCGCCGTCGTCCGCCAGGGTGATCGCCCAGGTCGGGTAATCGGCGCTGTCGCAATTCGCGGCGACGCGCGCCCGGGTCTCTTCGACGGTCGCGTCGGGGCCGCTCGACCACCAGGTCATCAGCTCGCGATCGCCGAATGCGGCGTGGAGGCTGTCGGCATCGTCGGCGCGCAACGGGCGCAGGCGCAGCCGCGCGGTTTCGAGGATCGGCAAATCGGCCATCGTCGCGGCTAGTTCTGCACCATCGAGGCGGTCAGCGGAAAGCGCGGGATCGCGATTTCGAAGCGCACGCCCTCGCTATCGGCCATGACATATTCGCCTTCCATCGTGCCGGTCGGCGTACCGAGCGGACAGCCCGAGACGTAATCGTAGGATTCGCCCGGCTCGATCACCGGTTGCTCGCCGACGACGCCCTCACCCTCGATCAGCGCCTTGGCGCCGCGGCCATCGGTGATCGTCCAGCGGCGCGACAGCAGCTGCACGGTCTCGTCGCCGCTGTTCTCGATGCGGATGTGATACGCCCAGAACCAGCGCCCCTGTCCCGGCAGCGACTGGTCGGGCAGATAGCTGACCGACACGCGCACCGTGCAATCGCGCGTCGTGGCCATATGGGGAAAGAATGCGTCCATCATCGTGCCCGCGAATGTCGCGGAAGCGGGGCGCGCGGTCAAGCGGCGCCGCTTAACCGTATCAGCCGCCGCGCACGCGCTGCAATCGCGTCACCAGGCGGCGCCGCGTTTCCATGACATCGCCGCGCCGCTCGGCCACCGGCGATCGGGCGAGGAAATGGCCGGTCAGCGCCAGCCCGTCGAAAATCGCATCCCAGTCGCCCTCGCCGCCGCCGATCACGAACGCCGGCAGCCGCAGCAGCCGGTCCTCATGGCCGGTGCCCGCGCCCCGCGATACCGCGCCGCCGTTGCGCCGGCTGACGAACGCCAGATCGTCGCCGCTGCCGCTCGCGACGCAGCGCGAGAGGTCGAGGCCAAAGCCGATCCGTTCGAGCAGCAACAGCTCGAAGCGCACCAGCGCCTGCGCCCAGCCGCGCGCGGCGGGCGCCGCTTCGACGGCATCGAGGACGCCGCCCAGCGCATCGTAGAGTTCGGGATAGGGCTGGCCCTCGGGCAGCGCCGCCGCGCTCACCCCGGTCACCCAGTCGATCGCCGCGCTCGCCAGCGGTTCGTCGAGCAGCGGCGCGCGGCTGTGCTCGAGCTCGACCGTCAGCTGCGCGAGCTGCTCCTCGGTGCGCGCGCGAAACTCGGCCTGCACCGCGTTGCCGGGGACCAAGACCGGTTTCAGCCGTCGCGACCGCCCGCCACGGACATAGCCCGCAAGCAACCCCGCCTCGCGCGTCAACAGGCGCGCCACCGCGCCATGCTCGCCATGCGCCAGCACCGAACAGACGATGGCGGGGGCGATCAGCCGCGGCATGGCTCAGCCATGATAGAAATCGTACACCGCCTGCGCCACCGCCGCGCTGACCCCGGGCGCCTGCTGCAGGTCGGTCAGGCTCGCATTGCGCACCGCGCGACCGGTGCCGAAATGCATCAGCAACGCCTTCTTGCGCGCCGGGCCGATGCCGGGAACCTCGTCGAGCGGGCTCGATCCCATCGCCTTGGCGCGCTTGGTGCGGTGCGCGCCGATGGCGAAGCGATGCGCCTCGTCGCGCAGCCGCTGGATGTAGAACAGCACCGGATCGTTGGGAGGTAACGTGAACTCGCGCCCGCCGGGCAGGAAGAAGGTCTCGCGCCCTGCGTTGCGATCGGGGCCCTTGGCGACGCCGACTAGCGCGAGGTCCGCAATCCCCAGCTCGGCAAGCGCGTCCTGCGCCGCCGACAGCTGCCCCTTGCCGCCGTCGATCAGGACGAGGTCGGGCCAGCTCCACTTGCCGTCGCTCCTGATCCGCTCGGGGTCCTCTTCCTGCGCACGCGCGAAACGGCGATGGAACACCTCGCGCATCATCGCGAAATCGTCGCCCGGCGCGGTCTCGGGCCGCTTGATGTTGAACTTGCGATAGGCGCCCTTGAGGAAGCCTTCCGGTCCCGCAACGACCATCGCGCCGACCGAGTTGGTGCCCTGGATATGGCTGTTGTCGTAGATTTCGATCCGCTGCGGCGGCGCGTCGAGATCGAACAGTTCGGCGAGCCCGCGCAGCAGCCGCGCCTGCGTCGTCGATTCGGCGAGCCGCCGGTCGAGCGCCTCGCGCGCGTTGCGCGCCGCCTGCTCGACCAGCTTGCGCCGCTCGCCGCGCTGGCCGACGCCGATCTCGACCTTGCGCCCGGCGAGTTCGGCGAGCGCCTCGGCGAGCACCTTGCAGCCTTCGGGCTCGCGGTCGGTGAGCACCAGTTTGGGCGGCGGCGCGGCCTCGTAGAACTGGATCAGGAAGCTCGTCAGCACCTCCTCGAGCGGCACCTCGGCGGTGTGCGCGGGGAAGAAGGTGCGGTGCCCCCAGTTCTGCCCGCCACGGATGAAAAACGCCTGGATGCAGACCTGGCCGTCCTGGTCGGCGAGCGCGAAGATATCGAGATCGCCCAGCCCCGCGGCGTTGATCGCCTGCGTCCCCTGGATGAAGGTCAGCGCCTTGAGCCGGTCGCGGTACACCGCCGCCATTTCGAAATCGAACGCCTCGGCCGCCGCCTGCATCTGCTCGCCGAGCTTGCCCTGCACCTCGGTCGACTTGCCGTCGAGATAGGCGCGCGCGTCATCGACCAGCTCGGCATAGCCCGCTTCGTCGATCCGCCCGACGCACGGCGCCGAACAGCGCTTGATCTGGTAGAGCAGGCACGGGCGCGAGCGGTTGGCGAAATAGCTGTCGGTACAGCTTCGCAGCAGGAACAGCTTCTGCAGCGCGTTGAGCGTCTGGTTGACCGACCCCGCGCTGGCGAACGGCCCGTAATACTGGCCCTTGGCGCGCCGCGCCCCGCGATGCTTTTGGATCCGCGGGAAGGCGTGGTCCTGCCGCAACAGAATATAGGGAAAGCTCTTGTCGTCGCGAAGCAGGACGTTGAACGGTGGGCGATAGCGCTTGATCAGCTGCGCCTCGAGCAACAGCGCCTCTGCCTCGTTGTTGGTCGTGACGATCGTCAGGCTGCGCGTCTGCGCGACCATCCGGCTGAGCCGCTTGGGCAGCCGTGCCACCTGCGTATAGGTCGTCACGCGCGATTTGAGCGCGCGCGCCTTGCCGATATAGAGCACGTCGCCGCGCGCATCGAGCATGCGATAGACGCCGGGCCGCGACGGCAACGTCCTGGCGACGTTGCGGATCGCCGCCACGCCCGCGTCGAGATCGGGCGTGTCGGCGCCCTGCACGACATAGACCGATTTTTCCTCGTTGAACCGCTCCGCCGCGCGCGGATCGTCGGGTCTGCCTGCGGGGGTTCGCGCCATGCCCCATATCTAAGCGCTTCGACCCGTCGGGCAAGGGCGACGCCTGTCGGTTAGGTGCTATCAGAACGTAATGGAAATCGACGGCCGGACGACCCAACGCGAATAGCTCTCACCCGGCAGATTGGAATTGTTGTCGCTGATCTACGCTGCAAGCGAAGCATTGAGGCGTGGATAACCCCAACTTTCGAGAAGCGGCTTGAAACTGACCCCGATTTCGCCTGTCAGCTTATCATCTCTCCGACGCCCGCCCCCCACCACATACACTTCGCTGAAGCGCACATGTTTATAGGAAAACTTGCCATAGGGACGGATCAAATGGGCGGGTAATTCGACCTTCACGTCACCATAGGGGGAAAACTGCTTCCTGCGATCGGGTTGATCTGAACTCACGTGATCGACCCCACCGGAGATCGCGATGGAGACTGCGGCGGTGCATTTGGCAGCCAGACTGTTCGCCTCGTCGTTGCAGTAGACGAAGGCATGGTTGTCGTATTCCAGCCCGACCTCGAAGGTCTCGTCATGATAGGCCGGTGCCAGCGTCGTATTTTCGAACCCCCAACTGAAACTATATCCGATCGATGGCTTCAGAGCGTTGGGAATTCCGATAATCGCGGCTTCGTCAGCTCCAGTTCGGACCAATGTTTCGAATTTGGATTCACGCTTGAGTTTAAAACCGATTGTAGCGCCGGTTTCCGGAACGTCCGTGTCGAATATATTGGGCGAATGCGAGAGCGCGGGCACGACCGAAAAGGCAAGATGGGATCTGGGTTCAAGATAAGTGATATCGATTTTTGCCGAATATTCGGCATCGTCCCGAAGCGTGCTTTCCTCACCTGCATCGATGTTCTTGCCGAACACCGGCTTGGCCGCGAGGGAGAATGATATATCGAGCGCGTCCTTCTTAGCCGAAGATACTTGGGGCACATCCTGCGCCTGCGCGCCGAGGGGGCAGGCCAACATTACAGGCCAGAGCGCGCATCGAGCGATCGCCGAAATCGAAGGAATGCCCATTTCCCCCTCCATGTCTGAACATAGATTAAAGACGACGCCCTGGTCGTCAAGTCGTCGGGGCAGAAATGGATATATCGGGAAATTACGCTTCGCGAAGAAACATTTAGCGAAGTCCAATTCGGTTGCGACGGTGCTGGCGGACGAGAAGGGACTGCGCCCACGCGACGCTGATCAACCGATTTTGAAAAAGGGCGACAGTCCCTAGTTCAGCGACGAAATCGCTTCGTCGACCAGACGCGCGTCGGCATTCTTGTCGAGCTTGGTCTCGATCAGGCTGGCGGCGGCTGCGGCGGCGGCCGATACGGCGGTCGCGCGGACGTCGGCGATCGCCTGGCGTTCGGCGACGGCGATGCGGTCCTCCGCGCCCTGCTGGCGGCGCGCGATCAACGCCTTGGCATCGGCCTCGGCCTGCTTGATCAGCCCGGCGGCTTCGGCCTCGGCGCCCTCGACGATCCTGGTCGCGTCGCCGGCGCTCGCCTCGTGGCGCTGCTTGGCCTCGGCGAGCAGTGCCGCGGCTTCGGTCTTGAGCGCCTCGGCTTCGTCGAGCGTGCGCCGAGTTTCGGCGATCCGCTCGTCGAGCCCGGCGGTGATCTTCTGCCATGCCTTGCCGACGGTGAACGCCAGCAGGATGAAGATCGTCAGCCCGACCCAGACCCATTGTTCGGCGTTGAAGCCGAGCAGTTCGGGGCCATGATCGACGGCGTGGTCGGCGACCTCGGTATGGCCCGAAACCGCGCCGCTTGCGACGGTGCCTTCGCCGACGATCGCGCTGTCGTGCTGTGCTACGCTCATCGCCATGTCCTTAGGCCGCCAGGGCCGATTTGACCGCGGCTCTCGCCTCGGTCGCGGCCGGGCTGGTGCCGGTCAGCTTGGTCACGATCGCCTGCGCGGCATCGACCGCGACGGCTTCGATCTCGGTCATCGCGGCTGCTCGCGCCTTGGCGATGTCGGCCTCGGCCGCGGCGATCGCGGCGTCGGTCTTGGCGTTCGCCGCCGCGAGCTTCTTCTCGACCGATTGCGCGGATTTCGCCTTGGCCGCGCTCAACGCCTCGCGCGCATCGTCGCGCGCCCTGGCGATGCCCGCCTCGTAATCGAGCGCCATCCGGTCCGCTTCCGCCTTGGCGGCTTCGGCGGCGAGGATGTCGGACCGGATCCGGCCTTCGCGCTTGTCCATCGTCTTGCCGAGACGCGGTAGCGTCGTCATCACGATGCCGAAATACAGCACCGCAAAGAAGAACAGCAGCCACGCGAACTGCGGCAGGAAGACATTGGCGAAATCGAACTGAGGCATCGGGTCAACCTAGCTTGCGGCGACGGGGGCGGCAACACGCCGCCCCGCCGCCTTGTTCGCGATCAGGAGAAGGCGAGTGCGAGCGCGACGACGGCCGCGATCAGGCCGAGCGCCTCGGTCACGGCGAAGCCAAAGATCAGGCGTCCGCCCATCTTGGCATCGGCTTCGGGGTTACGGACGGCACCGTTGAGATACTGGCCGAAGATCGAGCCGACACCGATGGCGGCAAGACCCGCGCCGATGGCTGCAAGACCGGCGCCGATGACGCGTGCTGATTCTGGATCCATGTTCAATTCCTTCAGTTTAGAATGCGATGTTGAGACTTAGTGGAGGTTGATCGCGTCGTTGAGATAAAGCGATGCGAGCAAGGCGAAGACATAGGCCTGGACGACCGCGATGAGCACTTCGAGCGCCGACAGCGCGACGTTGACCGCGAGCGGCAGGACGCCGAACACATAGGGCAAGGCCTGGAAGCTGCCCAGCGTCACGACGAAGGTGCCGAACACCTTGAGCAATACGTGGCCCGCGGTCATGTTGGCGAACAGTCGAATGGCGAGCGTGAACGGACGGCTCAGAAAGCTGAGGAATTCGATCACGAAGACGAACGCGCCGAGCACGACGCCCGATCCCGACGGCCAGAACAGCTTGAAGAATTTGAAGCCGTGCAACGCGAAACCGACGATGCAGACGATGCCGAAGACGATCGCCGCGAGGCCCAGCGTCACCGCGATATGGCTCGTCGGGGTGAACGCCCCGACCCACGGGATCAGGCCGAGGAGGTTGCAGGCGAGGACGAAGATGAACACCGAAAAGATCAGAGGGGCGAAACGCTTGCCCTCGGGCCCGACCGTCTCGTCGACCATCTTGCGCACGAAATCGTAGAGATATTCGACCGCCGCCTGCCAACGTCCGGGGACCAGCTGCGGCCGCATCGTGCCGACGAACATGAACACCGCGACGACGCCGAGCGCGATCGCCATCCACAGCGAGCTGTTGGTGAACGACAGGTCGTATCCGTTCGCCTCGATCGGGCGCAGGACCTTGATATCGAACTGTTCCATCGGACCGGGCATGGCTTAGTGCGCTCCGTTGTCGAGGTTGCGGCCGCCGGTGGTGGGATCCGAATCGAACTGCTTCGAGGTTTGCAGCGCGCGGCGCGTTCCGGCGATGAAGCCGAGGAACAGCAGCACGATCATCGCCCAGGGCGACGTTCCGAGCCCGGCCCAGTTGTCGATGGCCCAGCCGATGAAGCCCGAAACGAGTACCGCGCCGATGAATTCGATGCCGACCGCCCAGCCGCGATTCTCGGCGCGCGCCTCTTCGGAGCTATGCCCGCGTTCGGTCGCGGCTTTCGCCGTCGCGATCCGCTTGTCGAGGTCGCTGTTGATGTTGCGCTCGTCGGCCAATCGAGTGCCCTCAGGCTTGAGTTTGATCATAAAACAATGTCGCCCGGTGATCCGCGGCGACAAGGCCGGCGTACCCCTGGGTCCGCTGGTTGGCGCCCCTTTAGAAATCGGACCCCGACGAGTCAACTGCCGTGACGGGACGCGGCGCCATAATATACGAAAAGGGCGCGCCATCGTGAGACGGCGCGCCCTGCGCAGCGGGATCGCTCAAATTACAGGCAGCGGCTGTCGCGCACCGGGGGCGAAGCGTCGCGCGTCCGCCAGACGCCGTCGGGCGACATGTATTTCTCGCCGATTTCGGTCTTGGCGATCAGGTTGCAACCGGTGGTGAAGGCGAACTGTTCGACGGTCGAATTGGTCGCCGACGCGCGCTGCGTATAGGCGGCCTTGCGCTTGATGTTGATGTCGTCGACCATCGCGCGCAGCGCGGGCGTCGGCGGAGTGACGAAGCCCAGATAGCCATCGGGCTTCTCGCCGATCGCACCCGATTTGCGCGCCGCGTCATATGCTGGGTCGCGCTGGAACGCCGCCGCCGCGCCGGCACCCGCCAGCACCGCCACCGCAGCGGTCGCCATGACGATTTTCGCAAAACTGGTCATCAGAAAATATCTCCTTGTTCGTCGATCAACGCCTTGGCGTCGCCATCAAGCCTATACACGACTTCCTGCTTGATGTTGATATTCAGGTTGATGACGATCGGTTTTTCGGGCGCCTCGACCGTGACGCATCCCGCCAGACCGGCGAGCAGCGCGATCGCCAGAGCCCGTTTCCCGATCGTCGCACCGCGCGACTCCTTGCATTCATCCGCGATTGTCATGGCATATCCTCGCTTACGGGGGGCTGAACGCCCGCTTCAGGTTTCTCTGTTTTCTCGTTGGCCTTACGCGTCTCCAGCTCCTGCTGGGCGCGGATCAGCGCGGGCAGGTTCTGCTCGATCAGCAGTTCGGGGCGGTAATAGCTGCGCGCCGAAAAGATCAGCTGGCGGAACGGCGCGGTGATCTTGATATTGAATTCGAACGGAATCTTGCCGATCGCACGCGTCAGGATGTTGCGCTCGGCGCCCTCGCCCTGGCTCAGGCCGGCGAACTTGATGTCGGTCACCATCTCGCCGTCGAGCCGCCCGTCGAGCACGATCCCGAGGCTGTCGTAGCGCAGCGACTTGAGCGCGCCGAACGCGATATTGGCATAGGTGCCGAGATCCTTGTTGCTGAGTTCGCCGACATAGCGGATCGTCCCGCCGCCGGGCCGCGCGGTCAGCGTGCCGCGGTTCACCCGGCCGCCGCTCTGGTCGAAACTGACCGGCAGCGTGCCGTCGAAAATCCCCGTCGCGGTGATATTGTCGAACTCGAACCGCTGCAGGAACGCGGCCGAATCGAGCGCGACGATATCGAAGGTCAGCTCGCGCGTCTTGTCCTCGCTGAAATCGAGCACCGTCGGCCGCAGCGTCAGCGTGCCGCCGACGAACGGCCAGCGCGCGCCGAGTACGCCGATCTTCAGATCGGGCAGCAACCGGTATTGAACGACGCCGTCGGTCACCTCGATCCCCGGGTTGATCGACGCGACCGTCATCGTTCCGGGCGCCGTGACGAGACCGAGCAGGTCGGTAAAGCGTACCTCGGTCGCAAGTCCCGCGACCGGTCCGAACGGCGCGGCAAGGTCCATGCCGGCGGTGCGGAAGACGCCGTCGCTGGTAACGCGCGATCCGTTCCAGCGAATCTGCCCGCTGCCGTCGACGCGGCCGCGGACATTGGCGACGACGCCGAGCGCGCTCTTGAACAATTGCGCGGGCTGCAGCGCCTTGTCGAATATCAGCCCCGCCACGCCGATATCGGCATGGCCGACTCCGCTCGACAGCCGGTGCGCGATATCGAGCGAGGCGACGTCGCGGCCGCTGAGCGGCTCGACCAACATGCCCCGCGCGGTCACGCTGTCGCCCTTGAGCATCAGCGTGACGTCGCGCGCCACCATCTCCTCGAAACGCGCGCCGGTCTCGCTGCCCGCCTCGACGTCGGCGACACGCATCGCCCCGGTCACCGTCAGGGCGCCGTCGACGAAGCGCCAGTCGCCCGCGACCGAGGCGAGGTCGAGCGGGACGTTGGCGATGCGTCCCCGGCCGCCGGCGACCGTTCCGACGATCCCCGCCTTGGTGAAGGCGCCGTCGAGGCGGTCGAAGCGCATCCGCACCGGCGCGGCGGGATCTCCGATGGCGACGTCGACATCGGCGCCGACGAAATCCTGCCGCGATAGGCCGAAGCGGAAGCGCGCGGCCATGAGCACGGCAGGCGAACGCCCGATCCTGCCGCGAATGACGGGGCTTGCGAGCGTCGCTCCGCCCTCGATCCCGTTCGCCCCCAGCGCGATCAGGGGGCGTCCGGCATCCGAACACAGCCGCAATTGCCCCGGCTCGGTGACGAACGAGGAAATCGCGATGCGGCGATAGCTCAGCGGCGTGCAACCGCCCGCCAGCGCGACGCGGCCACTGGCGGCGATGCTCGCCTTGATCGGCAGCTGGACGCCGTCGATCCGCCCACCGGCGAACGGCCCCGACATCGTCAGCATGGTCGCGACGTCGGTGCTGCCGCCGCCGCCGGTGCTGAACCGGATCGTACCGAGTTCGACGCGCGCATCGCCCGCCGCATAGGGACGGAACAGCGCCTCGCCCGAGACTCGGCCCGACGGTCCGCTGTTGAGGCGCAACGCACCTTCGGGCAGGTCGCCGCCCGCGATCCGCACGCGCCCGTCGAGCCGCCAGCGGCCGGTCTTGGGATCCATGAACAGGCCGGTGCCGTCGTCGAGGAAGATGCGCGCGCCCGACGCCGATCGCGCGCTGAGATCGGACACGACCAGCTGCTGCTCGTTGCCGTCCATGCGCCCGAATTCGACATGCGCCGCGACGTCTGCCTGACTTGCCGCGCGCCGCGCCGCGGTCGCCAGCTTCGCCATGATCGGCGCGAACGGCGTGCCGCGGCCGACGCCGTCGAGTCCGGCGATGCTGCGCATCATCGCAGGGGCCGCGCGCGCATCCGACAGCGCAAGATCGCCATCGAATTTGAGCGGATCCTTGGCCCCCGCGATCTTCGCTGCGGCAAATCGGCCCTCCAGCGTCATCTCGCGCGCCGTGACCCATGGCGTCGCCAACGCCTTGCCGGCAAGGTCGAACTCGGTCGCGATCGCCTTGGGCAGGTTCGACAGCGCGATCTTCCCGCCGAACGATGCCAGGCGGTTGCCGCGAACGTCGACCGGACCGGTGACGGTATCGAAGGTCGCGTCGGCGACGGTCAGCTGCTCGTTGAAATGCGCGGTAACGCCGAACTGCGGGGCGACCATGGTCACGCGTCCCTTGTCGCACGCCATGTCGGCAATCCGCAGCGGTCCTGACACGCTCGGCTTCCTGGCATCCATCTCGATATCGACCCAGGCCGTGGTGCGGCCCAGTTCGCAGCCAAAGGCATCGACCCCCGACGAGACCGCCGCGAGCTTGCCCTTGAACCCGTCTTGCAGATTGCCGCGGCCTTCGAGCTTGAGCCCGGCAGCGCCCCAGGGCGTATCGAGCCGCGCGCGCGCATCGGTCAGCACGACGTCGAGGTCGGGCAGGCCCAGCGGTTCCTGCTTGGTGCTGTCGGTGAACTTGTCGAGTTCGCCGAGCGACAGCCTGCCGTCGACGAAGCGCCCGTACAATCGCACGCCGTCGGCCCTGATCTCGGCGACGCCGGGGCCGCCGAGCAGGTCGATATCGACCTCGACGCGGCGCGCGGTCAGATCGGGCATGGCGGGGTCGCCGATGACGACGTCGGTCAACCGCTGGGTACGGAAACTGACCTTGTCGATCGTGTAGGTCGCGCGCACCCCGCGCTTGTCGAGCTCGGACTGGACGAAATTGCCCGCGATCGACTCGCGCGAAAACCAGGCGACCAGGAACGCTACGAGGATGACCGCGCCGAACGCGACGAGCGTCCACCAGATCCTGCCTCTGCGTAGCCTCTCCCGCCCGATCGGCGGTTCGTCGTCAGGAAGGATGGGGTTGGCCAAGCTGATCCTATTTGCTGCCGTCGTCATGGCCGCCGCTCGTCGAGATGGCGTCCTAAGCAAACCCGATAGACGATCGGCGGTTCCCTGCCACCTTTTTGCGAACGCCGGGCCAAGATCGTTTCGCGATTGAGCCGATGCCCGACCGGGGGTAGAAGCCCCGCATGGGGGACGGCACCAGCCAGCAACCGGCTCATGACGGCAGCGGCCACCGCGCGCGGTTGCGCCAGCGGCTGCTGGCATCGGGCGGCGATGCGCTCGCCGATTACGAAATCCTCGAATATCTCCTCGCCACCGCCATCCCGCGCCGCGACACCAAGCCGCTGGCGAAGCGTTTGCTCGCCGAATTCGGCGGTCTCGGCGGCGGCATGAACGCCGAACCCGAGGCGCTCGCGCGGATCAAGGGCATGGGCGACGGCGCCGTCGCCGCGATCCGCATCGTCCACGCCGCGACGCTGCGCCTCCTGTCGCGCGAAATGGAGGAGGAGCACGTGCTGTCGAGCTGGCAGGCGCTGCTCGACTATCTGCGCGCCGACATGGCGCATCGCGGAACCGAACGCGTTCGCGTGCTCCACCTCAACGCCAAGAACCGGCTGTTGCGAGACGAGGTGATGAGCGAGGGCACGATCGACCAGTCGGCGATCTACGTCCGCGAAGTGCTGCGCCGTGCGCTCGATATCGGCAGCAGCGCGGTCATCCTCGTCCACAACCACCCGAGCGGGGATCCCCAGCCGAGCCATCAGGACATCGCCATCACGCGCGAATTGATCGAGGCCGGACGCAAGGTCGGGGTCGGCGTCCACGACCATATCGTCATGGCGCGCGACGGGCATGCCAGCATGCGCGCTCTGGGATTGATCTGACGTCCGACCTCGGTCGAGGGCCGATCGCTCAGTCGTCGCCGGGACCCTGCATCTCTTCGCCGCCCGATGCGGCCCGACGCTGGCGCATCCGGTCCATCCGTACCGCGAACTGCGCCTTCAGCTCTTCCTGCGTCAGCTGGCCGTCGTGATTGGCATCGGCTTCGGCGAAACCATCGCGCGCGCGCTTCTCGGCCCCTTCTTCCGACCACTGCCCGCGACCTTCGCCGCGGCCCATCTCGGCTTGCATCGCGCGCGCCTTCGCGCCGACTTCGGCCATCATCGCGACATATTCGTCGGCGCTCAGCCATCCCTTGGCGCCGCTATCGTATTTCTTCCACATCTCGTCGAGCTGCGCGACCATCCGCTGGCCGCCGCGCGGCCCGGCGCCGGCTTCGCCGCGCGGCTGCGCGCGCGCCGCCAGCTGCGCCTTGACGAAGCCGATGAACTCGTCGAGCGACAGTTCGGCATTGGCGTCGCCATCGGCAGCGGCATAGACCGCCTTCGACTTGGCCTCGTCGGCACCGCCCTGTTCTTCGGCCATCATCGTGTGGAATTCGGCTTCGGTCAGGAAGCCCTTGGCGCCCGCGTCATATTTGGCGAAGGCGGCGGCGAGCCGCGCCTCGACCTCGATCGGGTTGGGTGTCGCCGGCGCCGTGGCGGCATCCTGCGCGATGGCTGGTACGGCGGCCGTCGCGGCCGCAATTGCGATAAGCGATACGAATGTGCGCATGATCTCAAATCTCCATTGGGCGGCGCTCCGGGCGCCGGTCTCGCGGCTCTTTTAGCCGCGCCGCCTGAATGTCGCCATAACGAGCGTGCGATGGACGCGGCAAGGCGCCTTTGCTAACGGGCGGCGCACCGGGGGTCGTGCATGCGGTGCGACCGACCGATGCCCGCGACACCGGCGATCAGCCAGCAATCAGGAACGAACATGGTCCCCCGCTATTCCCGCCCCGCCATGGCCGCCATTTGGGACGCCGAGGCGCGCTACGCGATCTGGTTCGAGATCGAGGCGCACGCGACCGACGCGCTCGCCGATCTCGGCGTCGTGCCGAAGGAGGCCGCCAAGGCGTTGTGGGACTGGTGGGCGACCGACCCCGTCATCGACGTGCCCGCGATCGACGCGATCGAGGCGGTGACCAGGCACGACGTCATCGCCTTCCTGACCTGGGTATCCGAACAGGTCGCGGCGCACAGCGGCGAGGACTGGGCGCGCTTCATGCACCAGGGCATGACCAGCTCGGACGTCCTCGACACCTGCCTCGCGGTCCAGCTCAAACGCGCGCTCGAGCTGCTCATCGAAGACGTCGACACGCTGCTCGCCGCGATCCGGCGCCGCGCCGAGGAGCATAAATACACGCCCACGATCGGCCGCAGCCACGGCATCCACGCCGAACCGGTCACCTTCGGGCTCAAGCTCGCCCAGGCCTATGCCGAGTTCGCCCGCCACAAGGCGCGCCTCATCGCCGCGCGCGACGATATCGCGACCTGCGCGATCTCGGGCGCGGTCGGCACCTTCGCCAATATCGATCCCGCGGTCGAGGCGCACGTCGCTGCGAAACTCGGCCTCACACCCGAGCCTGTCTCGACGCAGGTCATCCCGCGCGATCGTCACGCGATGGTGTTCGCGACGCTCGGCGTCGTCGCCGGTTCGATCGAACGGCTCGCCACCGAGGTCCGCCATCTGCAGCGCACCGAAGTGCTCGAGGCCGAGGAGTATTTCTCGCCCGGGCAAAAGGGTTCGTCGGCAATGCCGCACAAGCGCAACCCGATCCTCACCGAAAACCTCACCGGCCTTGCCCGCATGGTCCGCAGCGCGGTCGTCCCCGCGCTCGAGAACGTCGCTCTGTGGCACGAGCGCGATATCTCGCACAGTTCGGTCGAACGCTTCATCGGCCCCGATGCGACGATCACGCTCGACTTCGCGCTCGGCCGCCTCACCGGCGTGATCGACCGACTGCTCGTCTATCCGGCGCGGATGCAGAAGAACCTCGACCGGATGGGCGGCCTCGTCCATTCGCAGCGCGTCCTGCTCGCGCTCACCCAGGCGGGGATGAGTCGCGAGGACGCGTACAAGGCGGTCCAGCGCAATGCGATGCAGGTCTGGGAATCGGACGGCGAAAAATCGCTGCTCGACCTGCTCAAGACCGACAGCGACGTGACCGCGAAACTGAGCGACGCGCAGATCGAGGAAAATTTCGATCTCGGCTATCATTTCAAGCATGTCGACACGATCTTCGACCGCGTCTTCGGGTGATCGCCGCCTCCAGACTCGCCACCCCCCGATTTTTGGCATAGGCTCGTTTGCGACATCAACCGGGCACAGGTGAACGCATGCAGGCGCTAAGAACGATACTCTGGGTAGCATTGGCGGTATTGATCGTCGTCTTCGCGATGTTCAACTGGGTGCCCGTCACCGTCCGCTTCTGGCCCGGGATGCTGCTCGACACTTCGCTGCCGATCATCGTCGCGATCGCCTTTCTGCTCGGTTCGCTGCCGCTGTGGATCGCGCATCGCGTGACCAAGTGGAAATTGTCGCGCCGAATCGACACGACCGAACGCGAACTCGAAATCTATCGCTCGACCAATTCCGCAACCGCCGATCCCGCCGTCGCAGCGCCGGTCGAACCGGCCGCCCCGGTCCTTGAGCAGCCCGCACCGACAACGGCCGATCGCGACATCGACCGCCCGATATGAGCTGCCCGGTCTATCTCGCCGTCGACCTGACCGATCTCGACGCCGCCAATGCGCTCGTCGCGCGCGTCCGCAACCATATCGGCGGGATCAAGCTCGGCCTCGAATTCTTCTGCCATAATGGCCATCACGGCGTCCACGAGATGGCGAAGCACAAGCTGCCGATCTTCCTCGATCTCAAGCTGCACGACATCCCCAACACCGTCGCCAAGGCGGTGCAGGCGCTGCAGCCGCTCGAACCCGCGATCCTCACCGTCCATGCCAGCGGCGGCCGCGCGATGATGGAAGACGCCAAGGCCGCGGCGGGGATCCATAGCAAGGTCGTCGCGGTCACCGTGCTGACCAGCCTCGACGCGCGCGACCTTGCCGCGACCGGCGTCGAGGGCACGCCGCACGATCAGGTTCGCCGCCTCGCCGGCATCGCCCGGCGTGCGGGCCTTGACGGTATCGTGTGTTCGGGCGCCGAGGTGAAGTCCGCGAAAAAGGAATGGCCCGACGGCTTTTTCGTCGTCCCCGGCGTCCGCCCGGCGAACGGGCGCGCCGGCGACCAGAAACGCGTCGTCACCCCCGATCAGGCGATGGCCGACGGCGCCTCGATCCTCGTCATCGGTCGTCCGATTTCGCAGGCCGAAGACCCCGACCTCGCCGCCCGCGCGATCGAGGCGACGCTCTAGTCGATTCGCAATGGCCGATATCGGGATCAAGATCTGCGGCCTGTCGACGCCCGATAGCCTCGACGCGGCAATCAATGCGGGCGCGACGCATGTCGGCCTCGTCCATTTCGAACCGAGCCCGCGCCACGTGTCGCTCGACCAGGCCGCCATGCTCCGCCGCCGCGTACCGCCCAGCGTCAAGGTCGTCCTTTTGCTGGTCAACGCCAAGCCGCAACTGACCGAACAGGCCTATGCGTCGGTCCGCCCCGACGTCATCCAGTTCCACGGCAACGAAACGCCCCAATGGCTCGCGCTGGTCAAACAGCACCTGCCCGTCGAACGGTGGAAAGCGGTCGGCCTGCAGGACGCGGGCACGCTCGAACGATCGCGCAAATATCATGCGCTCGTCGACCGCATCCTGTTCGACGCTCCCGCCCAGGCGCTGCCCGGCGGCAATGGTGCCGGCTTCGACTGGACACTGCTCGCAAATAATCCGCCCACGGTTCCCTGGGGCCTTGCCGGCGGTCTCGACCCCGCCAATGTTGCAGAGGCGATCCGCGTCACGCGGGCGTCGCTCGTCGACGTCTCCTCGGGCGTCGAAAGCGCGCCCGGCGTCAAGGATGTGGACAGGATCGAGGCGTTCTGCAAAGCGGTGCGCGAAGCGTAAGCAGATACCCCCCGCTCCGATCGGGCTGAGCCTGTCGAAGCCCTGTCCTATTCATGTTAAGCAAAACAGCCCTTCGACAGGCTCAGGGCGAACGGAAAACATATGGTTGCGCCAACCCCCAACTCCTACCGCACCCAGCCCGACAGCGAGGGGCATTTCGGCGCCTATGGCGGTCGCTATGTCGCCGAAACGCTGATGCCCTTGGTCCTCGAACTCGAGGCCGAATATAATCGCGCCAAGGCCGACCCCGCGTTCAGGGCCGAGTTCGATTACCTGCTCGAACATTATGTCGGCCGCCCCAGCCCGCTCTATTACGCCGAGCGGCTGACCGACGCGGTCCGCACAGATTGCGACGACGCGCATGGTGCCGAAATCTGGTTCAAGCGCGACGAGCTCAACCACACCGGCGCGCACAAGATCAACAACTGCGTGGGGCAAATCCTGCTCGCGATCCGCATGGGCAAGACGCGGATCATCGCCGAAACCGGCGCGGGGCAGCACGGCGTCGCCACCGCCACCGTCGCCGCGCGCTTCGGCCTGCCCTGCGTCATCTACATGGGCGCGCGCGACATGGAGCGGCAGGCGCCCAACGTGTTCCGCATGAAGCTGCTCGGCGCGCAGGTGATCGGCGTCGAATCGGGCGCGCGCACGCTCAAGGACGCGATGAACGAAGCTCTGCGCGACTGGGTCGCCAACGTCGACGATACCTTCTACATCATCGGCACCGCCGCCGGCCCGCACCCGTACCCCGAACTCGTTCGCGATTTCCAGAGCGTCATCGGGACCGAGGCCCGCGCGCAGATGCTCGCCCGTACCGAGCGCCTGCCCGACCTGCTCGTCGCCGCGATCGGAGGCGGCAGCAACGCGATTGGGCTGTTCCATCCGTTCCTCGACGACAAGGACGTCGCGATGCTCGGCGTCGAGGCGGCGGGCCACGGCCTCGACAAGCAGCACGCCGCGAGCCTCGCCGGCGGCGCGCCGGGCATCCTCCACGGCAACAAGACCTATTTGCTCCAGGACGAGGACGGCCAGATCGCTGAGGCGCACTCGATCTCGGCCGGTCTCGATTATCCCGGCATCGGCCCCGAACACGCCTGGCTCAAGGATTCGGGCCGCGTCGAATATACCGCCGTCACCGACACCGAGGCGCTGACCGCCTTCCAGTTGCTGTGCAAGACCGAGGGCATCATCCCCGCGCTCGAACCCGCCCACGCGATCGCCGCCGTCGTCGACCGCGCCAAGACGATGCCGCGCGACAAGATCGTCCTCGCCAACCTCTGCGGTCGCGGCGACAAGGATATCTTCACTGTTGCCGAGGCGCTGGGGGTCGAGTTGTGAAGCACCCTGCCAAAAAAGCCCTCTTCCCTTCAGGGGAGAGGGCAATATGACCCGCCTCGCCACCACCTTCTCGGCCAACCGCCCCGCGCTCATCGCCTTCATCACCGCGGGCGACGGCGACACCGCGGCCAATCTCGATGCGCTCGTCGCGGGCGGCGCCGATATCGTCGAGCTCGGCATGCCCTTTACCGATCCGATGGCCGACGGCCCCGCGATCCAGGCGGCCAATTTGCGCAGCCTCGGCGCGGGCACGACGACCGCCGACATCTTCGCCCTCGCCGGCGATTTTCGCGCCCGCCACCCCGCCGTCCCGCTGGTGCTGATGGGCTATGCCAATCCGATGGTCCGCCGCGGCCCCGAATGGCTTGCCGACCAGTGCCAGGCCGCAGGCGTCGACGGAGTCATCTGCGTCGACATCCCCGTCGAGGAGGACGCCGCGCTCGGCCCCGCGCTGCGCGCCGCGGGCGTCGCGGTCATCCGCCTCGCCACCCCGACGACCGATGCCGCGCGCCTGCCCGCCGTGCTCGAAGGTGCGGGCGGCTTTCTCTATTACGTCTCGGTCGCCGGCGTCACCGGCAAGCAGCAGGCGGCGGGAGGCGCCATCGCCGACGCCGTCGCGCGGCTCAAAGCCGCCACCGACCTGCCCGTCGCGGTCGGCTTCGGCGTCCGCACACCCGATCAGGCGGCCGACATCGCGCGCGTCGCCGACGGCGTCGTCGTCGGCTCGGCGATCGTCGAACTGATCGCGCAGCACCGCGAAAATGCGCCGTCGCGCGTCGAGGCCTTTGTCGCATCGCTTCGCCGCGCTATGGACGGCGCCAGGCAACCCGAGGAAATACCCCAATGAGCTGGATCCACCGCGTCCGCAACGCCATCTCGTCGATCGCCAAGCGCGAAACGCCCGACAACCTCTGGCACAAGTGCAAGGCGTGCAACCAGATGGTGTTCTGCAAGGAATGGGAAGAGAATCTCTACGTCTGCCCCAAATGCGACCATCACGATCGCATCGGCCCCGACCGGCGCATCCCGATGCTGTTCGATCACGGCACCGCCGAAATCCTGCCCAGTCCCAAGGCGCCCGAAGACCCACTCAAGTTCAAGGATACCAAGAAATACGTCGACCGCATCAAGGCGGCGCGCAGCGCGACCGGCGAATATGACGCGCTGGTCAACGCGCGCGGCTTCATCTGCAAGCGCCGCGCGGTCGTCGGCATTCAGGACTTCGCCTTCATGGGCGGGTCGATGGGCGTCGGCGTCGGCCAGGCGCTCGTCGCCGGGGTCGAGGCGGCGATTGCCGACGCCTGCCCCTATATCATCTTCACCGCCGCGGGTGGCGCGCGCATGCAGGAAGGCATCCTGTCGCTGATGCAGATGCCCAAGGCGACCGTTGCCATCGCCCGCCTCCACCGCGCCGGCCTGCCCTATATCGTCGTCCTCACCGACCCGACCACCGGCGGCGTCACCGCCAGCTATGCGATGCTCGGCGATGTCCAGATCTCCGAACCCAACGCCCTGATCGGCTTCGCCGGCCAGCGCGTGATCGAGAACACGATCCGCGAAAAACTGCCCGAAGGCTTCCAGCGCGCCGAATATCTGCTCGATCACGGCATGATCGACATGGTCACCCCGCGCAAGGAGCTGCGCCAGGTGCTCGGCCGCCTGATCGATTACCTCACCCCCGAACGGGCGGCGGCTTAGTACTTAGCCCTCTCCCCACCGGGGAGAGGCAGCGAGACTTGAGGGCGAAGCCCTCTAGTCGCAGCGGAGAGGGGGCAGCGCCACCCGTGCAGATCGATCCCGTGCTCCTCGACCGCGCCAAGTCTATGCGTCGCATCATGACCGAACCCGAACGCCGACTGTGGCATGCGATCAAGGCTGAACGCCTTGGCGCCAAGTTCAGCCGCCAGGTGGTGATCGATCACTATATCGTAGATTTCGTCTCGCGCCGCGCGAAACTGATTATCGAAGTCGACGGCGATACCCATAATGACCCGGCACGCGAAGTGGTCCGGGACGAGCATCTTGCGAGCAAAGGATATTGTGTGATTCATCTGACAAATGCCGATGTCATGACAAATCTCGATGGTGTTCTCGCTGCGATAGGCCAGGCGATCGCCGCGCCCCTCTCCGCTGCGACTAGGCCCGGTGGGCCAAGTCTCGCTGCCTCTCCCCAACGGGGAGAGGGGTAATATGCCCGACTCCGCCCGTTCCGACGACCCGGCCGTCCAGGCGCAGCTCGACCGGCTCGAAATGCCTTCGCCCGGGCGCGACGTGCTCGGCCTGTCGCGGATCGCGACGCTGCTCGATCGGCTCGGCAATCCGCAAGACGGGCTGCCGCCGGTTTTCCACGTCGCCGGGACCAACGGCAAGGGGTCGACCTGCGCATTTCTGCGCGCGATGATCGAAGCGGGCGGCAAACGCGTCCACGCCTATACCAGCCCGCACCTCGTCCGCTTCAACGAGCGCATCCGCGTCGCCGGAGAACTGATCGACGACGCCGCCCTCGCCCCGCTGCTCGCCGAAGTGCTCGACTGCAGCGAGGATATCGCGCCGAGTTTCTTCGAAGCGACGACCGCCGCCGCCTTGCTCGTCTTCGCCCGCACGCCGGCCGATGCCTGCGTGATCGAGGTCGGGCTCGGCGGACGGCTCGACGCGACCAACATCATCGCCGCCCCCGCGATCTGCGGCATCGCCGCGCTCGGCATCGATCATCGCGAATTCCTGCTCGCGCCCGAAGCGGGCACACCGACCGACGATCTGGCGCGGATCGCGTGGGAAAAGGCGGGCATCGCCAAATCGGGCGTGCCGCTGGTCACGCAGAAATACCCCGCCGAAATGAACCAGGCGATCCTCGCCGCGGCGAGCGCCGCGCATGCGCCACTCTATCCGCGCGGCGAGGCATGGGACGCGGGCGTGTACGACGAGCGCCTCCATTACAGCGACGGTTTCGGCAAGATGACGCTGCCGGTGCCGCGCATGAAGGGCGCGCACCAGGCCGACAATGCCGCGCTCGCGATCGCGATGCTGCGCCACCAGCGCGCGTTCAGGCTGCCTCCCGGCGCCTATCGCGCGGGGATCGAATGGGCCAATTGGCCGGCGCGGCTGCAACTGCTCGACGACGGCCCGCTGCGCCGCTTGCTGCCCGAGCGCACGCGGCTCTGGCTCGACGGTGGCCACAACCCGGCCGCCGCGCTGACGCTCGCCGAATTCCTGCGCGGCGAGGATCGCCCGGCGACGATCGTCCTCGGCCTGCTTGCCAACAAGGACCTCGCCGGGTTTCTCGACCCGCTTGCCGGCCTCGATCTCGATTTCGTCGCCGTCCCCGTCCCCGATCACGCGCACCACGCGCCCGACGCCATCGCCAGGGCGGTGCGCGCGCGCGGCGGCGAATGCATCACCGCGCCCGAGGTGACGGCAGCGCTAAAGACGATCGAGACGCCGCCGCCGCTCGTCCTGATCGCGGGTTCGCTCTACCTCGCCGGCGATGTGCTCAGGGCGAACCGGCAGCTTCCTCGCTAGCATTTGCGGGATCGGCGATATCATTGCTCGATATTTCGCCCGCGGTGCCCAGCGACCGATCGACGAGCCCGGCGCGGATCATCCACCAGAATAGGATCACGCCGGGCATCGCCAGCAGCGTGGTCAGCAGGTAGAAATTCACATAGCCGATGCCTTCGATCAGGCCGCCCGCGGTCGTTCCGGTCACGAAGCGCCCGAGGATGCTCGCGCCCGCCGACAGCAGCGCGAACTGCGTCGCGGTGAACTGCAGGTTGCACAGCGCCGACAGATAGGCGACGACGCACACCCCGCCGATCCCGCTAGCGAAATTCTCGAACCCGATCGCGCCCGCCATGCCGAGATTGCTGTGCCCCACGGCGGCCAGCGCGGCGAAGCTGAAATTGGACACCGCCATCAGCACCAGGCTGACGAGCACCGATTTCTTCATCCCCATTTTGGCGTAGAGCGCGCCGCCGACGAAGACGCCGATGATCAGCGCCCAGAAACCGATGCCGACATCGTAGAACGCGATCTCGTCCTTGGTATAGCCCAG
>JAACTG010000117.1 GCA_009993585.1 Sphingomonadales bacterium
TCCGACAAAGGTCGGGCGACCGAGCAGGCGCTGGACCGATTCGCGATTGTCGACGCCGGGTGCGAGCGTCGTCGACAGCACCGGATCGATGATCGCGCCGCGATGCGCGGCGATCTGTCCGCACGCGCCGAGCGCCGATGCGAGCGACAGCGACGCGAGAACGAAAAGGGTCTTGCGGGCGATATGGCCCATAATGATAACTCCGGTTCGGGCGCGGGCAGGTGAAGGCCGTGCGCGAGATAGGTCCTGCCGGCGCTAGCGGCGGCAAGCTTTCCCTCCCATTAAGCGAAAGCCCCGCCGCCGCCAAGGCCGCTGTTGCTTGCCCCGGCGCCGACGCGCGGCAGGGCTGGCGGGGGGACCCGGCGGGCGCTATAGGCGCGGCCGATGATCAAGGCCCTCGCCTCGCTGCTGTTCGCGCCGCGCACCGACCCGCGCGATGCCGTCCGCCCGCTCTATGCGGCGGTGGTGGCGGCGGCGCGCGCGCCGCACTGGTATCGCGACGGCGGCGTCGCCGACAGCGTCGACGGCCGTTTCGAGATGATCGCCGCGCTGCTCGCGCTGACGATCAAGCGGCTCGAAGACTTGCCCGGCCAGCAGGCGACGATGGCGCTGCTGACCGAGATTTTCGTCGAGGACATGGATGCGCAGCTGCGCCAGGAAGGCATCGGCGACGTCGTCGTCGGCAAGCATGTCGGCAAGATGATGGGCGCGCTGGGCGGCCGCATCGCGGCCTATGGCGCGGGCCTGTCGGTCGAAGGCGACCCGGCGCCCGCGCTGCGCCGCAACCTTTATCGCGGCGGCGAGCCGGGCGCGGCGCAGCTCGATCACGCGATTGCCGCGATGCGCGACTTTCGCGATCGCCTCGCCCGGCGCGACGCCGCCGCGTTGCTGGCGGGCGATATCGGCGCGGGAAGCGCGGCATGATCGCCGCCGACGCCCCCGAATTTTCGCGCCGCTATACGCTCGCCGAGGCCGAGCGCATGCGCAAGCCGGTGACGATCACCGCCGACGCCGACGAACGCGCCGCGCTCGCGCGGCGTTTCGCCATCGCCGCGATCGACGAGCTGGCGGCGACGGTGACTTTGGTGGTCGACGACGACGTCGTCACCGCGACGGGCCGCCTTGCCGCCGCGCTGGTCCAGCGCTGCGTCGCCACCGACGACCCGCTGCCGGTCGCGCTCGACGAGGTTTTCGCGGTGCGCTTCGAACCCGAACCCGACCATGTCGCCGCCGCCGACGAGGAGATCGAGCTCGCCGCCGACGAGTGCGACGTCATGCATTACGAAAACGCCCGGATCGACCTTGGCGAGGCGGTCGCGCAGACGCTGCTGCTGAGCCTCGATCCCTATCCGCGCGGCCCCGATGCCGAGGACTTCCTCAAGGCCAAGGGGGTCAAGAGCGAAGCCGAGGCCAAGCGCGACGCGAGCCCGTTCGGTGCGCTGGCTGCGCTCAGGGACACGTCCGACAAAGCCTAAGCGGGACTAGCGATCGGCGAGATAATAGCGATCGGTTGCGGCGAGCGCGTCGTCGAGCTCGTAGACGATCGGCTGGCCGGTCGGGATTTCGAGGCCGGTGATCTCGTCGTCGGGAATGTTCGACAAATGCTTGACCAGCGCGCGCAGGCTGTTGCCGTGCGCCGAGATCAGCACGCGCTCGCCCGCCGTGAGCGCGGGAGCGATATGCGCGTCCCAATAGGGCAGGACGCGATCGATCGTGTCCTTGAGGCTTTCGGCGCGCGGCACGTCGACGCCGGCATAGCGCCGGTCGCCCGACATATCATAGGCGCTGCCCGGTTCGATCGGCGGCGGCGGCGTGGCGAAGCTGCGGCGCCAGATTTGCACCTGTTCGTCGCCGTGGCGGTCGCGCGTTTCCTGTTTGTCGAGCCCGGTCAGGCCGCCGTAATGGCGCTCGTTCAATCGCCAGTGCTTGTCGACCGGCAGCCACAGCCGGTCCATTTGCTCGAGCGCCAGATGCAGCGTCTTGATCGCGCGCGTCTGGAAACTGGTGAAGCAGCGATCGAAATCGAGCCGCTTGTCGCGCATCAATCGGCCCGCCGCGACCGCCTCGGTCGCGCCTTTTTCGGTGATGTCGACGTCCCACCAGCCGGTGAAGCGGTTTTCGAGATTCCACTGCGACTGGCCGTGGCGGATGAGGACGAGGGTCGGCATCGGCTCACGTCACCTCGTCGAGCATCTCGGCGAGCAGCGCGAGGCAGTCGTGCGCTAGGCTCTTGCAGCGTTCGGGCGACCAATTGTGGTCGGCGTCGGGCAGGTCGACATTGTCCTTGTACGGCATTTCGAGCGTCATCGCCGCGCAGCCGAAGCGTTCGGCGAGCTGGTTGGTCGACATCGACAGGTTGGCGGTGCCGGGCGCCGAGACGTCGTAGCCGAGCCGCGTCTGGAAATCGGGCGTGCGCGCCGCCAGCCGGTCGCGATAGGCATAGAATTTGTCGCCTTGCGCGTCGCTCCACGACGGAATGCCTTCGAAGCCCGCCATGAACACCGCCGGGATCGCCTCGTCGGCATGGATGTCCATCGCGAAATCGACGCCGCTTTCATCCATCGCATTGCGCACGCACAGCACTTCGGGGCTTTTTTCGGCGGTGGGATTGTCCCATTCGCGGTTGAGGTTGGTGCCGGCGTAATTGGTCCTGAGATGGCCGCGATAGCTGCCGTCGGGGTTCATGTTGGGAACGATGTGAAAGCGGCATTTCTGGCGCAGCAGCCGGGTGTGCGGGTTCTGCATGTCGCACAGCATTTCGAGCGCGCCCTCGACCCAATATTCGGCCTGCGTCTCGCCGGGATGCTGGCGCGCGTAGATCCACACCTGCTTGTCGCCCTCGCCCATTTCGAGGCAGTCGAGCGGGCGGCCCTCGAGCGTCTGCCCAAGCTGGCGCAGCGTCACGCCCTCGGTCGCGGCGGCTTCGGAGAGGAGGTCGTAATGGCGATCGAGCGTATAGGGCGCGAAATAGCCGAACCAGGCGATCGTGCCCGACGGCGCATAGCGGAAGGTCAGCGTGCCGCCGTCCCGCTCCCTGTCGTAGCTGGTGTCGCAGCGCGTCCAGTAATCGCGGTCCTCGCTGACGCAGACGTTGTAATCGTCCCAGCCCCCCGGATAGGCCGATTCGCCGAGGCCGGTGATCGCCAGTTCAAGCTCGGCCCCCGCCTCGCATGCGACGCGGAAATGAAACCACTGGAAGAAATCGGACTCGCGATCCTTGCGGATGTGCAGCCGGGCGGATTGGCCGTCGATGGCATCGACAACGATGTTGCCGGCATCGAAAGCGCTGGTGATCTTGATCGTCATGGCACCGTGATAGTGCGGCCCGACTCGCCGGGAAACCCCTTGAAGAGCGCGGCGGCGAGTTTATTTGCGCGGCGCGTGACCTCGGCCGGGTCGGCCCCGGCATCGGCGGCCATGTCGGCGCGCCCTTCCCACACGACGGCGGCGTCGGCGCGGTGTTCGATGGCGACGCTGAGCTGGGTGCGGACCTGGCGCTGGGTGCGACCGGGGCCGCCATCGCCATCGGCGGTCTGCGTTCCGCGTGTGTAATCGACGCGGGCGAGGAAGTCGGTCGCCGCGCCTTCGGCGACGGGCGTATAGCCGATCCGCGCCAGCTCGGCGGCGACCGCTGCGGCATAGCTGCGAAATTCGAAGCTTTGCGAATCGGCGGGCGCGTTGGTCACCGGGCCGACCGCGATCGTGCCGCGCGCGATCTGGCCGTCGGCGCCGACAAGGTGAAAGCGGGTAACGTCGACCGGCGCCGACGGCGTTGCCAGCGTCGTGCAGCCGGCGAGCGTGGTACCCGCGGCCAGGACCAATAGGATCGGCAAATTGCGCATAAAACCTCCTGCAACGGCGAGTCGAGCGATCGCCGGAACACACGGTGATGGATCGGTTCGACGATGGCAACGCATCATGATCGATTCGGCTCCGAAACCAGCGCCCGGCGCGGCGATGTTTATCGGGCGACGCGGTTGACTTTTACCCCCGCGCTCCATAGATGCCCGCCTTCACGAGCGGCGTGGGTCGATCCCGCGCGCCGACATATACGGAAAGTGAAGTCATGAAAGTTCGTAACAGCCTGAAGTCGCTGAAGGATCGCCATCGCGATTGCCGCGTGATTCGTCGTCGCGGCCGGACCTATGTGATCAACAAGACCAACCGCCGCTTCAAGGCGCGCCAGGGCTGAGTTCCCGGCGCCGCGCAGGGTTGCGCGCGTCCAGTTTCATGACCGCCGCGGGAGCGATCCGGCGGCGGTTTTGCTTTGTCCGATGGGATCGCCTGCGATGAGCCAGCCGAGCGCAGTCATTTTCGACGTCGGCCGCGTGCTGTTCGAATGGGACCTGCGCCATTTGTTCGCCAAGCTGATCGCCGACGAGGCCGAGCTCGAGCGCTTCGTGACCACGGTCATCACCCCCGAATGGCATTTCCAAAGCGACCAGGGCCGCCCGCTCGCCGAGATGATCGCCGAACGGATCGCCGAATATCCCGAGCATGCGCGCCTGATCCACGCCTATGCGAGCCGCTTTACCGAGACGATTCCCGGTCCCGTCGCGGGCATGGTCGACCTCGTCGCGCGGCTCGATGCAGCGGGCGTGCCGCTCTATGCGATCACCAATTTCGGCCATGAGTTCTGGCAGATGTTCCGCCCGACCCAGCCGCTGTTCGACCGTTTCGCCGACATCGTCGTGTCGGGCAGCGAACAGCTCGCCAAGCCCGACCCCGCGATCTTTCGCCTCGCGCTCGACCGCTTCGCGCTGGCGCCGCACCAGGCGCTGTTCGTCGACGACAATCCGGACAATGTCGCGGCGGCGGCGGCAATGGGCATCGCCGCGCACCGTTTCGTCGATGCCGCGACGCTCGAACGGCGACTAGGCGCGCTCGGCCTGCTCTGACCCGCCGACCTGCGAGAGAATGAAGGCGAATTCCTCCACCGTCTCCTTGAGCGAATCGAACCGCCCCGACTTGCCGCCATGGCCTGCGCCCATGTTGATCTTCATCAGCAGCAGATTGTCGTCGGTCTTGGTCGCGCGCAGCTTGGCGGTCCATTTCGCCGGTTCCCAATAGGTCACGCGCGGATCGTTGAGGCCGCCGGTGATCAGCATCGGCGGATAGGCCTGCGCGGCGACGTTATCGTACGGGCTGTAGCCGCGCATATAGTCATAGGCCGCCTTGTCGGTGATCGGATTGCCCCATTCGGGCCATTCGCCCGGCGTCAGCGGCAGGCTGTCGTCCATCATCGTGTTGACGACGTCGACGAAGGGAACGTGCGCGACGATCGCGCCGAAGGTGGCGGGTGCCATGTTGGCGATCGCGCCCATCAGCTCGCCGCCCGCCGAGCCGCCCGAGGCGCTGATGCGGCCCTCGCTGGTATAGCCCCTCGCGGCGAGTCCCTGCGCGACGTCGATGAAATCGTGAAAGGTGTTCATCCGCGCCATCAGCTTGCCATCGAGATACCAGCGCCGGCCGAGATCGTCGCCGCCGCGGATATGCGCGATGGCGTAGATGAAGCCGCGATCGACCAGGCTGAGGCGCGTCGTCGAAAAGCCCGGCGGGACGGCATAGCCATAAGCGCCATAGGCATAGAGGTGGAGCGGCGCGCTGCCGTCCATTTTCGTCCCCTTTTTATAGACCAGGCTGACCGGTACCATGGCGCCGTCGCGCGCCTTTATCGTGACGCGTTCGGTGACATATTGCGCGGCGTCATAGCCCGACGGAATGTCCTGCACCTTCAGCGTTTCGAGCGAGCGTGTCGCGACGTCGTAATCGAACACCGTGTCGGGGGTGACCATCGATTCGTAATCGAGGCGCAGCCTCGTCTGGCGATATTCGGGATTGTCCGACAGGCCGGCGCTGTAGCTCGCCTCGGGAAAGGCGATGCTCTCGACCCGGTCGGGATCGTCGTAATAGCGGATCTCGATGCAATCGAGGCCGTCGCGGCGCCCCTCGACCACGTAGAAATCGGCAAATGCCTGGACGTCGGTGAGGTAGTGATCGTCCGACCCCGCGATCAGCGTCGTCCAGTTGCCCGGATCGGCGACCGGCGCGGTGGCGAGGCGGAAATTCTCATGGGTATCGTTGGTCAGCACGAGCAGGCTGCCGTCATGCTCGTCGATCGCATATTCGCGGCCCTTTCGGCGCGGCGCGACGAGGATCGGTTCGGCGAAGGGGTCGTTCGCAGGGAGCAGGCGCACCTCGCTGGTCTCGTTGTCGCCGGTTTCGATGAGCAGGTATTTTTCCGATGACGTCATGCCGACGCCGACGCGGAACCCCTCGTCGGGCTCGTGATAGAGCTCGCGGTCGTCCTCGAACGCGGTGCCGAGCGTGTGGACGCGGGCATTGTCGGTGCGCCAGTTGTCGTTGGCGAGGCCGTAGAGCAGATGGCTGCCGTCGGCGGTCCAGACGAGGCTGGAAAGCGTGCCGGGAATCGCGTCGGGCAGCAGCTTGCCGGTTTCGAGATCCTTGACCGCGACGTCGAAGCGTTCGGACCCGTCGGTGTCGGTCGCATAAGCGAGCAGCCGTCCGTCGGGGCTGACCGAAAAGGCGCCGAGGCGGAAATAGTCATGCCCCTCGGCAAGATCGGGCTCGGACAGGATCAGGACCTTGTCGCTGCCGGCCCCATCTTTTTCCTTGGCGGGCTTGCGGTACCATTTCTTGTACTGCGCGCCGACGTCATATTCGACCCAATAGAGCCAGTCGCCGTCCTTTTGCGGCACGCTGGCGTCGTCTTCCTTGATGCGCGCCTTCATCTCGGCGAACAGCGTGTCGACGGTGGCCGCGAGCGGCTTCATCGCGGCGTCGAAATAGGCGTTTTCGGACCTGAGATAGGCGAGCACATCGGTGTCGCCGACCTTGGGATAGCCTGGATCGCGGAGCCAGAAATAAGGGTCGTCGACGCTGTTGCCGTGCGCGCTGGTGCGGTGCGCACGGCGATCGGCGACGGGCGGCGGCGGCAGGTCGGCGGGGGTGATGCGGGGCAGGGTCATGGCAGGCGGGGCGTCCTTGTCAGTGGCTCGGGCGACGGCGATGCGCCCCGGCGGCGGTCGCGACGGCGGGGCCGCCGCGCGCGCATGGGGTGGAAATCGGGGCAGTGAAGGTCCAGATAGGGTGCAACTGCCGTGTCCTGAAGGGGACGCCGCCCGATCGGGCGGCACGGCGCGAACCTAAGAACGGAAGGACCGTCATGTCCAGCGATACCGCCACGATGTCGAGCAATCCCGGGCTCAAGTCCGAACATCCCGATGCCGCCGCCCGCCTCGGGCTGTTGCGCGCCGAACTGGCCGGGCGCGGGCTCGACGGTTTCGTCGTCCCGATCACCGACGAACATATGTCCGAATATGTCGGCAGCTATGCGCAGCGCATGGCCTGGCTGACGGGATTCCAGGGATCGGCGGGATCGACCGTCGTGCTGGCCGACGAGGCGGCGGTGTTCACCGACGGGCGCTACACCATCCAGGTGCGCCAGCAGGTTCCCGGCGAGCTCTATGACTATATCGGCGTGCCCGCGTCGAGCCCCGCCGAATGGCTGGTCAAGCACGCGAAGCCGGGCATGAAGATCGGTTACGACGCGTGGCTGCATTCGATCGACTGGGTCAAGGCGACCGCCAAGGCGCTCGCCGCCAAGGGCGCCGAGCTGGTCGCGACCGAGGGCAATCCGATCGATGCGGTGTGGAAATCGCAGCCCGCGCCGAGCCCGGCCGAGGCGCGCGTCCATAACGACGAATTCGCCGGCAAGTCGGTCGCCGCCAAGCGCCAGGAAATCGCCGACTGGCTGAAGGAGAACGACTGCGACGCGACGATCGTGACCGCGCTCGATTCGGTCGCCTGGCTGTTCAACCTGCGCGGATCGGACGTCAGCCACACGCCCGTCGCGCTGGCCTATGCGATCGTCCATACCGACGCGACCGCCGAGCTGTTCATCGCGCCGGGCAAGATGACCGACGCGGTCAGGCAGCATCTCGGCAATTCGGTCCGCATCCGCGCGCGCGACGATTTCGAGGCGGGCCTCGCCGAGCTCAAGGGCAAGACCGTCGCCGCCGACCCCGAACGCGCGGTCGCCGCGATTTTCGAGGCGCTCGAGGCCGCCGGCGCGACAATCGCGCGCCATCGCGATCCGATCGTCTTCGCCAAGGCGATCAAGAACCAGGCCGAGATCGCGGGGCACAAGGCGGCGCAGGCGCGCGACGGCGCGGCGCTGTCGAAATTCCTGCGCTGGATGGAGGTCGAGGCGCCCAAGGGCACGCAGACCGAATTGTCGGCGGTCGACCGGCTGCTCGCCTTCCGCGAGGAGACCGGCGTGCTGCTCGACACCAGTTTCGACACGATTTCGGGCGCCGGCCCCAATGGCGCGCTGTGCCACTATCGCGTCGACGAGGAGAGCAACCGCAGAATCGAGCCGGGCATGCTCTATCTCGTCGATTCGGGGGGCCAATATGCCGACGGCACAACCGACGTCACGCGCACCATCCCCGTCGGCGAGCCGAGCGCCGAAATGCGCCGCCGCTTCACCCAGGTGCTCAAGGGGCATATCGCGATCGCGACCGCGCGCTTTCCCGAGGGGATTACCGGCGCGCAGCTCGACGGGTTCGCGCGCCAGTATCTGTGGGCCGACGGCGTCGATTTCGCGCACGGCACCGGCCATGGCGTCGGCAGCTTCCTCGCCGTCCACGAAGGCCCGCAGAGCATCGCCCCGCCGGGCAGCAAGCCGGGCACCGGCGAGCCGCTGAAAGCGGGCATGATCCTTTCCAACGAGCCGGGCTATTACAAGGAAAACGGCTTCGGCATCCGCATCGAGAACCTCGTCCTCGTCGTGCCGATCGACGTCGCCGGCGCGGAGGCGCAGGTGCTCGGATTCGAAACGCTGACCTATGCCCCGATCGAGCGCGACCTGATCGATGCCGCATTGTTGAGCGATAGCGAACTCGCCTGGCTCAACGATTACCACGCGCAAACGCTGACGATCCTCGGCCCGCAGCTCGAGGGCGCGGACAAGGCGTGGCTCGAGGCGAAATGCGCGCCGCTTTGAGCGAGGCTATAGATCAAACTCAGGGCGGGCGTCGGATTAGTTCGCTGCTCTTGCTGGGCTTGATCGTTTGTCCGGTTATATTCGCATGGTTTTTACTTCGGAAAGGCTATGCGCCCTCGACTCGAGTGGCCGCATTTGCGTACGCTGCCTTCAGCTTTGCTCTCGGGCTTGGCGGGGCTTTCGCCTAATCCAAAAAAAAGGGCCGCCCCGAAGGACGACCCGTAAAAGTTTTTAGGAGAGGATGCCTGAAAAGGCACGTTCGTTGTGCGCTGCACCATGCTTTTGTGCAAGTGCGAAGAAAACAAGCGCGGTTGCAAAAATTGCAATCACCAATTGGTCCCTCTCCCCGCTGGGGAGAGAGTCAGTCGATCAATGCCCCGCCTGCGGGCCGCGCGCGATGCCCGATCGCGCGAGCTGCGCGTCGATCTGCGCCATCAGCCGCTCAAGCCCCGCCGCGTCCTTCGCCTCGGCGCGCGCGACGAGAACATCCTGCGTGTTCGATGCGCGCAGCAGCCACCAGCCGTCGGGCGTGTCGACGCGGGCGCCGTCGGTGCGGTCGACGCTCGCGCCGTCGGCCTGGAGCCGGTCGAGCACCTCTTCGACAACCGCGAATTTGCGGCTTTCGTCGACCTGGAAGCGCATTTCGGGCGTATTGACCATGTCGGGCATCGCGCCGCGCAATTCGGTCACGCTCCTGCCCGCCGCCTGCGCCGCCGCGATCAGCTGGATCGCGGCGTAGAGCGCGTCGTCATAGCCGTAATAGCCGTGCTTGAAGAATACATGGCCGCTCATTTCGCCCGCCAGCGGCGAATCGGTTTCGAGCATCTTCTGCTTGATCAGGCTGTGGCCGGTCTTCCACATCAGCGGCGTGCCGCCGAGTTCGGCGACGCGGTCGAACAGCGCCTGGCTTGCCTTCACATCGGCGATGATCGTCGCGCCGGGCACGTCTTTCAGCACCATTTCGGCGTAGATCGCGAGCAGCTGGTCGCCCCAGATCACCCGCCCCTTGCCGTCGATCGCGCCGATACGGTCGCCGTCGCCGTCGAAGGCGACACCGAAATCGAGCTTTCTGTCGGCGACGAGGCGCTTCAGATCGGCGAGATTGGCTTCATCGGTCGGATCGGGATGATGATTGGGAAAGCTGCCATCGACTTCGGTATAGAGCGTGAAATGCTCGCCCGGCAGGCGCGCGACAAGCCGGTCGACGACCGGGCCGGCGGCGCCGTTGCCCGCGTCCCAGCCGATCCGATATTCGCCCCCGGGAGATTTGGCCCCAAATCCTTCGAGCAACCGGTCGACATAATCGTCCATCACCGCCCGCTGCTCGTTCGCCGCGACATAGCCGGCGGGCGCGGCGCGCCAGGCGCCCGCCCCCGCCATCCGGCCGATGTCCTGGATGTCGTCGCCGAAGAAGGGGCGATGGCCCAGCACCATCTTGAAACCGTTATAGTTGGCGGGGTTGTGGCTGCCGGTTATCTGAATGCCGCCGTCGGTGCCCTGCGTCATTTCGGCATAATATAGCATCGGCGTCGGCCCGAGCCCGATTTCGAGTGCGTCGATGCCGACATCGTTCAGGCCCGCGACGATCGCGCGCGCCATGCCGGGGCTGCTGAGCCGGCCGTCATAGCCGACCGCGACCCGGCGGCCGCCCGCCGCCGCGACGCGCGTGCCGAAGCCGCGCCCGATCGCGCGCGCATCGTCCTCGCTCAGCGTATCGCCGACGATCCCGCGAATGTCGTATTCGCGCAGGGTGCTGGGATGGAACTGATGGGTCATGTGTCAGCCTTCGTGGGTCATGTGTGGCACCCCTGGACCGCAGCCTTGCGGTTGCGGGAAACGGGGGGCGAAAAATTCGGTCGCTCGGCGCGCATCCGGGCTAGCGTCGCCGGCGCGCGGCGATGTCGGCCAGGAGGAGGTCGCGCGCGGCGGCGAGCCGCGTCGCCGCGACGACATTGCCGCCGCGATCGGGGTGCGCGGCGACGATGCGGTCGCGATAGGCGGCGCGCACGATCCGCTCGTCGGCCGTCGGCATGACGCCGAGCAGGTCGCGCGCGGCGGCGAGATCGGCGGATCCGGCCACGCGCCTCGTCCACAGCGCGCCGCGCAGGCGCGCCCAGTGCCGACCGAGCCAAAGGCCGCCCGCCACCACCGCCACCAAGCCGGCGACGACGCTGCCGCCGGCCAGGAATTTCGCGCCGATGACGACCGCCGCCAGCGCGACGACGTCGCGGCCCGTCCAGCCGGCGAGGCGGCCGGTCAGCCAGGCCCAGGCGATCACGCCGAGCGCGACGATCGCAAGCACGGCCATCGCGCGCTAGACCGCCTCTGCCAGCGCGTCGTCGCGCCGCGCCGCGGCGTGCGTGTCGCGCGGACGCGGCAGCTGCAGCCCGGCGACCATTTCGCGCAGTTCCTGGCGTGCGGCGATATGGCTGACGCCAAGCTCGCCGAGCAACCCCTTGTCGAGCAGTGTCAGCCCCGAAGGGAACAGCTCGCGATAGACGACGCGCTCGCCGAGGCCGGGCAGGACGCGGAACCCGACGCGTTTCGCGAGTTCGGTCAGCGCCGCGCCGACGCGGCGCATGTTGCGCGCCTCGATATGCTGCAGCCGGTTGCGCATCAGTACCCAGTCGATCGAGACGCCGTCGGCCTTGGCCCGGCTCTTGCGCGCTTCCCAGATGAGCTCGGCATAGAAGCTCAATTTCCTGACCTTGAAGGTATCGGGATCGACCTGGCCGACGAGGTCGAAATCGACGAAGCTGTCGTTCATCGGCGTCACCAGCGTATGCGCCTGCGTCGCCATGTGGCGCGCGAAGCGGTCGTCGCGGCCGGGCGTGTCGGCGATCAGGTAATCGACGCCGTCGCTCATCGCCGCGACCATCTGTTCGAGCTCGCCGAGCGTATCGCCGGTGAACACGTCGAACGCCGGCATCGGCAGTTCCACGTTGCGTCGCCGCGCGGTTTCGGTGCGGTTTTCGAGATAGCGATAGAAGGTGCGCTGGCGCGGATCGAGGTCGATGCCCGCGACCCTGTAGCCCTGGCTGGCGAGCGCGACGGCGACGTGCACCGCGCTCGTCGATTTGCCGGTGCCGCCCTTTTCGTTGGCGAAGACGATCACATGCGGGCCGGGCACATGCGGGCCGGGCGCGGCGTCCGCCGGCTCGCGGCTTGAATCGACTTCGGTTTGCGCGCTCATCTTTGGTGTTCTACCTCCCCGGCCAGACAGTGATTCCCGTCTAGCCAAGGCCATGACCCCATGCAAACCATCCGTGACCTTTCTCAGCTGCGCGATGCCGCCGCCGCCGCGCGCAAGGCGGGCCGCCTCGCGCTGGTGCCGACGATGGGCGCGCTGCACGACGGCCATCTCGCGCTGGTCCGCGAGGCGCGGCGCCATGCCGATGCGGTCGCGGTGTCGATCTTCGTCAATCCAACGCAGTTCGGCCCGAACGAGGATCTCGACGCCTATCCGCGCCAGGAGGCCCGCGATCTCGAGCTGATCGAAGCGGCGGGCGCGGCGATCGCCTGGCTGCCCGAGGTCGCGACGATGTATCCGCCGGGTTTCGCCACCAGCGTGCGCGTCGGCGGGCCGAGCGAGGGGCTGTGCGGCGGCACGCGCCCCGGCCATTTCGACGGCGTCGCGACGGTGGTGACCAAATTGTTCAACCAGGTCCTGCCCGACGTCGCGCTGTTCGGCGAAAAGGATTACCAGCAGCTCGCGGTGATCCGCCGCCTCGTCGCCGACCTCGACCTGCGCGTCGAGATCGTCGGCGTGCCGACGGTGCGCGAGGACGACGGCCTCGCGCGGTCGAGCCGCAATGCCTATCTGTCGCGCGACGAGCGCGCGATCGCCGCCGCCCTGCCGCGCGTGCTGACGCAAACCGCGGCGCGGATCGTCGCGGGCGACGCGGTTGCCGCTGCCCTGGCGGCGGGCAGCGCCGAGCTGGTCGATGCCGGTTTCGCCTCGGTCGACTATCTCGAACTGCGCGACGCCGAGACGCTGGCGCCGCTGCCCGACCTGGTCCGGCCGGCGCGATTGCTGGTCGCGGCGCGGCTCGGCACGACGCGGCTGATCGACAATATCGCGGTCGGTTGAGCGCACCCGCCCCCGGGATCGTTACGCAAGCGGTGCAAATCCGAAACAGATTATGGCGCGAAAACAGCGCCGGGTGAATTTTTCGCGCACGCGTTAACCTTTTGCTTACCATGAAGGCCGATCACTGGTGTCGCAGCCACAGGGGGTGGCGAAGACAGGGGACCAGACATGGGTAGCAGCCAGAAGAACGCGATGTTCCTGATCGAAAGCCGGCTCGCCGATGCGGCGCGCGGAAATGCCGAAGCCTATTACGATCTCGGCGTCGCCTATTCGACCGGATCGGGCGGCGTCGAATACGACCTCGTCCAGGCGCATAAATTCTTCAACCTCGCCGCGCTCGGCGGCAGCCGCCGCGGCCAGATGTGCCGCGCCGAAATCTCCGACGAGATGAGCCGCGACGAAATCGCCGACGCGCAGCGCCAGGCGCGCGCCTGGCTGAACGACAGCGCCGCCGCGACCAGCTATCGCCGCTACGCGGCCTGAACCAAGCAGGGCGGCCGGAGCCGCCCTGGCATAGAGATCGCCCCAGTCTTGGGGTCCGGCGCTTAGCCCGCTCGGCTCGCCTCGAACAGGAACCAGGCGCGTTCTTCGGCCTGGTCGGTCCAGTCGTCGAGCACGCCGCTGGTCGCATTGTCCTTCGCCTCGTCGACGATGTCCTTGGCCTCGCGCAGCGCTTCGACCAGCTTCAGATTGTCCTTGCGCAGTTCGGCGAGCATGTCCTTGGCGCTGACGAACGCCTCGTCATTGTCGGCGATGCTCTGGTGCCGCGCGATGTCGCCGATCGAGCGCAGCGTCGTATTGCCGGTCTTGCGCACGCGCTCGGCGATCGCGTCGGTGGTGGCGAGGATCTGCGCGGCCTGTTCGTCGAGCATCAGGTGATAGTCGCGGAAATGCGGGCCCGAGACGTGCCAGTGGAAATTCTTGGTCTTGATGTAGAGCGCATAGCTGTCGGCGAGAATGCCGTTCAGCGCCTCGGCCACCGATTTGGCGGCGTTGCTCTTGAGGTCGGTCGGCGTATCGAGCTTGGCGGGCGGTCGGGTCATGATATTCCTCGCTGTCGGGGGTGGATCGTTTCACCCCACCAACCAGCGAGCGGCGTGCCGGTTGCAATCGAGAGGAACGATATAATCGCGTAGGTTGATCGGTCAGGCCGATTAAACGACGATCGCGGCGACGCGAATCAGCAGGATCACGCCGAGCAGGCCGAAGACGACCCCGCCGGCGATTCGCAACCAGGCGAACGGTTGCGTGCCCTCGACCCAGCGCGGCAGCGCGAAGGCGGGGATCGCGGCGACCGTTATGCCGATCACGCCGCCGAGCCAGGTCAGCACCGGTGTGCCGCTATTGGCCGATGCTGCGAGCACGATGAATTGGCTCTTGTCGCCGAATTCGAGGATCAGGCAGCCGAGAAAGGCGGTCGCGAAGGCGGGCAGGCGCCAGCCCTCGAGGCGGTCGAGCTTGCCGCGCCGCCACAGCATCGCCGCCGCGGCGAAGATCACCGCCATCGCCTGAAACATCAGCAGCGCCGGCCCGGCCAGCAGCTGGCGCGAAAAATCGCCGGCGGCGGCGGCGAGCGCGCAGTTGACCATCGTCGCCAGCACGAAGCCAGCCAGCACCGGCAGCGAGCGATGATAGCGCAGCAGCAGCACCGCGAGCAGCCACTGCGTGCGGTCGCCCATTTCGGCGACCAGCGTCATGACGAGCGTGATGAGGAAATGGTCCATCGCCGCGCGCCTTAGCGCGATCGCGTCGCAAATGCGCGAGTCGTCAAACCGGCATCGGCGCGCACCGTCATCCCGCCAGGCGGATTTCGACCGACGCCAGCAGCGCCTCGCGCGCGCCGAGAAGCGGCGCGGGCTGTTGGTCGATCGCGATCGCATCGGTCAGCGCGTCGATGAAGGCGAGGATGCCCTGATGCCGACCGCCCTGCGAAATCGCGGCCTCGAGCGCCTGCGCCACGCACTGGACGGTGGCATAGCCGTGGCGGCGGGCAAAGGCGCGCAGCCCCGCGACCTCGGTCAGGATCGGGCCGGGCCGCTCGTGCGAGCGGTGCGCGGCGATGGCGACGATCCGCCGCATCATCTGCTGCCCGACATGGATCTGGAAATCGCGATCGCTCTCGCTCAGCTGCGTCATATGGCCCCCTATTGCCCCGTTTCGTGCCGGTCCTGCATGCGCCCGACATGGTTAGCATCGGGTTAATCGGCGCCCCGGCGCGCCGCATGTTCATGCGCATCGCGCGAACTGGCGGCTTGACAGTCGGGCGGGTTTTGGCCAAAGGGCGCGCTTCGAAGCGCGATGGGCGGCGGATTGACGCCGCTTTTCTTTTGTCTCCGGCGATTCTCTCCGTCGGGCACGCGGGACTTAGCGCAGCGCCATAACGCACACGCGAATTTGCAAGGGATCGGGCCATGGCCAAGCCAGCCACTATCAAGATCAAGCTCGTCAGCACAGCTGACACCGGATTCTATTACGTCACCAAAAAGAATCCGCGCAACCTGACCGAGAAGATGGTCCAGCGCAAATACGACCCCGTCGTGCGCAAGCATGTCGAGTTCAAGGAAGCCAAGATCAAGTAAGGCGGCAGGCGCCTCGGGCGCCGTCGGGCCTGCGGGAATCGAAAGCTGACAGGGCGTGCCGCGAGGCGCGCCCTTTGCTTTGCGCGTCCTCCCTGGCGCTCGTTCAGGCGACCGGCTGCAGCATGCCGGCGACGGTTTCGATGAACTTGATCACCGAAATCGGTTTCGAGACATAGGTCTGCGCGCCTGCTTCGCGGATGCGTTGCTCGTCGCCCTTGCCGGCATAGGCGGTCACCGCCATCACCGGGATGTCGCGCAGCTCCTCGTCGCGCTTGAGCGCGGCGATCAGGTCGAGCCCGCTGACATGCGGCAGCTGGATGTCCATGATGATGAGGTCGGGCGCCACCGCACGCGCGCGCGCGATCGCGTCGCGGCCGTCGCGCACGGGTTCGGCGCGATAATCGTGCGCGCGCAGCAGGTCGCAGAACAATTTGAGGTTGAGCTCATTGTCCTCGACGACGAGAACGGTCTTGGTCATGATCGTGCGCCGCCCCTTCGCTTGCGTGACGCGGCGGACCATAGCCAAGCCTGCGCGCAACAGGAAGGAAAACCGCTTTGCTCGATCGCCCCGCCGCCCGACCCGATGATTTCGCCGCCGCCTTGTCGGCGCTCGCCTGGACGCTGTCCGACGACGATCGCGCCGCGCGGCTGCTCGCGCTGACCGGGCTCGATCCCGACGAACTTCGCGCCAAGGCGGGCGATCCGGTGCTGCTGGCCGCGCTGATCGCCTTCCTCGCCGGTCACGAGCCCGACCTCATCGCCTGCGCCGAGGCGATCGGCTGTCCCCCGGCGGCGCTGGTCGCCATTGGCGAACGGCTGTCGGATGCGTAAGGACAGGCCATGACCGAACGCCAGCCCCCGCGCGACCGCACGCCGCGCCCGTTGATCGTCACCGACTGCGACGAAGTCCTGCTGCACATGGTCGTGCCGTTTCGCGACTGGCTCGACGAGGCGCACGACATCGATTTCAGGATGCGGGGGGCGAGCTTCGCCGGCGCGCTGCATCGCCGCAAATGCGGCAGCCAGGTCGAGCGCGAAGAGGTGTGGCCGTTGCTCGACGAATTCTTCAATCACCAGATGCACCGCCAATATGCCGCGCCAGGCGCGTTCGCGGCGCTGGCGCGGATCGGCGAGCTGGCCGACATCGTCGTGCTGTCGAACGTCGGCGATGCGATCCACGAGCGCCGCGTCGCGCAGCTCGCCGCGCACGGCCTCGCCTGCCGCCTCGTCACCAATCGCGGCGAAAAGGGTCCGGCGCTGCGGCGCATCGTCGACGAATTCGCGCCGTCGCTGACGGTCTATCTCGAGGATCTGGAGATCCACCACGCCTCGGCCGCCGAGCACGTCCCCGAGGCATGGCGGCTGCAGATGGTGATCGAACCCGAAATCGCCGCCGCGATCCCGAAGGCGCGCCACGCCCATGCCCGCATCGACGGCTGGGCCGAGGCCGAGCCGTGGATCATGGCGCGGCTGCGCGAGCGGCAGCCCGCGCCCGCGACGCACGCGGGAGTCGACGCATGACCGACACGATTCCCGCCCGCCTGGCCGAACTCGGCATCGCCTTGCCCAAGGCCGCCGCGCCCGTCGCCGCCTATTGCCCGGTCGTCGTTGTCGGCGGCATCGCCCATGTTTCGGGGCAGCTGCCGTTTCGCGGCGGCGACGTCGTTACCGGCCGCGCCGGCCAAACCGACGATGTCCCCGCCGCGGCCGAAGCCGCGCGCCTGTGCGCGCTGATGGTCCTGGCGCAGCTCGAGGCCGCGCTCGGCAGCCTCGATCGCGTCGAGCGCATCGTCAAGCTCAACGTCTTCGTCAATTCGGCGAGCGACTTTCGCGACCAGCCCAAGGTCGCCAACGGCGCGTCGGAACTGATGCAGCAGGTGTTCGGCGATGCCGGCGTCCATGCCCGCGCGGCGATCGGCGTCGCCGCGCTGCCGCTCGGCGCGCTGGTCGAGATCGATGCGCTGGTCGCCGTTCGCCCGGCTTGACGCGCGCCGCGCGCCGCCGCCCGATCGCGGCCGCGCGGCGTGGCTGTCGGCGCAGCCCTTCGCGCACCGGGGGCTGCATGGGGGCGACCGGGTCGAGAACAGCCGCGCCGCCTTTACCGCGGCGATCGCGGCGGGCCACGGCATCGAATGCGACGTCCAGCTGTCGCGCGACGGTATCGCCTTCGTCTTTCACGACGATACGCTCGACCGGCTCGCGGGGCGCGCCGACGCGGTCGCGTCGCTGTCGTCCGACGTGCTCGCCGGCATCGTCCTGGCCGGCAGCGACGAGCGTATCCCGCGGCTCACCGACATGCTGCGGCTGGTCGCCGGGCAGGTGCCGCTGCTGATCGAGATCAAATCGCGCAATCGCCGCGTCGCGCCGATCTGCCAGGCGGTGGTGCGCGCGCTCGAAGGCTATCGCGGGCCGGTCGCGATCATGTCGTTCAACCCGCTCGTCGGCGCCTGGTTCGCGACCCACGCGCCGCGCATCCTGCGCGGGCTGGTGGTGACCGAAGAGAACGCGACGACGCTGCGCGCGCGGATCGAGCGGCATCTGTGGCTGTGGCGGGCGCAGGCTCAGTTCCTCGCTTACGATATCCGCGACCTGCCGTCGCGCTTTGCCGCCGCGCAGCGCGCGCGCGGCCTGCCGGTGACGACGTGGACGGTGCGCACGGCGCGGCAGCTCGAGACCGCGAGCGCCCATGCCGACGCGCCGATCCACGAATTGCCGCTGGAAGCGTTTGGCAAACAACCCATATAGGCGCGATGGCCGATCGGGAATCAGCACGGATCGTCGCCCGCATCGGCGACGGCGTCAGCGCCATCGCGCGCGCGCAATGGGATGCGCTGGCCGGCGGCAACCCGTTCGTGGGCCATGATTTCCTCGGGCTGCTCGAAGCGTCGGGCAGCGTCGGGCCGGGCAGCGGCTGGACCCCCGCGCCGCTGACGATCGAGCGCGACGGCGCGCTGATCGGCGCGCTGCCCGCCTATCTCAAGCAGCACAGCCAGGGCGAATATGTCTTCGACCAGGGCTGGGCCGACGCCTATCAGCGCGCCGGCGGCGCTTATTATCCCAAGCTGCAGATCGCGGCGCCGTTTTCGCCGGTGTCGGGTCCGCGCGTGCTGGCGCGTGACGAGGACACCGGCCTACAGCTGCTGCGCGCCGCCGAGGTGCTGGTGACGCAGAACGGGCTGTCGTCGGCGCACGCGACCTTTGTCGATCCCGACCAGGTCGCGCTGTTCGAGGCCGCCGGCTGGCTGGCGCGCGAGGACGTCCAGTTCCACTGGGTCAATCGCGGCTATGCCGATTTCGACGATTTCCTCGCCGCCTTGTCGTCGCGCAAGCGCAAGGCGATCCGCAAGGAACGCGCCGCCGCGCAGGCCGCGGTGACGATCGAGCATGTCACCGGCAGCGACCTCGGCGAGGCGCACTGGGACATTTTCTGGCAATTCTACCAGGACACCGGCGCGCGCAAATGGGGCACGCCCTATCTGACGCGCGAAGCGTTCAGCCTGATGGGCGAGACGATGGCCGACCGGCTGCTCCTGATCCTCGCGCGGATCGACGGCGATCCGGTCGCCGGCGCGCTCAACGTCGTCGGACCCGATCGGCTCTATGGCCGCTATTGGGGCTGCACCCGCGACATTCCCTTCCTCCATTTCGAACTTTGCTATTACCAGGCGATCGAGGCGGGCATCGCGCTGGGATCGACGGTAGTCGAGGCGGGCGCGCAGGGCGCGCACAAGCTGGCGCGCGGCTATGAACCGGTAACGACGCACAGCGCCCATTACATCGCCGATCCGGGCTTTCGCGCCGCCGTCGCCGATTTCCTCGAGCGCGAACGCGCGGGCATCGCGGCCGAGGTGCGCATCCTTTCGGCGCACGCGCCGTTCCGTCAACCATGACCGGCACCCGACCCGATCGCGATGGCGATGTCCCCGGCAGCATGCGCGCCTTCGCGCGGCTGATCGACGCGCTCGTCTACACCCGCTCGCGCAATGCCAAGCTGCGGCTGATCGGCGACTATCTGCGCGCGACCCCCGATCCCGATCGCGGCTGGGCGATCGCCGCGCTGACCGGCGAGCTCGACCTGCCCGCGGTCAAGCCGGCGCAGGTGCGCGCGATGATCGAACAACGGATCGACCCCGTCTTGTTCCGCATGAGCCGCGACTATGTCGGCGATACCGCCGAGACGGTGTCGCTGTTGTGGGAAGCCCCCGACGCCAGTGCGCGCGACGATGGCTCGGCCCCGCTGATGCTCGACGCGACGGTCGCGACGCTGTCGCGACTGGCGCGCGCCGGAACCCCGGCGGTGCTCGGCGCGATGCTCGACCGGCTCGACCCGAGCGGGCGCTACGCGCTGCTCAAGCTCGCCACCGGGGGCATGCGCATCGGCGTATCGGCGCGGCTCGCCAAGACCGCGCTGGCGCAGGCGTTCGAGCTCGACCTCGACGCCGTCGAAGAGGTGTGGAGTGCGCTCGTCCCGCCCTATCCGACGCTGTTCGACTGGGCCGAGAGCCGCCGCGCCATGCCCAAAGTGTCCGACCTGCCGGTGTTCCGCCCGTTCATGCTCGCGCACCCGCTCGAGGAGCGCAGCGTCGACCTCGCCGACTATGTCGCCGAATGGAAATGGGACGGCATCCGCGTCCAGATCGTCCAGGCGGGCGGCGAGACGCGGATCTACAGCCGCGGCGGCGAGGAGATTTCGGGCGCCTTTCCCGATGTCGTCGGCGCCTTCGCGACGCCGGGCGTGGTCGACGGCGAGCTGCTCGTGCGCGGCGCGCACCAGGGCGGCGAGGGCATCGACACGCAAGGCGGCGCGGCGAGCTTCAACGCATTGCAACAGCGCCTCGGGCGCAAGAACGTGTCGAACAGGATGCTCGCCGAGGCGCCCGCCTTCGTGCGCCTCTACGACCTGCTGATCGACGGCGAGGAGGATATTCGCGCGCTGTCCTGGGAAGCGCGGCGCGCGCGCCTCGAGGCGTTCATGGCGCGGCTGCCCGACGATCGCTTCGACCTCTCGGCGATCGTCGAGGCGCCCGATTTCGCCGCGCTCGCCGCGATCCGCGACGGCGCTCGCGATGCCGCGATCGAGGGGCTGATGCTCAAGCGGCGGTCGTCGCCCTATGTCGCGGGGCGCAAGACCGGCCTGTGGTACAAATGGAAGCGCGACCCGCTGAGCGCCGATTGCGTGATGCTGTACGCGCAGCGCGGATCGGGCAAGCGATCGAGCTTCTATTCGGACTACACCTTCGGCTGCTGGACTGCGCCGCCCGAGCAGGGCGGCGAGCTGGTGCCGGTCGGCAAGGCCTATTCGGGCTTTACCGACGACGAGCTCAAGATGCTCGACCGTTTCGTCCGCCAGAACACGCTGCAGCGCTTCGGCCCGGTGCGCGAGGTCGAAAAGAGCCTGGTTCTCGAAGTCGCGTTCGATTCGGTGCACGAATCGAAGCGCCATAAGTCGGGCATCGCGATGCGCTTTCCGCGCATCGCGCGCATCCGCTCCGACAAGCCCGCCGAAGAGGCCGACCTGGTCGCGACGCTCAAGGCGATGATCGTCTGAAAATCATGTCCCGCCGGCGCCGGCCAGACACGAAAAAGCCCGGCGCTCCATCGGGAGGCCGGGCCTTTTTGACGATCGGGGCGCGCCTTATTCGGACGGCTTCAGGTTGACCGCCGCGAACTTGCCGCGATTGTCGACCTCGACGTCGAAACCGACGCGGTCGCCTTCGTTGAGCGCATTCATGCCGGCGCGTTCGACCGCGCTGATGTGAACGAACGCATCGGGCTGGCCGTCGTCGCGCTGGATGAAGCCGAAGCCTTTCATCGCGTTGAAGAACTTGACCGTGCCGGTCGCCGTTTCGCCGGTCAGCTGGCGCTGCGGACGTCCGCCGCCACCGCTGAATCCGCCGCGATCGCCGCCGCCGAAGCCGCCGCGATCTTCGCGCGGAGGCGCGCGCTCGGGAACCGGGAGCGGATCGCCCTCGATCTCGAGATCGCTCGCAGACACCTTGCCGCCGCGATCGACCAGCGTGAAGCTCAATGGCTGGCCTTCGGCGAGGCCGGTCAGGCCCGCCTGTTCGACCGCGCTGATATGCACGAACACGTCTTCGCCGCCATCGTCGCGAACGATGAAGCCGAAGCCCTTTTGCGCGTTGAAGAATTTGACGATGCCCTTGCCTTCGCCGACGACCTGCGCCGGCATGCGGCCACCGCCGCCGCCGCCACCGCCGAAGCCGCCACCGCCGCCGCGCGACGCGCCGAAGCCGCCGCCGCGATCGTCGCCGCCGCCGCCGAACGCCGGCCGGTCGTTGAAGCCGCCGCGATCGCCGCCGCCAAAGCCGCTGCCGCCGCGGTCGTCAAAGGGTTCGAAACCAAAATCGCCCCCACCAGGATTGTCACGTTTGTCGCGCCCGCGTCCACCGCGTCCGCCGCGGCGATCTCTATCGAAACTCATACCCTGTCATTCACTTTCGCTTCGTCCTGTATTTTAAAAAACCGTCGCACCCCGGACGAAGAAGGCGAGGACAACCGGCACGAACGAAGAGATTCGCCCATACGGCTGCGAGTCATAGCGTAATTTCAGCAATCCGCGAACCAAAAAAAAGCCGATCCGGCGCTGTCTTTCAATGATTTGGCGCAAATATGTGGTGCACCGTGACAATCATGCCACCCCAGGCGAGCCCGACCAGCCCCGCGCCGATCGTCGCGATCGTCCATTCGGCGAACCCGGCAAGCGGCTCGGCGGCGTGACCGATCGTTTCGGCGACCGCCTCGATCATATGCTCGGGTCCGGTCACGCCATATTCGGCAAGGCCATGGACGATGATCTGACCGCCGACCCAGACCATCGCAGCGATCCCGACGACCGACAGGATGCGCATCACCACCGGCATCGCCTTGACCAGCGCGCGGCCGAAGGTGCGCACCCGCGCGTTGGCGCGCTGGGCAAGATGGAGGCCGATATCGTCCATCTTCACGATCAGCCCGACCGCGCCATAGACGCCGACCGTGATGGCGACCGCAACGACGACGAGGACGCCGGCGCGCAGCGCGAGCGAAAGGTCCGCGACCTGCGCCAGCGCGATCACCATGATCTCGATCGAAAGGATGAAATCGGTCCGGATCGCGCCCGCGACCATGTTCTTTTCATGGTCGGGATCGGCCAGCGTCGCGGCCTCCTCCGCGAGACTATGCTTGCCCCCCGCGATCCATTCCCAGACCTTTTCGGCGCCTTCATAGCATAAATAGGTGCCGCCGAGCATGAGGATCGGCGTGATCGCCCAGGGCAGCAGCGCGCTCAGCAGCAAGGCCGCAGGCAGGATGAAAAGCAGCTTGTTCTTGATCGAGCCCCTGGCGATCTTGGCGATGATCGGCAGTTCGCGGTCGGGGGTGAAGCCGGTGACATAGCGCGGCGTCACCGCGGCGTCGTCGATCACCACGCCGGCGGCCTTCGCCCCGGCGCGGCCGGCGCCGGCGGCGACGTCGTCGACCGAGGCGGCGGCGATCTTGGCGATCGCGGCGACGTCGTCGAGCAGTGCGGCAAGACCCCCTGGCATAGATATTCCCCTGTTCCGTTGGCGTCTCCTGTTAGCGACTGCCGCCCCGCGATCAACCCGCACGCGATCGGCGCATCGCGCGCGACGGCGCGCGGATGATTGGATTGAGCCGCGCGGTGTTTGCGCCTATGGCGCATGCGATGACCGTATATTTCCATGAAGAAGACCTGCCCGAGGGTGTCCTTGCCGCTGGTTCCATCGCCGTCGATACCGAAACGATGGGGCTGCAGACGCCGCGCGACCGATTGTGCCTGGTGCAGCTGTCCGACGGTTCGGGCGACGAGCATCTCGTCCGCTTCCACCCCGACAGCGACTATGCCGCGCCCAATCTGAAAGCCGTGCTCGGCGATCCCGGCCGGCTCAAGATCTTCCACTTTGCGCGCTTCGACATCGCCGCGATCGAATATTATCTCGGCGTGCCGTGCGAGCCGGTCTATTGCACCAAGATCGCCTCGCGGCTGATCCGCACCTATACCGACCGCCACGGTCTCAAGGAGCTCGTCCGCGAACTGCTGAGCCAGGACATTTCCAAGCAGCAGCAGTCGAGCGACTGGGGCGGCCCCGAATTGAGCGAAGCCCAGCGCGACTATGCCGCGTCCGATGTGCGTTACCTTCATGCGCTCAAGGACGAGCTCGACCGTCGCCTCGCACGCGAAGGACGCACCGAGCTCGCCCAGGCCTGTTTCGACTTCCTGCCCACGCGCGCGCGGCTCGACCTCGCCGGCTGGCCTGAAATCGACATTTTCGCGCACGCTTGAGCAAACAGGGACAGCCGTCATGTCGCTCCAGGCAGAAATTTCACGCAGCGCCCAGAAAAGCTGGGCGAAGGGCGGCGGCAGCCACGACCGGCTGATCGCGGTGCTGCGCGTGGCCTTGCCGGCGATGGTCGGTGCGCTCGCCGCGGTCATCGTGTTCACCCCGCTGGTGAATTCGAACGAGTTCAGCTTCGTCCTCGACAAGAACAAGGTCGCGGTCGCGCAGAACCGGCAGAGCGTCGACAGCGCGCTGTATCGCGGCGAGGATGCGCGCGGTCGCGATTTCGTCCTGTCGGCCGGTTCGGCGGTGCAGAAGAGCGCGACCGAACCCGATGTGCGGATCGCCGACATGACCGCACGCATCGTGCTCGACGACGGACCTGCGCAGCTTTCGGCCGACAGCGCGATCTACGATCCGCGCTCCGATACCGTCGCCGTCGCCGGTCCGATCAATTTTGCCGGGAGCAACGGTTACCGCATGAGCACGCGCAACGTGACCGCCGATCTCAAGGCGCGCACCTTGCGCGGCGACGGCGGCGTCAGCGGCGCGCTGCCGATCGGCCGCTTCAGCGCCGCGCGGATCTTCGCCAACCTCGAGACGCGCATCGTCCGCCTGTCGGGCAATGCGCGCCTGCATATCAATCAGGGAGCCCTGCGATGACCGGTACGATGCTGCGCCCCAGGGCACGCGATATCACCTTGGCGCTGGCGGGCTTTGCCGTCACCGCGATGATGCTGGCATCGACCGGGGCCGGGCCCGTCGCGGCCGCGCAGGCGCTCGCCAACCACAACAGCAACGCACCGGTCGATTTCGCAGCCGACCGTATCGAGGTGCAGGATCGCGCCGATCGCGTCGTCATCGCCGGCAATGTCCGCGTGACCCAGGCGGGGCTGACGCTGACCGCGCAGCGCATGACGGTCGCCTATGCGCGCGATGGCGGCGTAGCGGTCAACCGCATCGACGCCGCCGGCGGCGTGACCGTGACCAAGGGCGACGAACGCGCGCGCGGCAACGTCGCGATCTACGACCTCAACCGCCGCCTGATCACGCTGATCGGCAATGTCGAGCTCAACCAGGGGGCCAACAGGCTCAACGGCGGCCGGCTGGTGATCGACCTGGCCAGCGGGCGCGCCAGCGTCGACGGCCAGGGCGCGCAGCGCGGACCCGACGGCAGCGTGACATCGGGCACCGGCGGACGCGTCAGCGGCACCTTCACCGTGCCGCAACGCGGCGACTGATTGCGCTGACGCCGCGCTTCGCCGCCTTGCGGCGGGGCGTTAACTTCTTTATTCACCCGTCATGCGATAAGCATGCAATAATCCTGCCAGTTCCCGGCCCGTGTACGATTCGGGTCGTGACCCGGGCGAAGGGGGAGCGATTTCCATGTTGACCCAGAGCGACGAAGCGATTGCCGATGCCGCGCCCGTGCAGGCGAGCGAGGCGATCACCGACGAGGCGCTGAACGAGGGCCTGGCGATCGTGTCGATCGCCAAGAGCTATGACAAGAAGGTCGTGCTCAGCGACGTTTCGCTGTCGGTGGCCAAGGGCGAGGTGGTCGGCCTGCTCGGCCCCAACGGCGCGGGCAAGACGACGTGTTTCTATTCGATCATGGGGCTCGTCAAACCCGATTCGGGCCGCATCATGCTCGAGGGCGAGGATATCACGCCGCTGCCGATGTATCGCCGCGCGATGCTCGGCCTCGGCTATCTCCCGCAGGAAACGTCGATCTTTCGCGGCCTGTCGGTCGAAGCCAACATCGCCGCCGTGCTCGAGCTGAGCGAGCCCAACCGCGCCGCGCGCGCGCAGCGGCTCGAGGAACTGCTCGACGAATTCGGCCTGACGCGGCTGCGCTCTTCGGCGGCGATGGCGCTGTCGGGCGGCGAACGGCGGCGCTGCGAAATCGCCCGCGCGCTCGCCGCGAGCCCGTCGATCATGTTGCTCGACGAACCGTTCGCGGGCATCGACCCGATTTCGATCAGCGACATCCGCGATCTCGTGAAGGACCTGAAACGCCGCGGCATCGGCGTGCTCATCACCGACCACAACGTCCGCGAGACGCTCGACATCGTCGATCGCGCCTGCATCATCTACGACGGCCAGGTGCTGTTCGCGGGATCGCCCGCCGAACTCGTCGCCGACGCCGACGTCCGCCGCCTCTATCTCGGCGAGGGTTTCGAACTGTGAGCGCGCGCGGGCGCCTTTGCCGATTCGGGCGGGAGTCGCGATCGAGAGCGTCGATCGATCGATCCGTCGCGCCGCGCTCCTGCTTTTGCAGGAGCATGGAAGCGCGATCATGAGCCTCGCGCCCAGTCTCCAGCTGCGCCAGTCGCAGTCGCTGGTGATGACGCCGCAGCTGCAGCAGGCGATCCGGCTGCTGGCGTGCTCGAACCTCGAGATCGAGGGGTTCATCGCCGAAGAGGTAGAAAAGAACCCGCTGCTCGAATCGGGCCCGACCGAGGTCAGCGATACGCCCGAACCCGTCGATAACGGCCGCGACGGCGCGCCCGAGGCAGCCGACCACATGATCGGGGGCGAAGGCGGCGCAGGCGAGAGCCTCGACGTCGACTGGGGCGAGGCCGAATTCCATCATGACAGCGCCAGCGACATGGCCGGGTCGGGTTTCGACGGCGCGCTCGGCCAGGTCGGCGGCGGCAGCGGCGCGGGCGGCGACGCCGAGGCAATCGATTTCGACGGTTTCGCCTGTGCCGAACCGACGCTGCACGACCATCTCCAGCAGCAGGCGGGCGAAATGCTCGACGGGCCGCAACTGCTGATCGCGGTGGCGCTGATCGACCGCATCGACGCCGCCGGCTATCTCGACGGACGGCTGATCGACATCGCCAACGAGATCGGCGCGCCGCTCGCCGCCTGCGAAGACGCGCTCGCCGTCATCCACGGCTTCGATCCGTGCGGCGTCGGCGCGCGCAACCTCGCCGAATGCCTCGCGATCCAGGCGAAGGACGCCGACCGCTACGACCCCGCCATGGCGTGCATGATCGCGCATCTCGATTTGCTCGCCAAGGGCGCGCTGCCGCAGTTGAAGCGCATCTGCGGCGTCGACGACGAGGACATCGCCGACATGGTCCGCGAGATCCGCACCTACGATCCCAAGCCGGGGCTGAGGTACCAGAGCGACGACACCCGCAGCGTCGTCCCCGATATTTTCATCGAACGGCGCAAGACCGGCTGGTCGGTCGAACTCAACGCGGCGACGCTGCCGCGCGTGCTGATCAACCGGCGCTATTATGCCGAGTTGGCGCGCGGCGCGGCGGCCAAATCGAAGGCGTGGCTATCCGAATGCCTCGCCAGCGCCAACTGGCTGGTGAAAGCGCTCGACCAGCGCCAGCGGACGATCGTCAAGGTCGCGGCCGAGATCGTCAAGCAACAGGAAGGGTTCTTCCTCCACGGCGTCGCGCAGATGAAGCCGCTGACGCTGAAGGCCGTCGCCGACGCGATCGGCATGCACGAATCGACCGTCAGCCGCGTCACCAGCAACAAGTATCTGTCGTGCGCGCGCGGCGTGTTCGAGCTGAAATACTTCTTTTCGAGCGGCATCCAGTCGTCCGACGGCGGCGAGGCGGCGTCGGCCGAGGCGGTCAAGGCGGCGATCAAGGCGCTGATCGATGCCGAAGAGCCGAAGAAGATCCTGTCCGACGACACGCTGGTCGACCGGCTGAAGGACAAAGGCTTCGATATCGCGCGGCGGACGGTCGCCAAATACCGCGAGAGCCTCGGCATCGGCAGCTCAGTCCAGCGGCGACGACAGAAAAAGATGCTCGCCGGTTAATTTATCTATATTGCCAAGGCGATGTGCCTAATTTATATCTTCATTTATATCTTCGCATCAAGTCATTTGGGGCAGAGTCGGCAGCTGGGGGGGGTTCGATGAGACTACTTGCATTGGCAGCTTGTCTAACATTGATGTTCGCATCGGCTCCAGCCTCTACTGCCCAGGCCCAACCAAAATTTAATTGGTTCTTTTGTTTCGCTTCAGCCGGCGGCGAAGCTCACGTGAGCCAAATATTTCTCCTTCAGAAATTGCCTGAGGGTGGGCGAGTGACTGAAGGGCCGATGGGACCCGGTTCAGCCTACTTTATCGATGATTTCGGAACTTGGCATAGTCGCAACGCATTAAGCATTAGCCTGCAGAAATATCTAAAATTCGATTTCCGAGACCGGGGAGACGGATATGCTAGCGTTATATTTTGCTATGGCTTTAGCTCGGCTAAGCAAGCAGAGGCATGGCGTGAAAATATTGTCTCTGATTACCATGCGCGGCGTCCCGCTGGGAAAGTTGAAACGACGAAGTGGCTGCCCGAGGGTGCAATTCTTGCCGAGAAATCCGATTTGGCTAAGTCTGGGACCACACCCACAACACCTCCAATTCTTTCGGCGCCTTCGCCTGCTGACATTAGAGGGAGTGATGCCATCGTGGAACGCCAGCGACTAGCTGACGAACGCGCCGCTGCGATCGCCGCGGAACGAGCCAATAGAACCCGACTCAACGCCGAGCAGGCCGCCGCCGCCAAGCGCCAACGCGAGGAGATCGCCGCGAAGCTTGCGGCTAGCCGCGCGGCGCAGGAAAAATATGCGCGCGATATGGCCGAGAACCAGCGCAGGACCGCCGCCTACAAAGCGGCGCAGGATAAGTTCAGCCGAGACATGGACGAATATCGGCGCAAGGTGGCCGAGCGCAATGCGATCATCGCCGCGCAGCGCGAGGACAACACGCGCGATCGCGAGGAACTGGCGCGGCAACGCGAAGCCGAGGCGAAGGCAGCCGAAGCCAAAGAGGTCGTGTCATGGCTCGAGGCGGTAACGCTGTGCGAACTCAAGGCCGGCGATCCGATGGCTGCGCGCGGTGGCTGGTATTGCGTCGGCCCGCTGCAGAACACGCATGCCCGGCTCGATACGCCGCAGGCAACGGTACCGCTACAACAGGCGTGCGGGACGAGCAGCGTGAGCGATTTGGGAAAGACCGGACGATTTCGCGCGTTCGGCTGCGGCTATGGCCTCAATCCCAATCCGTCGGCCAGCCAGTACGACGACATCCCACGCAAGCTGGGCGTCGGCTTCGTACCCGGGCGCGGAGTATTCCGCTGTGCGCGCAACCATTCGGGAACCTGCCGAACGCGATAATGTCGTGATCGCTAAGCCGCTGGTTGTTCGCTGCCAGTCTCGCGCGGCGTGTCGAAATGATCTCAACGGTGGCGATAATGGCTGCGCTGGCCCGGCGATATATGCGTAGCGCGGCCTTGCCGAACGCGGTTACAATAGCGGCATGCTCTACCTCCTCATCAAGGCCGCGATTTCGGGCCTCATCATCGCTATCGCGTCCGAAGTCGCGCGGCGCAGTCCCGCGCTCGGCGCGCTCGTCATCGCGCTGCCGACCGCGACGATCCTGGCAATGGTCTGGCTGTGGCGCGACACCGGCGATGCCGCCAAGGTCGCCGCGCTGACGCAGGGCACGGTATTCTACGTCCTGGCGACGCTGCCGTTCTTCTTCGTCGTGCCGTGGCTGCTGCGATCGGGGTGGGGATTCTGGGCGGCGCTCGGCATCGGCAGCGTCGTCACGGTGATCGCCTATCTCGCGATGACCGCCGCGCTCGCGCGGCTGGGCTACCGCATCTAGCGTTCGGCGGCGAAGCGGCGGCGCAGGTCGTCATAGCCGCCGACCTCCTCATCGCCGATGACGATCAGCAGCGTCGTGTCGAGCCCGGGTTCGGCCATGAAGGCATCGGTCGCTTCGCGCGTGTCCAGAATCCGGTCGTCGACCTCGAAGCCCCGATCCTCGAGCAGCGCGAGCGCCTTCACGCCGAACGGGCAAATATGGTCGGGCAGGATCATGCGATAGAGCGTGGCGGATCTGGCGGCGGTGTCGGTATCGGTCATGCCGGTCCAACCATCGCCCCGGCGCACGGTTCACTCAATCGTCCTCGTCCTCGTAATGCGCGAGGTGGAGCGGCCGGGCCTTGATCTGGCGCGTCATGCACCAGTGGACCAACGCCTCTTCGCGGCCATGCGTCACCCAAACTTCCTTGGGCCGGATTTCGAGCAGCGTCGCGGTCAGCTCATCCCAGTCGGCATGGTCGGACAGGATCAGCGGCAGTTCGACGTTGCGCTGCCGCGCGCGCTGACGAACGCGCATCCAGCCCGACGCCATCGCCGTGATCGGGTCGGGCAGGCGCCGCGACCAGCGATCGTTGAGCGCACCCGGCGGGGCGAGCACGATCGCGCCCCTGATGTCGTCCTTGGTATAATCGGACACCAGCCGCAGCTCGCCAAGTTCGACGCCGAAGTCGCGGTAGAGATCGCACAAGCGCTGCAGCGCGCCGTGGATATAGAGCGGCGCGTCGTGCCCCGCCGCACGCAATTCCATGATTACGCGCTGCGCCTTGCCGAGCGCATAGGCGCCGACGAGGACGCAGCGTTCGGGCTCCGCCGCCAGCGCGGCGAGCAGCTTGGCGATTTCATCGGGCGTGTGGGGGTGGCGGAAGACCGGCAGGCCGAAGGTCGCCTCGGTAATGAAGACGTCGCACGCGACCGGTTCGAACGGCGCGCAGGTCGGGTCGGGGCGGCGCTTGTAATCGCCCGACACGACGACGCGCGTCCCGTCCTTTTCGAGCAGGATCTGCGCCGATCCGAGGACATGGCCGGCGGGATAAAAGGTCACCGCGATATCGCCGATGGCGAAACGTTTCCCATAGGCGACCGCCTGACCGTCATGCGCCTCGCCATAGCGCACGCCCATGATCGCCAGCGTCTCGGGCGTCGCCCAGACGGTGCCATGGCCGCCGCGCGCATGGTCGGCATGGCCGTGGGTCACCAGCGCGCGCGGCACCGCCTGCGACGGATCGACCCAGGCGTCGATGTCGGGCAGGTAAATTCCTTCGGGTCGCGCCTCGACCCATTGCGCCAAATTCGCCATCGACCCCATATAGGCGGCGTGAGCGAAAATTCCTCCCTGCCGCAAAGATTTACCGACTGGTTCGCGACGCGCGGCTGGCGGCTGCGCGATCACCAGGCCGCGATGCTCGCGGCGGGCCGCGCCGGCGAGCACGCGCTGCTCGTCGCGGCGACCGGCGCGGGCAAGACCTTGGCGGGATTTTTGCCGAGCCTGGTCGACCTGGCGGAAGCGCCGGCCAAGGGCCTGCACACGCTCTATATCTCGCCGCTCAAGGCGCTCGCGGTCGACGTGCAGCGCAACCTGCTGACGCCGATCGCGGAGATCGGCCTCGACATCCGCGTCGAGGCACGCAGCGGTGACACCCCCGCCGACCGCAAGGCGCGGCAGAAAAGCAACCCGCCGCACATCCTCAACACGACGCCCGAAAGCCTGAGCCTGCTGCTCTCGCATCCCGACAGCCTGACGCTGTTCGCCGGCCTTAGGACCGTCGTCGTCGATGAGATCCATGCCTTTGCCGACGGCAAGCGCGGCGACCTGCTCAGCCTGTCGCTGGCGCGGCTGCAGCGGATCGCCCCGCATTTGCGCCGCGTCGGGCTGAGCGCGACGATCGCCGACCCCGATCTCTATCGCGCCTGGCTCGCCCCCGACGGCGATATCGACGCCGTGCGGCTGGTCGCGGGCGACCCCGGCGCCGAGCCCGAGATCGATATCCTGCTGCCGACCGCCGAGGATGGCGTCGTGCGCGTGCCGTGGTCGGGCCATTCTGGCAGCTATGCCGCCGAGCCGGTGATGCGTCTGATCGAGGCCAATCGCACGACATTGGTGTTCTGCAACACCCGCAGCCTCGCCGAACTGACCTTCCAGGAACTGTGGAAGCACAACGACCAGGCGCTGCCGATCGGCGTCCATCACGGCAGCCTGGCGCGCGAAGCGCGGCGCAAGGTCGAGGCGGCGATGGCGCGCGGCGACCTGCGCGCGCTCGTCGCCACCGCCAGCCTCGACCTCGGCGTCGACTGGGGCGCGGTCGACCTCGTCGTCCAGATGGGCGCGCCTAAGGGCAGCTCGCGCCTGCTGCAGCGCATCGGCCGCGCCAACCACCGGCTCGACGAGGCGAGTCGCGCGCTCGTCGTGCCCGGCAATCGCTTCGAATATCTCGAGGCGCGCGCCGCGCTCGACGCGGTCGAGGCGGGCGAGCGCGATCCCGACCAGTTTCATCCCGGCAGCCTCGACGTGCTTGCGCAGCACATCATGGCGTGCGCCTGCGCCGCGCCGTTCAGCGAGGCCGCGCTGCTCGACGAGGTGCGCGGCGCAATGCCCTATTCGGGGCTGACCGCCGAGGAATTCGGTCGCGTCCTCGGTTTCATCCGCGACGGCGGCTATGCGCTCAAGGCCTATGACCGCTTCCGCCGCCTCGCCCCCGATGGCACCGCGCCCGACGGATCGCCGATGTGGCGCGTCAGCCATCCGCGCTTCGTCACCCAGCACCGCATGAACGCGGGCATCATCGTCGACGCGCCGCTGCTCACCGTGCGGTTCAACAACGGTCGCCAGCTCGGCACGGTCGAGGAATTCTTCGCCAGCACGCTCAGTCTCGGCGATACCTTCTTCTTCTCCGGCCTCAGCCTCGAAGTCGTCGGGATCAAGGACACCGACCTGATCGTCAAGGCGACCAGCCGGCCGGCGCGCATTCCCACCTATGTCGGCGCGCGCATGGCGTTGACCACCAACCTCGCCGGGCGGGTGCGCGAATTTCTCTGCGATCGCGACCAGTGGCCGCGCTTCCCCGACGACGTGCGCGAATGGCTCGAGGCGCAGGACCGCCGCTCGGTGCTGCCGCAGCCGGGCCAGCTGCTCGTCGAAACCTTCCCGCGCGACGGCAGCCATTATATGGTCGCCTATCCGTTCGAAGGCTGGAACGCGCACCAGTCGCTCGGCATGCTGGTGACGCGGCGGATGGAAACGCAGGGGCTGCAGCCGCTGGGCTTCCAGGCGTCGGATTATGCGTTGGTCTGCCACAGCATCGTGCCCGTCACCGATCCCGCCAGCCTGTTCAGCGCCGACATCCTCGCCGACGAGTTCGTCGACTGGGTCGAAGGATCGGCGCTGTTGAAGCGCGCGTTCCGCGAAGTCGCGGTGATCGGCGGCCTCGTCGAGCGCCATCATCCCGGCAGGCGCAAATCGGGCAAGCAGGTGACCTTTTCGACCGACCTGATCTACGACGTGCTGCGCAAATACGAACCCGACCATTTGCTGCTCAAGGCCGCCTGGGCCGACGCCCGCCGTCGCCTGACCGACGTCGGCCGCCTCGGCGACCTGCTCGACCGCGCCGCCGACACCATGCTCCACGTGACGCTCGACCGCGTCAGCCCGCTCGCGGTGCCCGCGCTGATCATGATCGGCCGCGAAAGCGTCGCGCAGGGCGCGGCCGACGACGCCCTGTTCGAGGAGGCCGAGACGATCGCGCAGGAAGCGATGGCGCAGTCATGAACCTGCACGCCGGCCGCATTTAGCCGTGTTTCTTGTCTAAAACGCTTAAAAGGCGTAGCTACATTGGCCAAAGGGGAGCAGCTGAGGAGAGCGTCATGACGCACTTACCGTTCGGCAACCTGCGCAACCGTCTTTGGGGTCTAGCCGCGCCGGTATCGATGTGCCTCGTCTTGCCCTTTGTCCCTGCCGCCGCCCAGACCGCTGAGGAGAACGGCAAATCCTCTTGCCAGATCGCCCAGGCGGACAGTCCGGATCATGGCGATGGCGGGGGCGAGGCGATCGCAACGGGCACCGACGCCAACCTGCGGATCACCATCCCGGTCATGATCGATGGTCGCGGGCCACATCGCTTTCTGGTCGATACCGGGTCGGAACGTACCGTCATATCGGCTTCGCTAGCACGACGCCTGGGCCTCGTTTCGAGCGAGAGCCAGACGCTCGTCTCGATCGTCGACCGCCAGCAGGTGGCAATGGTCGATCTACCGCCCCTGCAGCTCGGTCTGAACAGTTCGATCAATCTCAACACCCCCGTACTGCAAACGCACAATATCGGTGCCGACGGCATCCTGGGTCTCGACAGCCTTTCCGACAAGCGCGTTGAAATCCAGGATTTCGGACGCTGCATGAAGGTTTTCGACACCAAGCGGGCAAGCGACGCCAAAGACGAGGGCCCAAAATTCCGGATGCATGCCCGGGAATCAAAGGGCCAGCTCATCCTTTCATCGGCCGATGCCACGGGTTTTCCGATCAAGACCGTCATCGATACGGGGGCGGAGATCAATATCGGTAATCATCGCCTGCTGCGGCTGCTGCAAAAACGGGGCGGGCTCCACATTTTCGCGCGACGGGAAATTACCGGCGTGACCGGGGGCAGCCGGGAGGTCCAGATCGGCTATATCAGCCATTTGAAAATCGGCGATGCGGTGATGCGCAACCTGGCGGTGGCATTTGTTGACTCGCCCGCGCTCGACCGCCTCGGACTCGCCGACACGCCGACCTTGATCATCGGCATGAATACCCTGTCGTCGTTTGAACGGATCATGATCGATTTTCCCGAACGCGAAATCACTTTCGTCACCCCGAGCGCGCGCGTCTCGCCGCGAACTCTACGCGTGGTGCGTCCATATGGCAGTTGATCGCAACGCTTGCCAAGCAGCCGTGCGAGCGCCATGGATGCGCCATGGTTCCCCTTTCGTTCGCTGGCCGCGATTTTATCGCCACGCGTGAAGGCGCGCTGTTCTGCACCGATTCGCGGGCGCTGATCGTCGCCGACCTGCACCTTGAAAAAGCGAGCTGGTATGCGCGCATGGGCCAGTTGCTGCCGCCTTATGACAGCCTCGCCACGCTCGATCGGATCGAGCAGCTCGCCGATCGCCTCGATGCCGCCGCGCTCTGGTGCCTGGGCGACAATTTTCACGACGTCGGCGGCCCCGCGCGGCTGCCGGCCGGTGCGCGGGCGCGACTCGAGCGGCTCGGCCGCCGGCTCGACCTCCACTGGATCGTCGGCAATCACGATCCGCAGCTGACCGAAACCTTCGGCGGATCGGCGCACGAGGAGGCGTGGCTGGGGGGCATCGCGTTACGCCATATCGCCCGGCGCGGCGCGCGCGGCGCCGAGCTGTCGGGCCATTTTCATCCCAAATTGCGCCTGTCGGTGCGCGGTCACCGGGTCGCCCGCCCCTGCTTCGTTCGTGCCGGCGACCGCATCGTCCTGCCCGCCTTCGGATCGCTGACCGGTGGCATGGCGGCTTTCGACCCCGCCATCGCCGACGCGCTCGGGCCGATCGAAGCGGCCATGATCGTCGTCTCGGGCCGGCTGCTTACCTTTCCCAATGCCCCCGCCGCGCTGTCGCGACCGCATGCGATGGCGCAATGCGCCGGGCGGTCGACCTGATCCGGCCGGACCGGGACGTGTTCCCGCCGAGCGGGCGCAGCGCGATTGTCGCGCCCGACGCATCCGGGCATAAGGTCCCGCAATGATTTCCGATTACCTCCCCCTGTTCGATTCGCTGATGGTCAAGATCGCGCTGATCGGCGTGCTTGGCATCGGCGCGCAGTGGATTGCGTGGCGCACGGGTCGCCCCGCGATCGCGCTGATGCTGATCGTCGGGGTCATTGCCGGCCCAGTGCTCGGCCTGATCCGACCCGAAGAGGATTTCGGCCCGTTGATGGAGCCGATCGTCAAGCTGGCGGTGGCGGTCATCCTGTTCGAGGGCGGGCTGAGCCTCAATTTCCGGGATTTGCGCCACGCGGGGGCCGGCGTGCTCAGGCTGGTCGTGATCGGCGTGCCGGTCGGCTGGGGCCTGGGGACCGCCGCGGCCTATTACGGTGCCGGCCTGCCGCTCCCGGTCGCCGCACTGTTCGGCGGTATCCTGGTCGTGACCGGTCCGACGGTGATCGGGCCGATGCTGCGCACGCTGCGGGTCGGCGACCGCGTACGCAACATCCTGAAATGGGAAGGCATCATCAACGATCCGATCGGCGCGCTGCTCGCGGTCGGCATCTATGCCTATATCTCCTATACCGGGCCGCAGGTCGATTTCCTCGATATCGGGATCGATGTCGTCGGGGCGACGGTGATTGCCGCCTTGCTCGGCGGTGCGCTCGGCTGGTTCCTGACTTGGGCGTTTCCGCGCGGCTATGCGCCCGAATATCTGAAGGCGCCGATCCTCCTCATCACCGTCATCTTCGGCTTCGTCGCCGCCGACCTCGTCATGCACGAATCCGGGCTCGTCACCGTCACCGTGATGGGCGTCGTCATGGCCAATCGTGCGATCTATTCGAGCCATGCGCTGCATCGTTTCAAGGAGGACCTTGCCGTCCTCCTGATCAGCGGCGTCTTCATCCTGCTGTCGGCGACGCTCGACTGGGAAACGGTCAGCCAGTTCCAGGTGCGTTTCGTCGCCTTCCTGTTCCTGCTGCTGTTCGTCGTGCGCCCGCTGACGGTGTTTACCAGCCTGATGTTTTCCAGCGTACCGTGGCGCGAACGCATCTTCATCGGCTGGATCGCGCCGCGCGGCATCGTCGCCGTCGCCATCACCGGCCTGTTCGCGATCCGGCTGGTCGATTACGGGGTCGAGGATGCCGAGGCTCTGGTGCCATTGTCGTTCGGCGTCGTCATCGTGACGATCTTCGCGCACGGTTTTTCGGCGAGCTGGCTGGCGCGGCGTCTGGGCATCGACGAAGGCAAGGGCGAGGGGCTTCTGCTCGTCGGCGCCAATCGCTGGACGATCGCCCTCGCGCAATTCTTCAAGGAGCGCGACATCCCGGTGATGATCGCCGATTCGAGCGCGATCGCGCTGCGCGACGCGCGGCGCGCCGACATTGAAATCTATCGCGGCGACATCCTCGACGAAGTCCATGAGGACGAACTGTCGCTCGGCAATTTCCAGCACCTGATCGCGGCGACCGACAACGACAGCTACAACGCTCTCGTCGCCAACGACCTTGGCCCCGAAATGGGTCATGATGCGATCACCCGCATCGGCCAGGACGTGAGCAAGGGCGTGGTCCAGAAGCGCGGCCGCATTCTCCTGCAGACCGGACGTACGATCGACGAACTGCTCGATCGGCTGCAGAGCGGCTGGAGCTTCAGCCGCACGCGCATCACCGAGAAATTCTCGGTCGAGGATTATCGCGAAAACCTCAAAGGCAATCGGGGTGAGAGCGTTGCCGTCATCAAGCCCGACAAGCGCGTCCTGTTCTTTTCGATGCAGGCGCGCCCGGTGATCGAGATCGGCGACCAGATCGTCAGCTTCGTCGCGCCTGAAGACCCACGCGAACTGATGGACAAGCGCGAAGAGCCGCGCGAAACGAAGGCCGAGACGAAAAAGGCCGAAGCTAAAAAAGACGCTGGCTAGACGCGCGGTCCGAACAATTCGCTGCCAATGCGGACATGCGTCGCGCCGAGGATCGCGGCGATCTCGAAATCGCTCGACATCCCCATGCTCAGCCCGACAAGGCCGTTGCGTACCGCCAGTTCGGCGAGCAGCGCGAAATACGGTGCAGGTTCGACATCGAACGGCGGCACCGCCATCAATCCCGATATCGCCAGTCCTTGTTCGGCGGCATAGTCGAGAAGTGCGGGCAGGTCGGCGATCGCGCATCCACCCTTTTGCGGTTCGTCGCCAATATTCACCTGGACGAACAGCTCCGGCGCCGCTTCGCCGGATGCCACCGCGCGCGCGATCGCATCGACCAGCGAGCGGCGATCGAGCGAATGGATCGCGTCGCATAGCGCCATCGCCTCGGCCGCCTTGTTCGATTGCAGACGGCCGATGAAATGAAGGCGGACATGGGGATGGCGAGCACGGATGGCCGGCCATTTCTCCTGTATCTCCTGGACGCGGTTCTCGCCGAAATCGGTCGCCCCGGCCGCGATCAGCCTCTCGATTTCGGCGGCGCTACGCGTTTTCGACACCGCGATCAGGCAGATCTCGTCGTCCCGCCGGCCCGCCAGCGCCGCGGCCTTGGCGACTCGATTGCGCACATCGGCCAGTTTCGCTGCGGGAGCGGTATCGTTGCGCTGCTGTTTGCCGGTCATCGTGCGCTGCTATAAGAGGACGTGTGCGCTATCGCCAGCCCTTGCCGCCCGCTCGCTTCTGGCGCGGCCCCGTCCCGCGCCGCTGGCTGTTCACCGATGAGCGGATGCCGGGCGACGCGATCGCCGCCGTCCGCGCCTTGCCACCGCGATCGGGGATCGTGTTCCGCCATTATGCAACGCCCGCCGCCGGACGTGCGCGATTGCTGCGACGGATCGCGCGCATCGCCGTCGCGCGCGGTCACTGGTTGCTCGTCGGCGGCGCCGACCATCGCTCGTTCGCGTACGCAGCGCCTCATGATCGCGGGGCCGTGTCGGCGGGAGTCCATAACGTGCGCGAGGCGGAGCAGGCGCGCCGAGCAGGCCTGGCCTTAATCTTCGTCTCGCCGGTGTTCGCGACGCGCAGCCATCCGGGAGCAGCCCCCATCGGCGTCAGCGGCTTTGCGCAGGTGGCACGTACGAGCACGGGCATGGCGATCGCGCTCGGCGGCATGGACGCGCGCCGATTCCGCTTGTTGCGTCGCCACGGCGCACATGGATGGGGCGCGATCGACGCGCTGACAGTTACAAAACGGGAACGAAAACGCGGCTAGGCGTTAGAACTTGAAACGTGTTCCGACATAAACCGCCTGGCTGTCGCGACGATCGTCGGCGATCGGGGCAAGCCCGGCATTGTCCTGCTTAAGCCGGACGCCCGCGGTCACCTTGAGACGACGGCTGAGGCTGTAGCCGGCACCAACATCGACCGACACCGTATCATCGGACGCCAACGGACGCGAATCGCGAGCGGCGATATCGCTGTCGAGCTTGACCTCGGTGCTGAACCGCGACTTGCGGCGCGAGACACCCTTGAGCTCGGCGGCCTTGGGCAGCGTGGCGAGATCGACGCCGGGACCAGCATCGGGAATCGCAAACTTGGTAAAGCCGACCGACTTGCCCAGATCATAGGCGACCGGCGTGATGGCGAACGCCTTCTCACGCGTCGGCTGGGTCAGGCCGACTTGCGCAGCAATATTCGATTGCGCCAACGACCCGCGGCGCGACCGCACGACGACCGTTACCGCGCGACTGCCATCGGCGCCGCGTGCGACGACCGGTGTGAAGCGGAAATTCCGCTTGGCCGCGGCGGAAACCTTTTCAAAGCGGGCGACCAGACGCGGATCGCCGGTCGCAGGCGTGAACTGTCCAACCATTTCGGAGAGGCTAGAGGCGGAGTCGCGCGCACCGGCGCCGGCGCTGAACGCAGGCGACGCAAGCAGCGCGACGGAGGCCGCAGCCACCATCAATCCCGCCATTTTCGTCCTGCTTTTCACGTCGTATAAACTCCACCCGGTACCGCCTATGACCGCGGTCTAGCACAAAGCTAGGCATTAAGGCGAATCGTGCAAGGGGGTATGCGGCCTGTCGAGTGTCGATTGCCGCTCGACTGTTGCACAGTCTACACACATCAACCGCGCGACGTGCTTGCCCCAATCCGGCTAGGGGGTTAGACGGAGCGTGAAATCGTGCCGGTGCAAATGCTCCGCAACCCTATGAAAGCCTCGCCATGACCCGTTTCCAGCCTACCCGGACCACTGCCGTCGCCGCCATTGCCTTGCTTGCTCTGGCGGGCTGCTCGTCGTCGGGCGAGCGGCCGCAGGCCGACCTTGCCGCGGCGCAGACCACGACGATTGGCGTCAACAGCTATTTGTGGCGCGCCAGCCTGGAAACGCTCGCGTTCATGCCGCTGCTTCAGGCCGACAGCGCGGGCGGCGTCATCATTACCGACTGGTATGCCAATCCGTCCAACCCGGGCGAGCGCGTCAAGGTGACCGTCTCGATCCTCGACAGCGATTTGCGCGCCGATGCGCTGCGTGTCGCGGCATCGCGTCAGGTGGCAAGCGGCAGCAGCTGGGTCGATGCGCCGGTTCAGGCGGCGACGGTCCAGAAGCTCGAGGAAATCATCCTCACCAAGGCGCGCAGCCTGCGCCAGAGCGCGATCGCGGGCTGATTCGCCCACCATTTCGTGAGACGCTATGACCGCATAGCGGGGGAGCCGACATGAGAGATTCGCGGTTCAACCCGCTCGCCGCCGATGCGCGCTGGCAGGCGCGCTGGGAAGCGGACGGCTGTTTCCGCGCCAACGACGCTTCGCCCAAGCCCAAGGCCTATATCCTAGAGATGTTCCCCTATCCGTCGGGGCGCATCCATATCGGCCATGTCCGCAATTACACGATGGGCGACGTGCTGGCGCGCTACAAGCGGATGAACGGGCACGAGGTGCTGCACCCGATGGGCTGGGACGCGTTCGGCATGCCCGCCGAAAACGCCGCGATGGAAAAGGGCGTCCATCCCGGCGGCTGGACGCGCGACAATATCGCGACGATGCGCGCGCAGCTGAAACGCCTCGGCTTCGCGCTCGACTGGAGCCGCGAGCTCGCGACGTGCGAGCCCGCTTATTACGGGCACGAACAGGCGCTGTTCCTCGACCTGCTCGATGCCGGCCTCGTCTATCGCAAGGAATCGGCGGTCAACTGGGATCCGGTCGACATGACCGTACTCGCCAACGAACAGGTGATCGACGGCAAGGGCTGGCGATCGGGCGCGCCGGTCGAGAAGCGCAAGCTGAGCCAGTGGTTCCTCAGGATCACCGATTTCGCCGAGGAGCTGCTCGACGGGCTCGGCGCCCTCGACGACTGGCCCGACAAGGTCCGGCTGATGCAGGAAAACTGGATCGGCAAGAGCGAGGGGCTGACCTTCCGCTTCGCGGTCGCCGGATCGGCCGAGACCGTCGAAGTCTTTTCGACGCGGCCCGACACGATCTTCGGTGCCAGCTTCGTCGCGGTCGCCGCCGACCATCCGCTGGCGCAGCAAATCGCCGCCGACGATGCCGACGCCGCGGCGTTCATCGAACGCTGCAAGGCGGGCGGGACGACCGCGGCCGAGATCGAGACTCAGGAGAAGCTCGGTTTCGACACCGGGCTGAAGGCGGTCCACCCGCTCGACGCGAACCTTTCGCTGCCGATCTACATCGCCAATTTCGTGCTGATGGATTACGGATCGGGCGCGGTGATGGGCGTGCCGGCGCACGACCAGCGCGACCTCGATTTCGCGCGCAAATACGCGCTCGATGTGCGCCGGGTTGTCACCGGTGGCGATGCAGCCGGCGCGGTGTTCGAGGGCGATGTCGCCTTTACCGGCGAGGGCAGGGTCGTCAATTCGGGCTTTCTCGACGGCATGGACGTCGTCGCCGCGGGCAAGGCGGTGATTGCCCGCGCGACCGCGGAAAACTGGGGCGAAGCGACGACGACGTGGCGGCTGCGCGACTGGGGGGTGAGCCGCCAGCGGTATTGGGGTACCCCGATTCCGATCATCCATTGCGCCGCCTGCGGCCCGGTCGGCGTGCCCAGGGACCAGCTACCCGTCGTGCTGCCCGAGGACGTCGATTTCAAGACGCCGGGCAATCCGCTCGACCGTCATCCGAGCTGGAGCCGGGCCGCGTGTCCGCGCTGCGGCGGCGATGCGCGGCGCGAGACCGACACGCTCGACACGTTCGTCGATTCAAGCTGGTACTTCCTGCGCTTCGCCAGCCAGCCCGCCGACCGCCCGTTCGACCCCGAGATCGTCAGGCAGTGGCTGCCGGTCGACCAGTATATCGGCGGCGTCGAGCACGCGATCCTGCATTTACTCTACGCGCGCTTCTGGACGCGCGCGCTGGCGCGGATCGGCATGATCGAGGTGACCGAGCCGTTCGCCGGGCTGTTCACGCAGGGCATGGTGACGCACGAGACGTACAAGGCGGGCGACGGCAGCTGGCTGTCGCCGGGCGAGGTCAGGAAGACCGGCGCCGACTATATGCGGATCGAGGACGGATCGCCGGTCGCGCTGGGCCGCGTCGAGAAGATGTCGAAGTCGAAGAAGAACACCGTCGATCCCGAACCGATCGTCGACCAGTACGGCGCCGACGCGGTGCGCTGGTTCATGCTGAGCGATTCGCCGCCCGAACGCGACCTGCCGTGGACCGAATCGGGGATCGAGGGCGCGTGGCGCTTCGTCCAGCGGCTGTGGCGACTGTTCGGCGAGCGCGGCGACAACGGCGGCGCCGACAAGCCGCTGGCGCAGAAGCTGCATCGCACGATCGCGGGGGTGGCCGAGGATATCGAGGCGCTCGCGTTCAACAAGGCGGTCGCCAAGATCTATGAGCTCGCCAACGCAATCGACAAGGCGGCGCCGTCGGCAACGCGCGACGACGCGCTGGAGACGCTCGCGCGGCTGGTCGCGCCGATGGTGCCGCATCTCGCCGAGGAGGCCTGGGCCGATATGGGCATGGCGGGCCTGATCGCCGACGCGCCGTGGCCCGAGGCCGATCCGGCGCTGCTGGTCGACGACGAGGCGACGATCGCCATCCAGGTGATGGGCAAGTTGCGCGACACGATGACGCTGCCCAAGGGCCAGTCGAAGGACGCGATCGAGGCGGCGGCGCTGGCGCGCGACAAGATCGTCGCCTTCATCGGCGACGCCACGCCGAAAAAGGTGATTGTCGTTCCCGACCGCCTGGTTAACATCGTCCTGTGACCCTCCGCCGCGCCTTGTCGGGCTTGCTGCTCGCCCTCCCCGCCCTGGCCCTGCCGGGCTGCGGCCTGGCGCCGGTCTATGCCGGCGGCAGCTCGGGCCCGGTGGCGACGACGCTGGGCGATGTCGCGATCGCGCCGATCGCGGGCCGCCCCGGCTGGCTGGTGCGCAACGCGCTCGAACTCAGGCTGGGCGCGATCACGCGCAACGGGTCGCCGCGCTATCGGCTCGACGTCACGCTCGACGACGATATTACCGGCTTCGGCGTGCGCCGCGACACCGCGATCACGCGCGAGCGCCGGACGCTGCGCGCGCGCTATCAGCTGACCGACCAGGCGACCGGCGAGGTCGTGCTCGACGCGACCGCCGGAGCCGATGCCGGGATCGACGTCGTATCGAGCGAATATGCGACGATCGCGGCCGAGAACAGCGCGCTCGAACGGCTTGCCGACATCGTCGCCGACCAGGTCGTCGCGCGGCTTGCGGCCTTCGCGCAGAACATGGCCGCCGCCGACGCCGCGCCATGAGGGTCAAGCCGCCCGAGATGGCGCGGGCGCTGACCAATCCCGGCGACGACGTCCGCCTTTACCTGCTGACCGGTCCCGACCAGGCGGGCGCGATCGCCGCGGGACGGACGCTGGGCCAGGCGCTCAGGAACCGCGGCGGCGAAGAGCCCGAGCGCGTCGACATCGCCTCCGCCGCGCTCAAGGCCGATCCCGCCCGACTGGCCGACGAGGCGGCCGCGATCTCGCTGTTCGGCGGCGCGCGCTATATCGAGCTGGCGGTCGCCGGATCGGGCGACGACTGCCTCGCCGCGGTCGAGGCGCTGCTCGAAGCGACGCAGGCAGGCAATCCGGTCGTCGCGATCGGCCCCGGCGTGTCGGCCAAGTCGAAACTGATCAAGCTCGCCGATGCCAGCGCGCGCGCGCGCGCGGCGATCTATTACCCGCCCGAGGGCCGCGCGCTCGAAACGCTGGCGCGCGAGATCGCCGCCGGCCACGGCCTGAGCGTCGATCGCGAGACCGCGCTGCGGCTGACCGACATGGTCGCGGGCGACCGGCTGCTGCTCGCCGCCGAAATCGAAAAGCTCGCGCTCTACCTCGACGCCTCGCCCGCCGAGCCCAAGCCGCTGACGCCCGCCGCGCTGGCGGCGCTCGGCGCCGAAACGCACGAGGAGGACATTGCGCGCTGCATCGATGTCGCGATGGGCGGCCGCCCCGGCGCGTTGCGCGCGATGCTCGAGAATATCGACGCCACCGGGCTCAACGAGATTCGCCTGATCCGCGCGATGGGCAACCGCGCGCGGCTGCTCGCGCGGTTGCGCGGCGCGGTCGACGCGGGTCGATCGCCGGCGCAGGCGGCCGATGGCGGCAATGTCTTCTTCAAGGAAAAGGCGAGCGTCGCGCGCCAGCTCGCGATCTGGGACACGCCCGCGACCGCGCGGCTGGTCGCCAAGCTGCAGGCGGCCGAGCGCGCGATCAAGTCGCCCGCGAGCGCCGGCGGCATCGTCATGCGCCAGCTGCTCGTCGACATGGCGCACGAGGCGAACCGGCGCGCGGCCCGCGGCGACGCGGCGCGACGCTGATCGCCGGAACCGGCGTCCCCCGACGGCGTTGATCAGGAGCGTGCCGACAGGTTGGCGAATCCGGTACCGTCCCGGCGCATCCGGGTCGCCGCCGCGCCCGTCGGTCGACACATTTCCAACGACCTTGTACCTAGTGCCCCTGCCCCAAGTGCCCCTGCCGCGATCCGCCGGAAGGCCCCTATGCCCAATGTCGTTACAGCCGCCGTGCACGGCATCGGCACCGCCGTTCCCGACCATGAGGTCCATCGTGCCTTCATCGCCTGGGCGACGCCGCGCATCGCCGACGATCGCACGCGCCGCCTGTTCGCGCGCATGGCCGCGCGGTCGGGAATCGAGCGGCGCTGGTCGGTATTGCCGCACGGCGACGACGGCGGATCGCCGGTCGATCGCGGCGGATTCTACGATAGCGACCCGCTGCCCGGCACCGCCGCGCGCATGGCCGCCTATGCGCGCCATGCCCCGCCCCTCGCGCTCGCCGCGATCGCCGACCTCGCGACTCGCGTCGATCTCGGCGAGGTGACGCATCTCGTCGTCGCCAGCTGCACCGGCTTCGTCGCGCCGGGCATCGACCAGATCGTCGCGCGCGAGCTGGGCCTCGCCGCCACCGTCGAGCGGACCTTCATCGGTTTCATGGGCTGCTATGCCGGGATCACCGCGCTGCGCACCGCGCGGCACATCGTGCGGTCCGAGCCAAGCGCCCGCGTCCTCGTCGTCGCGGTCGAATTGTCGTCGCTGCACCTCAGCGAAGCGGGCACGATCGAACCGCTGCTGGCCATGCTGCAGTTCAGCGACGGCGCCGCCGCCGCCCTGGTCACCGCCGCCGATGCCGCGCCCGCCGACGCGATGCGCCTCGGCGAGCCAGCCAGCCTCGCGCTCGACGGCGGCGAACGGCTGATCGAATGGCGGATCGGCGATGCGGGGTTCGCCATGGAGCTGTCGGGCGAAGTGCCCGGCGCGCTGCAACTCGCGCTCGACGATGCCGGGGTGCGCGCCACGCTACTCGGCGACGGCGCGCCCGCGCTGTACGCGATCCATCCCGGCGGCCGGTCGGTGCTCGACGCGGTCGCGCGCGGGCTCGACCTCGATGCGCATGCGCTCGACGACAGCCGCGCGGTGCTCGCCGCCAACGGCAATATGAGCTCGGCGACGATCCTTTTCGTCCTCGCCCGGATGATCGCGCAAGGACGGCGCGGCAGCGGCATCGCGCTCGCCTTCGGTCCCGGCGTCGCGATCGAGGGGCTGCGATTCGAATTGCCCGGCTGATGCGAGGCGCGCGATGAACCCGTTGGCCACGCTGGCCCGGCGCCATGTCGCCGACGAGCAGATGGACGCCGCCGACCTGTCGCCCGCCGCCTATGACGCGGTGCTGCGCGACCTTGCCAGGGTCAACGCGGTGACGCTGGCGGGACGCGCGACCGACCGTTTCCTCGCCGCCGTCCATGCCCGCCATGCGAGCGAGCGGCCGTGGCGCATCCTCGACGTCGGCTTCGGGCATGGCGACATGCTGCGCCGGATCGCGCGCTGGAGCGCAAGGCGAGGCCAGCGGGTCGAGCTGACCGGCATCGACCTCAACCCCAAGAGCGAGGCGAGCGCGCGCGCGGCGACGCCGCCCGGCATGGCG
>JAACTG010000118.1 GCA_009993585.1 Sphingomonadales bacterium
GAGCGCCTTCACGATGCCGTCGACCATCTTCTTCGCATCGGCGAGCAGCATCATCGTGTTGTCGCGGAAGAACAGCTCGTTCTCGACCCCGGCATAGCCCGCGCCGCCCATCGACCGCTTGAGGAACAGCACCGTCTTCGCCTTGTCGACGTCGAGCACGGGCATGCCGTAGATCGGCGAACTCTTGTCGGTCTTCGCCGCCGGGTTGGTGACGTCGTTGGCGCCGATGACGAAGGCGATGTCGGCCTGCGAAAATTCCGAATTGATATCCTCCAGCTCGAACACCTCGTCATAGGGCACGTTGGCCTCGGCCAGCAGGACGTTCATATGCCCCGGCATGCGCCCGGCAACGGGATGGATCGCGTATTTGACGCTGACACCATGTTCCTTCAGCTTGTCGGCCATCTCCCGCAGCGCATGCTGCGCCTGCGCGACCGCCATGCCGTAGCCGGGGACGATGATGACGCTTTCGGCCTGTTTCATCAGGAACGCCGCGTCCTCGGCGCTGCCCGCCTTCCACGGCCGGTCGATCTTCGCCGCGCCGCCCTCGGGCCCCGCGACCGCGCCGAAGCCGCCCGCGATGACCGAGATGAAGCTGCGGTTCATCGCCTTGCACATGATATACGACAGGATCGCGCCCGACGATCCGACCAGCGCGCCGGTAACGATCATCGCGCTGTTGTGAAGCGTGAAGCCCATCGCGGCCGCCGCCCAGCCCGAGTACGAGTTGAGCATTGAGACGACCACCGGCATGTCGGCGCCGCCGATCGGGATGATCAGCAGGAAGCCGATCGCAAAGGCGAGGCCGACGAGAATCCAGAACAGCGGACTCTCGCCCGGACCGCCCGAGCCCGACATCGCGAACAATGCAGTCAGCACGATGATCCCGCCGAGCACCGCGAGGTTGATGACGTGGCGCGCGGGCAGCAGGATCGGCGCGCCCGACATGCTACCATTGAGCTTGAGGAAGGCGATGACCGACCCCGAAAAGGTGATCGCGCCGATCGCCGCGCCGAGTGCCATCTCGATCCGGCTGACCGCAAGGATGTTGCCGTCGCCGCCAAGGATCCCGAACGCTTCGGGGTTGAGGAATGCGGCAGCGCCGACGAGGACCGCAGCCATGCCGACAAGGCTGTGAAACGCCGCCACCAGCTGCGGCATCGCGGTCATCGCGATCCGCCGCGCAGTGACGAGGCCGATCGCCCCGCCGATCGCGATCGCGATCAGGATTTCGACGATCCCTGCGATTTCGTGCGTCACCAGCGTGGTGACGACCGCAATCGCCATGCCCGCCATGCCGAAGCGGTTGCCCTTGCGGCTGCTCTCGGGATTCGACAGGCCGCGCAACGCGAAGATGAAGCATATGCCCGCGACGAGATAGGCCAGCGCCACCCACGGACTCGCTGCAACGTGCTCCGAAACGCCTCGAGATATTTCGTAAAAGTTATTTGTGCTGTTCAAGACGCTACAATCATACCCCCCATTCGGCGCGTCGGCACACTCGGTCGCTTTGGCAGGAACTGCAATAAAGAAGGCTATGCCGAAGGAAGCTGGAGCGAAATCCTTGTAGGAGAGCATCACTTGCGCTCCTTCTTCTTGTACATCGCCAGCATCCGCTCGGTCACGGCAAAGCCGCCGAAGATGTTGATGCTCGCGAGCACCACCGCGGCGAGGCCGAGCCATTTTGCGCCCGGCACTTCGGCCGCGGCGCTGGCGATCAGCGCGCCGACGATGATCACGCTCGAAATCGCGTTGGTCACCGCCATCAGCGGCGTGTGCAGCGCCGGGGTGACCGACCAGACGACGTAATAGCCGACGAAACACGCCAGCACGAAAATCGACAAAATACTGATGAAATCCACGGCCCTGCCCCTTTGCGTCGCCACCGACGCCTGATCGGTTCGCATGATCCCAGGGTGGTGGCAAATTCGGCCGCAGCTGTCGAGGGCGCAAAGGAAACGCCGCCCCTCCGCAAGGGAGAGGCGGCGCGACGTTGGAGCGAGCGGCCGATTAGGGCAGCATAATTCCGTTGATGACGTGGATCATTCCGTTCGACTGAACGACATCGGATTGTGTGATATAGGCTTTTCCGCGATTGCCCTCGATCAGCAGCGTGCCGTTCGCCTGCGGCATGAAGCTGAGCGTGCCGCCCTGCAACGTCGCATAGGTCGCGGTGCCGCCATTGGCAGCGGCCTTGGCCTTGATATCGGCAGCCGTGATCCGGCCGGCCACGACATGGTATTTGAGCAGGTTGGCCAGCTGATCCTTCGCCGCCGGCATCATCAGGGCGTCGAGAGCTTCTGCCGGGATGAGGCCGAACGCCTCGTCGGTCGGCGCGAAGACCGTGAACGGACCGGCGCCCGACAAGGCATCGACCAGGCCGGCCGCCTTGACGGCAGCAACCAGCCTGGTGTGAATCGGCGAATTCATCGCGTTTTCGACGATCGTCTTGTTGCCGAACATCTCGGCGCCGCCAACCGTGCTCACTTCGATAATCGGCGTCGTCGTGGAGGCGAGCCGGGTCCCGATGGTGCCGTTGGAATTTACATCGGCGCCGGCTCCCGCTTGCGCGTTGACCTCGGTGCCCGTGGTGCAACCCGCCGTCAGCAGCGCGGCTGCGGAAATCGTCGCAATCAGCGATAGTTTGATCATTAAAAACTCCTTTCAGATAAAGATTACGCGCGCCCCTAGCGAATAGTTGCAAAAAATAAAAGCAAGCCACCGGATTGTCGGCGCCGCGACCCGCGACGAGCACAGTCCGTGCGCGCCGGCGCGCGATCGATCAAATGGCCAGGCCGGCCATCGGGACCGACCCGATTTCAGGCGGTATCGCGCAGCCTCGCGCTCACGATGGCGCCGCCCTTGGTCAGGCGGACGCCCTGCGTCACCTCGTCGTCGTCCGGCAGGACCGGACGCCCCGCCTCGGCGTCCCAATAGGCGCTGAGGAAATTGTACAAATTGCGCGCGAACAGCGCCGAAGTGTCGGGCGACATGCTCGCCGCCATGTTGCGGGCGCCGATGATCGTGACGCCGTGTTTCACCACATTCTCGCCCGCGACCGCGCCTTCGACGTTGCCGCCCGCTTCGGCGGCGAGGTCGACGATCACGCTGCCCTCGCGCATCGTCGCGATCTGCGCGTCGCTGATCAGGCGCGGCGCGGCGCGCCCCGGAATCAGCGCGGTGGTGATGACGATGTCCTGCCTGGCGATATGACTGGACACCAGCTCGGCCTGCGCCGCCTTGTATTCGTCCGACATCTCGGTGGCATAGCCGCCGCTGCCCTCTCCCTCGATGCCCTCGACGGTCTCGACGAAGATCGGCTTGGCGCCGAGAGACTTGATCTGTTCCTTGGTCGCCGCGCGCACGTCGGTCGCGCTGACCTGCCCGCCCAGCCGCCGCGCGGTCGCGATCGCCTGCAGCCCGGCGACGCCGACCCCCATGACGAAGACCTTCGCCGCGCTGACCGTGCCGGCCGCCGTCATCATCATCGGAAAGGCGCGGCCGTATGCGCTGGCCGCCTCGATCACCGCCTTGTACCCCGCCAGGTTCGCCTGGCTCGACAAGATGTCCATCGACTGCGCGCGCGTGATGCGCGGCATCCATTCCATCGCCAGCGCCTCGACGCCCGCCGAAGCATAGCCCTCGATCCGCGCGCGCTGCGCGATCGGATCGAGCGCGCCGACCAGCCAGGCGCCATCGGCGGCAGCGGCGAGCTCGGCAGGATCGGGACCGCGCACGCACAGGACGATGTCGGCCGCTTTCAGCACCGCCTCGCGCGCATCGATCGTCGCACCGGCGGCGACATAGTCGTCATCGGCGATCGCGGCGCCGGTGCCCGCGCCGCGCTCGACGGCGACGTCCGCGCCCAGCGCGATGAACTTCCTGACGGTTTCGGGGGTCGCCGCGACCCGCGTCTCGCCTTGCTCGGTTTCCTTGAGGACCGCTATTTTCACCCGCCGCGCCGCGCTCAGCTGGTGATCAGCAGAACCGCGATCACGGTCACGATCGCGGCGAGGATCGACAACCACTTCAACATATTCAGGAACCCGGAATAGCTGGTTTCCGCCTGTTTCATATCATTATGCGCCATATTCAGCCCCTTGCTTAGCGTCCTTGGCCCTCAGCCATAGTCGTGCGCGCGGCGGGCCTCAAGTGCCGACATCGGTCCGCTCAGCGCCGCGCGATTATCCGCCACGGCTTAAGACCGTTTTTACCCCCTTGGCTTACGGTCGCCCAAGAGACGGGAATACCAAGAGGCGGGGAATAGATGGCCACTGCGCAGGGCGTGAAAATGCTGATGCTCGTCGACGACGAGCCGGCTCAGCAGCGAATGGTTTCGGCCATCGCCGCGCGTGACGGATGGCGCACGATCTTCGCCGCCGATCCCGAAACCGCGCTCGCCCAGCTCGGCACGCAGGACGGCATGGCGCTCGACGCGGTGGTGATCGACAACTGGGGCGCCGAGGACGAGATCGAGCTGTTCGTTCGCGAATTCCGCGTCGCGCGCCCGTCGCTGCCGATGCTGGTCATGACCGGCGGCACGATGACCGAAGAGGCGATCGCGGCGATGCGCGCGGGCGCGTCCGATATCTTTCACAAGCCGGCATCGCCGGTCCGCTTGATCGCCGCGCTGTCGGCGCTGACCGAGCAAAAGCGACACCGCGGCGAGCTGCGCCCGCTGTTCGAAAAATTCGCCGCCGACCTCGATTTCGACGCGATGATCGGCACTTCGAGCGCCTATCGCTCAGCGCTCGCGATCGCCGCCAAGGCGGCGCGGGCGCGCGTGCCGTTGATGATCGAGGGCGAGCCGGGCAGCGGCAAGCTGCAACTCGCCAAGGCGATCCACACATCGTCGTCGCGCGCGCGCGGCCCCTTCGTCACCGTCGATTGTGCAAGCCTCGAGCCGGCGCTGATCGGTTCGTGCCTGTTCGGTCATGAAAGCGGGGCCTTTGCCGGCGCCTTCAACCGCCAGGACGGCAAGCTGCTCGCGGCCGATGGCGGCACGCTCTATATCGACCATATCGAACTGCTGCCCGACGACCAGCAGCGCATGCTGTTCGAAGCGGTCGAGACGGGACGCTTCTCGCCGCTCGGGGGCAAGCAGCTGATCGAGGTCGACACCCGGATCGTGACCGCCACCAGCATCGATCTCGCCGCGACCGCCGGCGCCGGAGGATTTCGCGAGGACCTCTATTACAAGCTCGCGACGGTGCAGCTGAAGGTACCGCCGCTGCGCGAACGCGACGGCGATATTGGTCCCTTGTGCCGCCATTTCCTCGGTCGTTTCGCGCGGCTGCCCAACATGCCCTCGCTCGGCCTGAGCGAGGACGCGCTCAACCTGCTGCGCGCCTATCACTGGCCGGGCAATGTCCGCCAGCTCGAGGGCGTCCTGTTCCGCGCCGCGGTGACCTGCAACAGCGACGCGATCACGCTCGCCGATCTGCCCAACGTCCAGGCGGCGACGATCGTCGCGCCGACCAAGGGGGCCGCATCGCAACCCAGCGACGGCGTCGGCATCACGCTCTATGCCGGCGACGGCAATCTCAGGCCGCTGTCCGAAATCGAGGCCGACGTCATCCGCCTCGCCATCGGCCATTATCGCGGCCGCATGAGCGAGGTCGCGCGCCGCCTCGGCATCGGCCGCTCGACGCTCTATCGCAAATTGAGCGACCTCGGCATCGACACCGCCGCATAACCGCTGCCGCGCTAGGCGTGGCCGAACAGATCCTGCGCGCGTTCATGGACCAGCCTGCCGACGCTGCGGCCCATCTTCAGGCCCTCGATATTGTCGGCCTGGATATGATAGCCGCCCATCACCCGGCTGATCCCCGCCATGTCCGCCGTCTCGGTGAAGGTCGGCAGATACAGCGTGACGTCGGGACCCATCGCATCGGGTTCGGTGATTTCGCCCGGATGGCGCACCAGCTCGGCCCCGAGATGGTCGCTGCCGGTGAATAGCCTCAGCGTTTCGCCGCAGGCGCCGCTGACGGTGCTGTGACCCGAGACATAGCTCGGGAACGGCGGGCTGACGAAGATATAGGGCGAATAGGGATACCAGTCGGAGGCTTTCATCTCGATCACGCCCTTGCCGGGGCCGCCCCAGCCCTTGATCGTCTGGTCGCCGTAATAATAGCGCACCAGCGTCCACGGGCGCGACGTATCCCAATAGCGTTTCGAATCCCACGAGGCGATAAAGGCGTCGTGGGCGCACTGGCCGACCTGGAAGAACAGCTTCACGTCCTGGTCGAGACTATAATGGTCGCGCCTTGACACGTCCTGCGCCAGGCGCAGCCAGTGGCCCGACTGGCCGGTCGATTGCGGGCCGTCGCGCATGAACTCGACGACCGCCTTCTGCTCGGGCGTCAGCGTGGCGTTGTAATGCATGACCTCGTCGATATCGGCCTTGAGCCGGTCGGAACCCACGCGCGGCGGTTCGGGGGCGCGGAACTGATCGGGCCTCGCGAGCGCGAACGGCTCGACCCGATACCATTGCGGCGTCAGGAACCCCGGTGCGAAGGTGCTGCCGTCGTCGCGGCGGAAGGTAATCGGCTGCCAGCGATCGGGGTTGAAGACATGGTCGGGCGAATTGACCGGCGCGTATTCGGTGTAATCCGAATAGGGCACGCCGCTCGATCCGACCTCGTCGCCCATCTGGTTGGCGCCGTCGCCATGTTTGTGCGCGCAGATTTTCTCTCCGACCAGCGTACCGATCCCGATCGGCGAGGCACGCGAAGCCACAGCCTTCATCGGATCGAAGCCGAACTTGCGCAGCGCCGCTTCGATATTGGTGCGCGATTCGGGATAGAGGTCGGTGATCGCGCAGGCCGCCGCGTAGCTGATCGCGGCCTGCTTGTTGGCGAGCGTCCGCTCGCTCGGCGCGACGCGCAGGCTGTCGCCGAAGAACTGGCCGCGCGCCTTGTCGTCGAACGCCGCCCAGGCCTCGTACATCGCCGCCGTCACCACCGCCATCGCGCGCGCCAGGATCGTCGGTCGCGCACCGACGCGGCCGACCTCGGTCGCGGCAGTGTCGAGCAGCACGTCGAGCCAGTGATAGGCGAGCGACTGTTCGGCGCCGCCGACCGAATATCCCTGGTGCGTCAGGCGCGGCTCGCTTGCCAACAGCCGCGAAGGCATGAGCGCGCTTCCCACCAACGCCATCATCGAACCCGTCTTGAGCAATTCCCGCCGATGCATGGTTCGCCCCCTTTAATTCTTCGTCGATCCCCAATTGCCTGCGTGTATTCCTAATCCCCAAATGCTCGGGGAACAAGATATCAGGCACGATCGGGCCAAGGTGCAACGATCGCCTTTACGACGCTTTACGATAGATATGATTCTATAGAAGATTTTAGCCCAGGTCTTTCGCCGTGCATGCTTGCGAAAGCTTGGGCTGCCGCTCCTAACAGCTCAGCGCGGCGTCGCGCAGCGCGCGCCAGACCTTTACCGCCTGCACCGTTTCGCGCACATCGTGCACGCGCACGATATTCGCGCCGAGCTCGACGGCGCGCATGTGCAGCGCGATCGACCCGCCGATCCGGTCGCCGGCTTCGGCCTCGCCATCGATCGCGCCGATCAGGCGCTTGCGGCTGGCGCCATAGAGCAGCGGCACGCCGAGCGCGTGGAACAACGCCAGGCTGTTGGTCAGCGCCAGGTTGTCGGCGACGCCTTTGCCGAAGCCGATGCCCGGATCGGCGATGATCCGGTCGCGCGATATGCCCGCCGCGACGACCGTCTCGATCCGCCGCGCCAGCCAGTCGAACACGTCGAGCACGACGTCGTCGTAGCGCGCATCCTTGTGCGGGTCGCTCGACTGCGACGGCGCGTGCATCAGCACGACGGGGCAGGCGGCGGCGGCGACCACCTCGACCGCGCGCTCGTCATAGAGCAGCGCCGAAATGTCGTTGACGATCCCCGCGCCCGCCGCCAGCGCCGCCTCCATCAGCGCCGCCTTGCGCGTGTCGACCGACACCGCGACGCCGCTTTTCGCCAGGCGATCGACGACCGGCACGACGCGTTCGATCTCGTCGCCTTCCCACACCGGCTTGGCGCCGGGCCGCGTCGATTCGCCGCCGATGTCGATCGTCGCCGCGCCGGCGGCCGCCATCGCGAACCCCGCATCTGCGGCCCGATCGACGTTGCCGCCATGCCGGCCGCCGTCGGAAAAACTGTCGGGCGTGACGTTGAGGATGCCCATCACGCGCGGCTCGTCGAAGCGGATCGTGCGCTCGCCGAGCGACAGCGGCGCGCGCTCTGCGGCGACGCCTGCGCGCGCCGCCTCGGCCTGGCGCCGCAGCGGATCGGCAAGGCCCGCGATCCACTCGTCGGCCCGCTCGACCGGGACGAGCGCCTCGCCCAGCCGCGCGCCGCCCTCGCCGCGGCGCCAGCGCACCGCCCAGGCGGCGAACCACAGCATCGACCGGGCGACCCGCGCGACGCGCCCGTCGAGCTCGTGCGGCCGCTCGACGAAGCACGCCGGCTGCAGGTAGAGCCGCGCATCGGCGGCGATGTTGGGGAACTGGGTCATGGCTCTTTTTACGGCCTGTTCCGAACTTGTCGACGCCTAGAGTCGCCCGCCCGCTTGCGCGCGGCGTCAGGCGCGGGCCGATCCCGGAGAGCGTCGCGCGCCAAGCGCCGCCCCGGCCCCTCCCGCAAGCGGGAGGGGAGCGTTAAGGCTCGTTCGCCAGCAAATAGGTCTGGCGCAGATCGTCGATCGGCTTAAGCCCCGCCCCCTCGGCCTCGAAATGCCAGAAGGTCCAGCCGTTGCAGCTCGGCGCGCCCTGCAGCGTCGCGCCCATTTTGTGGATCGATGCGGTCGTGCCGAGGCATTCGAGGCTGCCGTCGGCGCGCACCTTCGCCTTCCAGCGGCGCTTGGCGTCGCAGATCACCGCGCCGGGCTTGAGATAGCCCGTCTCGACCAGCGTGCCGAACGCGACGCGCGGCGCCGCCTTGGGCGACTGCATCGTCTTGAGCGCGCTCTCGTCGAGCGGCAGCGCGGCGGCGATGCGTTCGCTCGCGACTTCGATGTAATCGCTCTCGCGCTCGATCCCGATCCAGTCGCGCCCCAGCCTTTTGGCGACGGCGCCGGTCGTGCCGGTGCCGAAAAACGGGTCGAGGACGACGTCGCCGGGCTTGGTCGCCGCGAGCAGGATGCGATAGAGCAGCGCCTCGGGCTTTTGCGTCGGATGCGCCTTTGTGCCGCCGCGCTTCAGCCGCTCCTGCCCGCCGCAGATCGGGAACAGCCAGTCGGAACGCATCTGCAGCTCGTCGTTCAGGGTCTTCATCGCGCGATAGTTGAACGTATAGCGCGACCCTTCGGACTTCGACGCCCAGATCAGCGTCTCGTGCGCATTGGTGAAGCGCGTGCCCTTGAAATTGGGCATCGGGTTCGACTTGCGCCAGACGATGTCGTTGAGGATCCAGAAGCCCTCGTCCTGGATCGCGGTGCCGACGCGAAAGATGTTGTGATAGCTGCCGATCACCCAGATCGACCCGCTCGGCTTCAGGATCCGGCGCGCCTCGGCGAGCCAGGCGCGCGTGAACTTGTCGTAGATCGCGAGCGTGGCGAACTTGTCCCATTCGTCGTCGACGGCATCGACGCGGCCGCCTTCGGGCCGGAACAGGTCGCCGCCGAGCTGCAGATTGTACGGCGGATCGGCGAAGATCATGTCGATGCAATCGTCGGGCAGTTTCGCCATTTCGGCGATGCAGTCGCCCTGGACGATCTGCCCGAGCGGCAGGTCGAGCGCGCGCGGCGTCGCTTTGACCTGCGCCCGTTTGACGCCGACTTTTTCGATCATGCCCATTTCCGCTCCCCTTGTTGAGACGCAAACTGTTGGCCGGGGAGTCCCCCGTCAAGTTCAAAAGCTTAGGGAAAGAGCCTCACAAAATGGTTAACATCGCGGGAACGAAACGAGTCCCCCACAGCATGTGGAGTCGCTGTGCGCCGGCGCGCCACCAGACCTAGTGGTGTGGCGCCGAGGACTCACCCGCGATTATTGCGACGCTCAGATCAGGACGAGCTGCCTGACGGGGGCGAAGCTGCGGCGATGGAGCGGGCACGGCCCGAGCTCGCCGAGCGCGGCCATGTGATCGCGCGTGCCATATCCCTTGTGCCGGGCGAAACCATAGCCGGGATAGCGGGCATCGGCTTCGACCATCATCGCATCGCGCGTTTCCTTGGCGACGATCGACGCGGCCGAGATGCAGCGTTCGATGGCGTCGCCGCCGACGATCGGTTCGGCGCGCCAGCGCCAGCCGGCGGTGCGCCCGTGCGGCGTCAGATTGCCGTCGACGAGCACGCGTTCGGGATCGCATCCCGCGGTTTTGCACAGCGCCTCGACCGCGCGCGTCATCGCCAGCATCGTCGCCGCGAAGATGTTGAGGGCGTCGATCTCCTCGACCGAGGCGATACCGACACCGACGTGACAGCGATCGCGGATGCGCGGGTGCAGCGCGGCGCGGCGCGCGGCCGACAGGATCTTGCTGTCGGCCAGGCCGCGGATCTGCCGCCCGCACAGGATCACCGCCGCGGCGACGACCGGTCCCGCCAGCGGACCGCGCCCGGCCTCGTCGACCCCGGCGACCGACCCGACCTCGCTCATGCGCTGCGCCACGGCGGAAAGCGCCGGTTCTCGCCCGCCGAATAGAGGCAGACGATATTGCCGAACGGATCGCGCAGGCGCACCTCGCGCCACAGCCAGGGCTGGTCGATCGGCGCATGCTCGAACGCCAGCCCCGCGCGGCGCAAGCGGTCGACCTCGGCATCGAGATTGGCGCTTTCGAAATAGACCGTGGTGCCGCCCGGGGTACCGAAGCGCGGATCGCGATGGATCGAAAAGGTCGCCCCGCCGGCGAGTTCGAACCGCGCATAATCGGGCGGGTTGGCGACGATCTGCCTGAGGCCGAGCTGGCGATAGAAATCGCGCGACGCCGCGTAATCGTCCATGCAGACGGTGACCTGGTTCATGACGAGGCCGGTGCCCCAGCCCGCCCCGACACTGCCCTGCCCCATCGGGCCGTGGCCCTGGCCGAGCACCGGCGCGCCGCGCAACGCCATGCGGACGAATTCGCGCGCGCGGTCGACCGCGGCGGGCAGGTCGCAGCCATAGGCCAGGAAGGTCGCGATCGCGCTCGCCATCGTGCAACCGGTGCCGTGCGTGTGCGGCGTGTCGATCCGGCTGCCCTGCCAGCTCGTCATATTGTCTTCCTCGATCAGCGCATCGACGAGCTGGTCGCCCTCGTCGTGACCGCCCTTGATCAGCACCGCGCAGCCGTGATCGGACACAAGCTTGAGGGCCGAGGCGACGGGATCGTCCTCCTCGGGTCGATGCCCCGCCAGCGCGGCGAGCTCGGGCAGGTTGGGCGTGGCGATCGTCGCCCGGTCCATCAGCTCGGCGAACGCCGCGATCGTCGCGGCATCGGCCAGCGCCGCGCCGCTGGTGGCGACCATCACGGGGTCGAACACGATCGGCACCGCGTTCGCCTCGCGCAGCCGCTCGGCGACCGCGCGCGCGGTGTCGGGCGATCCGATCATGCCGATCTTGACCGCGTCGACGCCGATATCCTCGACGACCGCGTCGATCTGCGCCATGACGATGGCGGTCGGGACCGGGTGCACCGCATCGACGCCGACGGTGTTCTGCGCGGTCACCGCAGTGATCGCGGTCATCGCATGGCCGCCGAGCATTGTGATCGTCTTGATATCGGCCTGAATGCCCGCGCCGCCGCCCGAATCCGATCCTGCAATGACGAGTATGCGCGGGGTCACGGGCAATGCCTTCGTTCGATCGACGCCGGATGCCGTTCCAGCGCCGCGCCCAGCTTAATCACGCATGGTTGGCAAAAGGTGCATTCGAACGAGCAAATTTCGATATCTTCGCGCATGTCGAGCATCAGCGCGCAGCCGCCTCCACCGCTTCGCAGATGCGCCCGACGATGGTCTCGACCTGGGCGGCGTCGTCGCCCTCGGCCATCACGCGGATCAGCGGTTCGGTGCCCGATTTGCGGATCAGCAGCCGGCCCTTGCCGTCGATCTCGCGCTCGGCATCGGCGATCACTGCGGTCACGGCGGCATCGTCGAGCGGGTCCGCGCCGACGGCATAGCGCACGTTCCTGAGCAGTTGCGGCACCGGTTCGAACAGGTGCAGCAGCTCGCTCGCCGGACGCCCGGCATCGGCCAGTGCGGCGAGCACCTGCAATGCCGCGATCGTGCCGTCGCCGGTGGTGCCGTGATCGGTCAGGATCATATGGCCCGATTGTTCGCCGCCGACGTTGAAACCGCCGCCGCGCATGCGTTCGAGGACATTGCGATCGCCGACATTGGTGCGCTCGAGCGCCAGTCCCTGGGTCTCGAGATAGCGTTCGAGGCCGAGGTTCGACATCACCGTGGCGACGACGCCGCCGCCCCTGAGCTTGCCCTGGCGCGCCAGCGTCGTCGCGATCAGCGCCATGATCTGGTCGCCGTCGACCGTCTGCGCCTTTTCATCGACGACGATCAGCCGGTCGGCGTCGCCGTCGAGCGCGATGCCGATATCGGCCTGTTCGAACAATACGCGCTGCTTGAGCTGTTCGAGCGCGGTCGATCCGCAGCCGTCGTTGATGTTGCGCCCGTCGGGCGAGACGCCGATCGCGATCGTTTCGGCGCCCAGTTCCCAGATCGCGGTCGGCGCGGTGTTGTACGCGGCGCCGTTGGCGCAATCGATCACGACCTTGAGGCCGTCGAAACGGACGTCCTGCGCGAGCGACTGCTTGAGCGCGTGGATATAGCGGCCGCGCGCGTCCTCGATCCGGCGCGCGCGCCCGATATTGGCGGGATCGGCGAGCGTCGCCTCGACCCCCAGCAGCCGTTCGATCGCGATTTCGTCGGCGTCGGACAGCTTGTAGCCGTCGGGGCCGAACAGCTTGATGCCGTTGTCCTGGTAGAGGTTGTGGCTGGCCGAGATCATCACGCCCAGATCGGCGCGCATCTCGCGCGTCAGCAGCGCCACCGCCGGCGTCGGCATCGGGCCGAGCTGGATGACGTCCATGCCGACGCTGGTGAAGCCCGCGACCATCGCGTTTTCGATCATATAGCCCGACAACCGCGTATCCTTGCCGACGACGACGCGGTGGCGGTGGTCGCCGCGCAGGAAGTGCGCGCCCGCGGCCATGCCGACCTTCATCGCGATCTCGGCGGTCATCGGCCGGCTGTTGGTCAACCCGCGAATGCCGTCGGTGCCGAAAAAGCTGCGCGTCATGGTCGCTCCCTTGCAAGGCGGTTGGTCGTCGAGCCTCCTATCGGCAAAGTCCGACCCGACGCAAGCCGGCCCGCGCCGGCCGATGCGAATTCGCCTTTTACGCCGTCGGCTTGCGTGTCATGACCGCGCGATGACCGACACCGATACCGGCGCGCCCGCGGCCGAGGAAAGCTCCGCCATTCCCAACGTCCGCATTCCGGTCCTGTGGATCCTGGGGGCGCTGGTCGGCGGGCTGATCCTCGGCGCGATGATGGGCAACGCATCGCCGCTGGTGACCGAATCCGCCGACGTCGTCGGCACCGTCTGGCTCAACGGCCTCAGGATGACGGTCGTGCCGCTGGTCGTCGCGCTGCTGATCGTCGGCATCGTACAGACCGCCAAGGTCGCGCGCGCCGGGCGCTTTACCGCCAAGGCGGTGCTGATCATGATCGCGATCCTGTGGAGCTCGTCGCTGATCGCCGCGCTGGTGACGCCGCTGCTGCTCGAGGCGTTCCCGATGCCGCGCGAGGCGGCGCAGGCGCTCGCCGCCGCGCTCGGCCAGTCGGCCCCGACCGGCGACATTCCACCGTTCAGCGAATTCCTTCGCGCGATCGTGCCGACCAATCCGATCAATTCGGCCGCCAACGACGAAATCCTGCCGCTGATGATCTTCACCCTCGCCTTCGCCTTCGCCGTGTCGCGCCTCCCGCAAAAGCGCCGCCGCACCGTCTCCGATTTCTTCGAGGCGATCGCCGCGGCGATGATCATCCTGATCGGCTGGGTGCTGATGATCGCGCCGATCGGCGTCTTCGCGCTCGCGCTCGTCGTCGGCGCAAAGGCCGGCGCCGCCGCGTTCGGCGCGCTGGCGCATTACGTCCTCATCGTCACCGCGGTCGGCACGATCGTCTGGCTGCTCGCCTTCGTCGTCGCGCGCGTCGCCGGTCGCCAGCCGCTCGGCAAGTTCGTCCGCGCCGCCATCCCCGCGCACGCCGTCGCGATCTCGACGCAAAGCTCGCTCGCCTCGCTGCCGGCGATGGTCGAGGGTTCGAAATCGCTCGGCATCGACGAACGCAAGGTCGATATCGTGCTGCCGATCGCGGTCGCGCTGTTCCGCGCCACCGGCCCGGCGATGAACCTCGCGGTCGCGATCTACGTCGCGCACTGGCTCGGCATCACGCTGACGGTGCCGATGCTCGCCGCCGGCGTCATCGTCGCGGCGATCACGACGATGGGCGCGGTGTCGCTGCCCGGATCAATCAGCTTCATCAGCTCGATCGCGCCGATCAACCTCGCCATGGGACTGCCGGTGCAGCCGCTCGGGCTGCTGGTCGCGGTCGAAACTTTTCCCGATATCATGCGTACGGTCGGTAACGTGACGATGGACATGGCGGTGACCACGACGGTCGCGGCGCACTCCCCCAATTTGAAGGAAAGCGGACATGAAACAGCGCCAACTGGGTGACGGCCTGACCGTCTCCGCGCTCGGCATCGGCTGCATGCCGATGATCACCGGGGGCAACATCATCTACGGCGGCCATGCCGACGAGGACGAGGCGATCGCGACGATCCACGAAGCGATCGAGCTGGGCGTGACCTTTTTCGATACCGCCGAAATCTATGGCCCGTTCCAGAACGAGGAGTTGCTGGGCAAGGCGATCAGGGCCAAGGGCAGCGGCGCGCGCGACGGCCTGGTCATCGCGACCAAATTCGGTTTCAGGTTCGAAGACCAGGCGATCGTCGGCGTCGACGGCAGCCCCGCCAACGCGCGGCGCGCGGTCGAAGGATCGCTGAAGCGTCTCGGCATCGATTGCATCGACCTGTTCTACCAGCATCGCGTCGACCCCGATGTGCCGATCGAGGACACCGTCGGCGCGATGGCCGATCTCGTGCGCGAGGGCAAGGTCCGCCATATCGGCCTCAGCGAAGCCGCTCCGGCGACGCTGCGAAGGGCCGCCGCGGTCCATCCGATCGCCGCGCTGCAGAGCGAATATTCGCTGTGGGAACGCGATGTCGAGGACGATATCCTGCCCACCTGCCGCGACCTCGGCATCGGCTTCGTGCCCTACAGCCCGCTCGGCCGCGGCTTCCTGACCGGCGGCTTCCAAAACATCGACGATTTGCCCGCCGACGACTGGCGCCGCAACGATCCGCGCTGGTCGCAAGCGAATGCCGCGACCAATTTCGCGATCGTCGATACCGTGCGAGAGATCGCCGACGATCACGGCGTCAGCGCGGCGCAAATCGCGCTCGCCTGGCTGCTGGCGCAGGGCGACGACATCGTCCCCATCCCCGGCACCAAGCGCCGCGAAACGATGCGCGACAGTATGGCCGCGGCCGCCGTCACGCTGACCCCCGCCGACCTCGTCAAGCTCGACAACGCCGCGCCGCGCGGCGCCACCTCGGGCGACCGCTATGGCGAAATGGGCATGAAGATGGTGCGGCTCTAGCGCCGCGCTAGCCGATCCAGCGCCAGAGTCCCGCAACCGGCGCTCCGGCCGCGGCATGCGCCCAGCTCGCGCCGAGCCACACCAGCGTGCCGATCGCCAGCACGCCCGGCGATGGCATCGCCGCGCCCCATGACAGGCGCCCGGTCAGCTGCGCCGCGAACGGGACATAGGCGGTCTTCGCGCGCCACCCGTGCCAGACGTCGCCCATCAGCCGTTCCTTCTTGCCGTCCTGGCCGAACGCGCCGCCGAGCGCGAGGACGATGATCGCGAGCATCAGGACATGGTTGCGCGCGCTCGGCGCGATCAGGACATGGACCAGCCCCCAGATCGCGAAGCTCCACATCATCGGGTGGCGCGTGATCGCGAACACGCCCCGGGGATCGCGCAACGCGGCGCGGCTGGCGCCGGGCGCGGGCAGCGCCGGGTTGCCGCTGAAGCTGCCGACGAGCAGCACCGAGGCGACCCACATCAGCGCCGTCGCGACGATCCACGCCGTATCGCCGCCATTGTAATCGACGCGGTCGGGGGCCGCGCGCCACGCCCACAGCATCCAGCCGAAGGTCGCCAGCGCGACGAGCGAGTACAGGCCGCGAAAGCCGCCCTCGCCCAGTCGGCGCGCCAGCGGCGCCCGCAACGGATGCGACAGGACGAAATGGCTACCGACGAACGCCACGCTCGCCACGATCAGCATCGTCATCGCATCCATCGCCGCCGCTCCTATCGGTCGTACGCCTTGGGCAGCGCGCCTTCGGACGGCGTCGCATAGCGATCGCGCAGGCGGTCCTGCCGTGTTGCCAAAGGTTGCGCGACGCCGTCGATATAGACCGCGACCGGGCGGCTCGCCAGTTCGAGCGGGTCGCCGTCCCAGATCACGACGTCGCCGACGCGGCCGGGGCGAAGCGAGCCGATGACGTCGCCCATTCCCGCGATCTCCGCCGGGCGCGAGCTGATCGTCGCGAATGCCTCGTCCCAGCTCAGCCCCGCCGCGCCGGGCACTCTTTCCAGCCCGACGAGATTGCCGGCATATTGGGTGAGGTAATGGATCATGTGCACGTCCCAGTCGTCGACCATGCCGATCGCGACGGTGACGCCGGCGTCCTCCATCCGGCCGACGTTCGACTGGGTCGCGGCAAGCTGTTCGAAACTGGCGGGCAGGTCGTTGAGCGCGGGGGCGATGACGGGCACGCCCGCCGCCTCGATCTCGCGCGCCACCGTCCAGCCTTCGACCGCGCCGACCAGCACCAGCCTGATCCCGGCAAATTCGCGCTTGAGCTTGACGACGTTCAAGATGTCGGCCGCGCGATCGGCCTTGACGAACAACAGGTCGCGCCCGTCGATGACGCGCGCCAGCGCCTCGGCATCGGCGCGCAGCAGGATCGAATCCTTCGACCGCCCGTCATAGGCCGCCGGGTTGCGCGCATAATCGCGCGCCTCCTGGAGCAGCGCGCGAAAGGTAAGGAAGGTCGCGGCGCGGCTGCCGCCCGCCTGGCCCGCGCCGCGTTCGCCGAACTCGACATATTGGAACACGCCGCCGCGCGTCAGCATGTCGCGGTCGGCGCCGAGATCGACGACCGCGCCGCGACCGCGGAACAGGCCGCTCGACGACCCCGGATAGACGAGCGCGCGGGTGACGCCATAGGCGCGGTTGACCGCGATCGCCGATCCGAGCGGGTTGAGCGCGGGGGCGATATCGATCGCTGCGTTGAACGGCGAGCGCGTCGCGCCGGTGTCGTTGCTGCCCTCGACGGCGTCGATCTCGACCAGGCCGATGCGGCTGAAGCCCGCGACGAGTCCCGGCGTGACCCAGGCGCCGCGGGCGTCGATCGCCGACATGCCGGCGGGCGCGCCCCCCGCCCCCGCGCTGACGACCTTGCCGCCGCGCACGACGACGGTGCCGCCGTCGATCGGCGCCGAACCGTCGCCGATGACGAGCCTGGCATTGGTGATCGCGACATCCTGCGCCTGCGCGGCGGGGGCGAAGACGGCCGTCGCGAGCAGCGCGGCGGCGAGCGTTGCGATGCGCGTCATTTCACGTCTCCTTCGCCGGGCTGGCCGAGTTCGAAATCGGTCACCGGGCGGCGCGCCGGGTCGCTGGCGTCGAACAGCAATGCGCCGTCGACCCAGACCTTGGCCGGGCGCGTATAGACGCTGAACGGATTGCCGTTCCACAGCACGATGTCGGCCATCTTGCCGGGCGTCAGGCTGCCCGTCTGCTGCTCGATGCCGAGCGCCTTGGCGGGGTTGGAGCTGAGCCAGGTCCACGCCTCGGCATCGCTGATCGCGATCCCCATGCGGCGACCGCTGGCGAGCGCCTTGGCCGCTTCCTGGTTGAGCCGCTGGATGCCGTTGGCGTCGTCCGAATGGACGATCGTGCAGGCGCCCGCCTGCTGCACCAGCGCGATGTTTTCGGGGACGCTGTCATAGGCCTCGAGCTTGAACCCCCACCAGTCGGCCCACATCGCCGAACAGACGCCGTTCTTGGCGAGCAGGTCGGCGACCTTGTAGCTTTCGACGGCGTGGTGGAAGGCGGTGACCTTATAGCCGAATTCCTTCGCCATATCGATCACCAGCGCCATCTCGTCGGCGCGATAGCAGTGATTGTGGACCAGGATGTCGCCCGCGAGCACGCCGGCGAGCGTTTCGTTGGCAAGGTCGCGCGCGACCTCCTTGCCGGCGTCGACCTTGCGCTTGTACTCGAGCGCCCTTGCCCAGGTCGCGCGGTTGACCGCGAAATTGCCCATCCGGGTCGAGGGCATCCGCCCCTTGCCGCCGTAGACCCGCTTCGGATTTTCGCCGCACGCCATCTTCATGCCATAGGGCGCGCCGGGGAACTTCATCCCCTGGACGGTGCGCGACGGCACGTTCTTGAGTGTGACCGTCCGGCCGCCCATCAGGTTCGCCGATCCGGGCAGGATCTGCAACGCGGTGATGCCGCCATTGGCCATCGCGCGGCCGAAGCCGGGATCCTGCGGCCAGACGCTGTGCTCGGCCCACACCTCGGGCGTCGTCGGGCTGGTCGCCTCGTTGCCGTCGCTGGTCGAATCGATGCCCGGCGAGGGATAGACGCCGAGATGGCTGTGCACGTCGATGATGCCGGGGGTGACGAAGCGGCCCGTGCCGTCGATCACCGTCGCGCCGGCGGGGATCGGCGTCGCCGCATCGCCCGCGGCGACGATCTTGCCGTTGGCGAAGACGACGGTGCCGCCGTCGATCCGGCCGCCCTCACCGTCGAACACGGTGACGTTGGTGATCGCCGTCGGCACGCCGGGATAGGCACGATAGGTCGATGGATAGGGGTTGGTGTCGAACGGCGGCGGCTTGACCGCGGGGTCGCTTGCGCTGGCGGTATCGCCGGTGTCGGCGGCGGTTGTCGCGCACCCGCCGAGCATGGCCAGGACGGCCAGCGAAATGCCCGCCCGCAACGTGATGTTTGGTCCCACCGTCACCCACTCCCCCGATTGATTCGACCACAATGCGTAACGCGCCGCCGGTCGATTGACCAGCGGCGCGTTGCAACTGTCGTCAGGGCAAGGGTTTTAGCCCCTTGGCGAGGTATCCGGATGAACCCCGGCCGCCTGCGGCTCGCCGACTTCGCCCCGGCCGAGCAGGTCGTCGCCCGGGTCGGCGTCACGCAGCGTGTCGAGGTGCATCCATTTCTTCACGATCGGGCTGAGCGCCAGCACGACCACCGCCGCGCCGATCGCCACCCAACCGATCTGGTTGTAGATGTCGAGCACCGCGCCCTTGGTCATCTCGCCGTCTTCGCCGCCGGTCGCTTCGCCGATCTTGCCCGCGACGAAATTGCCGACTGCGGTCATGTAGAACCATGCACCCATGATCAGCGACGCCATGAACGATGGCGCCAGCCGGTTCATCGCGCTGAGGCCGACCGGTGACAGGCACAGCTCGCCGGTCGTGTGGAGCAGGTAGATCAGGAAGACGAAGAGCACCGGCGTGGCGACTTCGGGTCCGACCGAATTGGCGCCCCAGACGAAGACGAGGAAGCCGAGACCGACCTGCGCCAGCGCGAGCGCGAACTTGGCCGGAGCCGAAGGTTCGAGACCGCGCTTGCCTAGGAATTGCCAGAGCCCCGCGAAAATCGGCGCAAAGATGATGATGTAGATCGGGTTGATCGACTGGAACAGCGACGCCGGGATGTCGCCGATATTGGCATAGCGATCGGTATAGAGGTTGAGGCTGCCGCCCGCCTGTTCGAACAGACCCCAGAACAGGGGGTTGAGCGCGACCAGGAAGAGGATGGCGAAAATCCGCTCGCGCGCATCCTTGGGCAGTTTGAACGCCTGGTAGAGGACGTAGCCGAGCAGGCCGAGACCCGAGATGATGAGCAGGCTCTGGATGATATCCTGATACTGCACGAGCGCCCACATCACCGCGACCGCGGCGACGCCGGTGGCATAGATCAGCATCTCCTTCTGGCGCGAAATCGCGGCCGGCGCTTCACCTGCGCCGAGCAGGACCTTCTTGCCGAGCACGAAGACGACCAGGCCGGCGATCATGCCGATACCCGCGAGGCCGAAACCATAGCTCCAGCCGACCCGCTGGCCGAGATAGCCGACCAGGATCGTGCCGAGCGCGGCGCCGACGTTGATGCCCATGTAGAAGATCGTATAGGCGCTGTCGCGACGCAGATCGGTCAGCCGGTAAAGCTGCCCGACCATCACCGAGATGTTCGCCTTGAGGAAGCCCGAACCGACGATGATCAGCGCCAGCGCCAGCCAGAACACGTTGATCGTGGAATCGGCTTGGCCGCCGACACCCTCGACCGCCATGAAACCGTGGCCGAAGGCGAGCAGGATGCCGCCGAACAGCACGGCCTTGCGCTGACCGAGGTAGCGATCGGCCAGATAACCGCCGAGCACCGGCGTAATGTAGACGAGGCTGGTATAGGCGCCGTAGATCAGCGTCGACTGGCCGTCGCTGAACAGCCAATGCTGCGTCAGGTAGAAAATGAGCAGCGCACGCATGCCGTAATAGGAAAAGCGTTCCCACATTTCGGCGAAGAACAGCATGTACAGGCCCTTGGGATGGCCCGCGAATTCCGGTTTCGACCGCATCAGCGCATAGCCGCCGATCGCCAAAAAGGCGCCCAACACGACGACGGCGATCGCGGCGATCCAGTCGCCTTCCTGCCACTGGGACATTTCCAACATTGGTGTCACGACATCATTCCCCTTTTAATCCGACGCTTGACGCGGCCTATTGTCTGCTGGCGCGGCACCGTAGCGCCGAATCCGCGCTTGTGAAGCCCGCATTGTCGCTTTTCATTCATGCCGCTAGTCGCTGTCGCCATGCTGAACGATCCTTCGAGCCTGCCTTCCTATCTCGCCTCGCGGCGCTCATCGCGCCCGCGCGACCTCGTCGCGCCCGGCCCCGACGCGACGCAACTCGACGCGATTTTGACGATCGCGGCGCGCACCCCCGACCATGGCAAGCTGGCGCCGTGGCGCTTCGTCGTCGTCGCCAGCGATCGCCGCGATGCCTTTGCCGCGATGCTGACGGCAGCCTATCGTGGCGAAAAGCCCAATGCCGGGCGCGTCGAGATCGACGCGGTCGATGCGTTCGCCCACCAGGCGCCGTGCCTCGTCGTCGTCCTATCGACCCCCGACACCGCGAGCCGCATCCCGCTTTGGGAACAGCAGCTGTCGTGCGGGGCGGCCGCGATGAACCTGATCCACGGCGCCCATGCGCACGGCTTCGCCGCCGGCTGGGTGACCGGCTGGGCGAGCTTCAACGCCGCCGTCGCCGCATCGCTGGGCGCCGGGCCCGACGACCGCATCGCCGGTTTCGTCTTCATCGGCAGCCCGGGCGAATCGCCCGCGGAACGGATCCGGCCGGCACTCGCCGACGTCGTTTCGCACTGGTCGCCGCGCCCCTGAACCGCGCCGATCAGGCGGCTTGACCGCCGCACTGTATTATGGCAATAAATCGGAATGATCGATCCCAACAAGCCCGTTTACCTGAAGCTGCGCGACAGCATCGCCGCCTCGATTCTCGACGGTCGCTATGGCGACGGCGACATGCTGCCGTCGGTCCGCGCGCTCGCCGCCGATGAAGGCGCCAACCCGCTGACCGTCGCCAAGGCCTATCAGACGTTTCAGGACGACGGCCTCGTCATGGTCAAGCGCGGCGTCGGCATGTTCGTCGCCGACGGCGCCTCGCGCAAGCTGCGCGACATGATGCGCGCCGATTTTCTCGACAATGTCTGGCCGCCGGTCGCCGCGCACATGCGCCGCATCGGGATCGAGATCGAGGACCTGGCCGCGCTCGACGCCTGAGGCGTCACCCGACCAGCTGCTCCCAGCGCCGCCGGAAGGTGGCATTGCCCGGTTCGATTAGCAGCGCCTTGACGGCGAGGTCGCGCGCGCGCGCTGCCGAACCGCCGGTGCGCGACAATGCCAGGCCGAGCAGGCTCGCTATTCCCGCATTGCCCGGCTGCAGCGCATAGGCCTGGCGCAACAGGTCGCGGGCCCGCTCGTCCTCGCCCTTGCCGAGATAGGCGCGGCCGAGCTGCGACAGGACGAGCGCTTCGCGGTTGCCAAGGCGAGCGCGCAGCGCCTCGAGCGTCGCGATCCCCCGGTCCCAGTCGCGCGCGTCGAGATAGAAGGCCGCCGCCACGCGATTGGCCGCGATCGAGCGCGGCGACGATGCGAGGAACGCGCTCAGCGTCTCGCTCGCCGCTTGGCGATCGCCGACCTTGAGATAGGCATCGACCAGCCGCAGCGCCGCCGCCTCGTCGGCGCGGATCGCCATCGCGCGCCGGTAGTCGGCCGCCGCCCCGGCATAATCGCCGCGCGCCATGGCGACATCGCCGGCAATGACATGCGCGGCCGCGACGCCGGGCGCCCCCGCGACGAGGTCGCGCGCCATCGTCGCCGAGCCGCCGAGATCGCCCTCGGCCAGCGCCGATCGCAGGCGCGGCAGGATCGCCTGCGCGCCCGCGCCGCGCGCATCGTCGCCAGCGCCGCGCACGAAGGTCGCGCTGACCCCCGGGAACGCCGCCGCCTGGTCGATCAGGTCGGCGGGCTGCGGCACCTGTCCGCTGGCGGCATAGGCCTGCGCGGCAAGCAGCAGGTGCCAGCTGTCGGCGCTGCGGTCGACGACGAGCGGCCGCATCGTCGCCCAGGCGGTCGCGCTGTCGCCCGCCGTCAGGCTGGCATCGGCCAGGATGATGCGCGCGGTCTCGTTGTCGGGCTGGCGCTCGACCAGCCGCTCGGCCCAGCCGAGCGCGATATTGGGTGCGCCCGAGGCATTTTCGACGATCGCGCGCACGAGCATGTACGACGGCTGGTCGCCGAGCTGGGCCTCGACGCGTTCGAGCAGCGAGCGGGCGAGCGGATACTGGCTCGCCCGCGCCGCGAGCACCGCCTGCAGGAACATCGGACGCGGATCGCGCGGTGCCAGCGCATGCGCGCGCCGCGCGATCGCCAGCATCGCCCGATAGCGCCCGGCATCGCCCAGCGTCGCGGCATAATCGGCGAGCGTATCGACATCCGACGGGTCGATCGCGACCGCGCGTTCGTACCAGGCCAGGCTGGCGATCAGGCCGTTGCGGTCGCGCGTGATATTGGCGCGCAGGCGCAGCGCGGCGGCGTTGCGCGGATCGATCTCGATTGCCAGGTCGACAGCGTCGGTCGCGCCGATAAGATCGGCATTGGCCAGGCGGAAGCGCGCGATTTCGATCCAGGTCGCGGGATCGCGCGGGGCGATGGCGACCGCTTCGTCGAACGCACCCGCGGCGCTTGCCAGATCGCCCGCGGCCAGCGCCGCCATGCCGCGCAGCCGGGCGCCATAGGCGGCATCGTCGGCGCGCACCGGTCCCTCCGCCAGGATCTCGAGCGCCCGGCCCGGTTCGCCCCGCAGCAAGGCGGCGTGCGCCGCAAGCGGTCGCACCTCGTCGGCGCTCGCCCCGGCCGACGCGGCGGCCGCGGCAGCCTCGGCGGCATCGTCGCCGTCCTTCAATGCGATCGCGACGCGGGCGCGGACGAGATGCGCGGCGGCGGCGCCGCGCGACGCGCGCACGGCATTGAGCGCTTCGACCCGAGCCGCGCGATAGTCGCGCGCGCGCTCGTAATCGAGGGCGCGCGCGATGGCGGCCCGGCCATCGGCCCCCGCGCTTGCGCTGGCGATCGGGATGCCGACCAGGCCGACGCATGCCGCGAGCGCGATGACGGTCGAACGTCTGAGGGGGCGAATCGCGGTCATTCTTGCATGCCATATTGCTTGATCAGGTCGTACAGCGTCGGCCGGCTGATCCCGAGCAGTTTCGCCGAGGCCGAAATATTGCCGTCGCAGCGCGCGATCGCCCGGCGGATCATCGCGCGGTCGCTCGCCTCGCGCGCCGCCTTGAGGTTGATCACCGCGCCCGCCTCGTCGTCGTCGTCCATGTCGAGATCCTCGGCCGAGACATATTTGCCGTCGGCCATGATGACCGCGCGCTTGATCCGGTTTTCGAGCTCGCGGACGTTGCCCGGCCACGGCCAGCTGTCGATCGCCGCCATCGCGCCCGGCGCCAGCCCGCGCACCTTCGATCCCATTTCCTGCGCGATCCGGCGGGTAAAGGTCTTGGCCAGCAGCACCGCATCGCCCGGCCGTTCGGCGAGCGACGGGATTTTGACGACGATCTCGGCGAGGCGATAGTACAGGTCCTCGCGGAACGCGGCCTCGGCGATCATCGTGTCGAGGTCGCGATGCGTGGCGCAGACGATGCGCGTATCGACCGCGATGCCGCGCCGCCCGCCGACGCGTTCGATCACGCGCTCCTGCAGGAAGCGGAGCAATTTGACCTGCAGCGCGAGCGGAATGTCGCCGACCTCGTCGAGGAACAGCGTGCCGCCGTCGGCCATCTCGATCTTGCCCTCGACGGTCTTGACCGCGCCGGTAAACGCGCCCTTTTCATGGCCGAACAACTCGCTTTCGAGCAGGTTTTCGGGGATCGCCGCGCAATTGATCGCAACGAAGGCGCCGTCCTTGCGCGCGCTGGCATCGTGCAGGCCGCGCGCCAGCAATTCCTTGCCGGTGCCGCTGGCGCCGAGCAGCATGACCGACGCGTCGGTCGCCGCGACGCGTTCGACCGTGCGCATGACCTTGAGCATTTCGGGCGCGCCGGTGATCAGCCGCGCCATCGCCGGTCGGGCGGCCTGGTTGGCGGCGAGGCGACGATTCTCCGCTTCGAGCGCGCTGACGTGAAACGCTCGCCGCACGATCAGGCCGAGCTCGTCGATGTCGATCGGCTTGCTGTAGAAATCATAGGCGCCGCGTTCGATCGCGGTCAGCGCGCTTCCGCGCGCGGCATGGCCCGACGCCACGATGACCTTGAGCTCGGGATCGATCGCGAGCATCTCGTCGAGCGTCGCAAATCCTTCGCGCGTGCCGTCGGCATCGGGCGGCAGGCCGAGGTCGAGCGTGACGACGGCGGGGCGGTGGCGGCGCAGCTGCTCGATCGCGCCGGCGCGGTCGCCGGCGACGATGACCTCGCAATCCTCATAGGCCCAGCGCAACTGTTTCTGCAGGCCCAGATCGTCCTCGACGACGAGCAGCTTGGGCAGCGATGCGATGTCGCCCTGGGCGGTCATGCGACGTTCCTGTCATTGCGTTGGGGTGCGGTTGCGCCGGGCGCCTGCGCCTGCGCCTTGGGCAGCCAGAGCGTAAAGCGGCTGCCCTTGCCGGCTTCGCTCTCGACCTCGATCTGGCCGTTGAGCGAGATCGCGAGCGCGCGTGCCTCGAACGCGCCGATGCCGAACCCGCCCGCCTTGGTCGACGCGAACGCCTTGAACAGGTCGTTGCGGACGAAGTCGGCGCTCATGCCTTCGCCGCGATCGACGACATCGATGGCGACGCGGCGATCGACGCCGCGCAGGATGATCCGCACGGGCTCGGCCGGATCGCTGGCATCGATCGCATTCTGCACGAGGTGACCGATAATCTGTTCGACCCGGGCACTGTCGGCAAAGGCGTCGAGATCGCCCTCGCCCGTCACGGCGATCGGGTGGAGACCCTGTTTCTGCGCGACCACGGCATCGACGACGCCGCGCAGCGACAGCCGCGCCGGGTCCATCTGCTTGCCCTTGTTATGCTGCGACAGCCGCGCCAGCAGCGTGTTCATCCGGCCGACCGAAATGTTGAGCGTCTCGACCATGTCGCGCCGGAATTCCGGCTTGTCGGCGTGGCGCTCGGCATTGCGCGCGAGCAGGCTGAGCTGGCTGACCGCATTCTTGATATCGTGCATGATGAAGGCGAAGCGGCGGTTGAATTCGTCGAACCGCCGCGCCTCGGCAAGCGCGTCCTGGCCCTGCGCTTCGCTGAGGTAGCTCGCGCACTGGCGCGCGACCGCTTTGAGCAGGTCGAAATCCTCCCAGTCGAGCGAGCGCGCGGGCTTGGGCTGCTTGAGCAGCACGAGCCCGGCAAGGCGGCCGAAATGCATCAGCGGCACGCCGATCCAGACAGCGTCGTTCGACAGCATCCACGCCGGGAAGATCGCGCGCTCGTCGGCGCCTGGCGGCAGCGTCCGGATGGCGTCGAATTCGACGATATAGCCGCTTTCCTCGACATGCAGCGCGGTGCGTGTCGGGACGCGCAGCGCGCCGGCATCGAAATCGTCCCAGTTCCAGCCGCTGGCATGGACCAGCGTCATCTGCTCGTCGGGCAGCAGCAGCAGCCCGCCGGGCGAGCCGGTGATGTCGGCGATCGCCTTGATCACCCTGGTCGGCAACGGTTCGCCATCGGCGTGCGAGCGGCCGATGGTCTGCGCGAAGCGCATCCATTCGCTGCGGTAATCGTATCGCTGGCGATAGAAATTCTTGAGGATGTTGACCTTGAACCAGGCGCGAAAGCCGCGCGACGGGGCGAGCAGCAGCAATGCCGCCAGGCCGCCGACGAGCACCGCCTGCTGCGCCAGCGATCCGTAATCGCCGCCGCTCGATCGCACGACATTGGCGATGATCGCCATGATCCCGAGATAGGCCGCGATGGCGAACAGCGACAGCGACTGGAACGCCATCCGCCGCGACACCGCAAAGCGCGTGCGGTCGCCCTTGTGCAACCAGCCCACCGCGAACAGCGGCACGAGCAAGATGCTGAGGGCCGGACGCAGCGCGATCAGCTTGGCCGCGGGCAGCCCGGCGATGATGCCGATCGTGTAAAGATTGAAATCATAGGCCCACAATGCCGTCAGTGCGGCGAATTTGGCGCCGAAACCGCTGTTCTTGTTCTGGACGACGATGCCGTACAGATTGTGCATCAGGACCAGCATCGCCGCGGCGACAATCAGGCTGAGATTGGCATAGAGCGATTGCAGCAACGGTCCGCCGACGACGCCGGTCGCGTCGAGCAGCTGCAGGCTCGCGACGCACGCCAGGATCGCCGCGACGACCTTGTAGATCAGCCGCACCGGGCGCGCGAAATTCTCGCGTCCGAAACTGCCGGCGAGCATCCACAGATAGGCGAGCCAACAGGCGTTGCGGAACGTTTCCAGAAAAGCGGCACTCGCCGGCGAATCGGGGAACAGTCCGGAAAATCCCGACCACAGACCGGTTGCGCTGAGCGCGAGCGCAAGCGTGTGGCGTAATCGCCGTTCGCGCCCCGCCGCGCGCAGCGCCCAGACCGCGAGCGCGACGAACAGCGCCGCCGACAGCGACGCCACCAGCGACACGGTCGCGTGGTCGAGGCTCGCCGCGGCCATCAGCGCGCGCCCGCCGGCCACAGCACGACGCGGATCGTCTGCAGCAGGATCAGCACGTCGAGAAACGGCGTATAGTTCTTCGCGTAATAAAGGTCGTATTCCAGCTTTTCGCGCGAATCCTCGACCGATGCGCCATAGGGCAGGTTGATCTGCGCCCAGCCGGTGAGGCCGGGTTTGACCATGTGCCGCTCGGCGTAGAACGGGATCTGCTGCTGGAGCCGGTCGACGAATTCGGGGCGCTCGGGACGCGGGCCGACGAAGCTCATATCGCCCTTGAGGACGCACCAGCATTGCGGCAGCTCGTCGATCCGGAGCATGCGGATCCAGCGCCCGACGCGCGTCACGCGCGGGTCGCCCTCGCTCGCCCACAGCGCAATGCCGCCGGCTTCGGCGTCGCTGCGCATCGAGCGCAGCTTGATGATCTCATAGGGCTGGCCATAGAGCCCGACGCGCGTCTGGCGATAGAATGCCGCGCCCGCGCTTTCCGCCTTCACCAGCACGGCGAACAGCGCGATCACCGGCGCCGCGAGCACCAGCAGGCTGAGCGCGACGACGATATCGAACAGCCGCTTGGCCAGCTTCGACAGGCGCTGGCCGGCGGTGAAGCCGTCGGAGAAAATGAACCAGCTCGGGTTGACGCTGTCGAGGTCGACGCGCCCCGTCTCGCGCTCGAAAAAGCTCGACAGGTCGTTGACGTGCACCCCGGTCGTCTTGATCCTGAGCAGGTCGTCGAGTGGCAATGCGTTGCGCCGCTCCTCGAGCGCGAGGACGACCTCGTTGGCGCGCAGGTCGACGACGTATTTGGCCATGTTGGCGATGGCCGCGCGCGGCACCGCGCCTTCGACGATCGGCGCATTGTCGGTCATGCCGATGAAGCCCGCGACGTGAAAACCGCTGTTGCGCGCGAGCGATAGGCGGCGGATCCGCTCGGCCCGCGCGCCCGCGCCCAGCACGACGATGCGCCGGCGATAGCTGTCGTTGTCGAGCGCCTTGAGCATCGCTATGCGGACCAGCGTTACGATGAAGATCGCCGCGATCATCGCATAGAGCGAATTCGATCGCCACAAGGTCGCGCCGGGCACGGCGAAGTTCATCAGCGAAAGGAAGATCACGCCGAGCGAAATCGCCGCCAGCAGCCGGGTCAGGGCAATGCGCAGCGACAGCAGCGCCTCGTTCGAATAGGCGCCGACCGCGACCATCGCCGCCCACAGCGAAACCGCGAATGTCGCGATGGGAATGAGGCGATCCTCGAAACCGCCGCCGTCCATGCCGATCTGGATCGCGCGCGCCTGCCAGCCGATCTCGCCGGCGAGCGCGAGCGCAAGCAGGTCGAGCAATCCCAGCAGCAGCACGGGATAGGGGATATAATGCTTGAAAAGCCGCAACATCGCCCGGTTTTCGTACCCCATAAGGTCGGCCAGCCCGACCCCTTGTTTCAAGGGTTTAGGCCAAAGCGGTAAAGTGTCGGTTAACTTTACACCGATCGCCGCCGGGCGACACGAAAAAGGGCGCAAGCGCCGTCAAAGCGCCTGCGCCCGGCCGAACGTCGCTCGATCGTATGCGTTACCGATCGAACGGGTTCAGGATTATTGACCGTCGACGGCTTCCTGCGCCGCTTCGCCGGCGTCCTGGACGGCGTCGCCGGCCTGCTGCGCCGCATCGCCGACGTCGCTGGCCGCGGCCGCCACCGCATTGTCCTTGGCGACTTCGCTGTTGTTCTGCGCGAGCAGGAACCACGCGCCGATCGCTAGCGCGATGAGGATCAGGATCCCGATCAAGAGGCCGCCACCGCCGCCCGATTTCTCGACATAGACGGTGTCGGGCCCGTTATCGCGCTCGACGACGCGCTCGGTGGTGACGCCGTCGTCGCGCGTCGTAATCTTTTCATCAGCCATCGCAATTCTCCCTTTTCGATTTCATTGCGCTGATAACGGCTGCGCAATCATTTAGGTTCCCGACGGCAAATGATTGTCCTCAGGGGCAAATATACGCGCCTTCATTTCTTTAATATGTCGAGCGCCATCGCGGTCATCGCCTCGGCGGCGGTCGCGATCAGCAGGTCGGCCTTGGGCGCCCAGGTCGCCGAATGCAGCGACGGCAGCGTCTTTTCCCCGCGCTGCGCGGCGGCGAAATCGGCCGGATCGACCCCGCCGGCCCAGAAGATGAGGCTCTCGATGCTCTTATCGGCGCGATAATAGCGCCCGAAATCCTCGCCGCCCATCACCGGCGGCGCCTTGATCACGCGCTCGGCGCCGAAGCGCGCGGTCGCAACCGCGGCGAAGCGCTCGGCCATGGCGGGCACGTTGTAGGTCGAGGGCGTATAGTCGTCGCGCAGGACGCGCACCACGGGCATGCGCGCCTCGTCGATTCCCGCGGCGATCGCCTCGCCCTTGGTGACCCGCGCGATCCCGCTCAGCAATTGCTCGCGCACCTCGTCGGTATAGCTGCGCACGGTCAGCTGCAGCCGCGCCTCGTCGGAGATGACGTTGTGCTTGGCGCCGGCATGAAAGCTGCCGACGGTGACGACCGCGGGCGCCTGCGGATCGACCTCGCGCGACACCAGCGTTTGCAGCGCCATGACGATCTTGCTGGCGAGGACGATCGGGTCCTTGGTGGTGTGCGGATAGGCGCCGTGGCCGCCGACGCCCTTCACCGTGATATCGACGCTGTCGACATTGGCGAGCGCATAGCCCGGCGTATAGCCGACCATGCCCGCAGGGAACTGCGCCGCATCGTGAAAGGCGATCGCGTGCGTCGGCTTGGGAAAGCGCGTGAACAGCCCGTCGTCGAGCATCGCCTGCGCGCCGGCGCCGGTTTCCTCGGCAGGCTGGCCGATCATCACCAGCGTGCCCGACCATTCGGCCTTGCGCGCGGCGAGCTGGCGCGCGGCGGCGACCCAGGCGGTCATGTGGGTATCGTGGCCGCAGGCGTGCATGACGCCGGTCTCGACGCCGGCATCGGTGGTGACGCGGACCCGCGACGCGAACGGGAGGCCGGTCGCCTCGGTCACCGGCAGCGCGTCCATGTCGGCGCGGATCAGCAGCACCGGTCCGGGCCCGTTCTCCATCACCGCGACGACGCCGGTGCCGCCGACCCGTTCGGTCACGACGAAGCCGAGCTTGCGCGCCTCGGCCGCCAGCCGCGCCGCCGACGCGGTTTCCTGGCCGCTCAGTTCGGGGTTCGCGTGCAGCGTGCGATACAGTTCCATCAGCGACGGCATGTCGCGCGCGATCGCGGTGTCGATATCGGGGGCCGCAACCTGCGCCATGGCGGGCTGGGCGAGCAGCATCGGCAGGGCGACGGCGAGGATGAATTTGGGGGTCATGGCGCAATCGGACCTTTCAGGGCTGTTGAACGGTAACGGGCCGCGCATGCGGCCTCAATCGGCGGGCTCGATCTCGATCACGTCGAGCAGCGATTCGAACGCGGGATAGGGCAGCGCCAGGCGCCAGTGCGCGGGGCCGATGCGCTCGACCAGCCCCGCCATGTCGCGGGCGGGATCGACGCCGTAATCGATGATCCCCTCCTCGTCGCCGAGCTGGAGAGTGCCGAGGAACACCTGGCGGCGGTCGGTGTCGTCGAACATCAGGCCGACCGGCCGCTGCGACCCCGACAGCTTGGTCAGGCTGAAAATCTCCTGCTCGGCGGCGATGCGGCAGGCGAACCAGCCATAAGCGGCGTAATCGAGCAGCCCCGCCTGCTTCGCGCCGAGCTTGGTCGTGCGGCAGCGATAGTCGCCGGGCGGGATATAGGGGTTGGGCAGCGCCGCATCGGGGTCGAACAACGCCCCGCCGGCGGCGATGTCGGCGCCATGCCCCGCCGCTCGCGCCGCGCTCAGCGCGCTTACCCAGGCCTGGCGCCAGTTGCGGACACGGTCGCGGTCGCTGCTCGTCGCGATGGCGCGCCAGCCCGCGATATCGGCATCGGCGGCGGCGACGCCCGACGGGCCGGCGGCGTGCATCGGCGCGCACGCCGGCAGCATCGCGACGGCGAGGCACGATAATCGCAGCAAAATCTTCATTGCGCGGTCCAGCCCCCGTCGATCGAATGATTGGCGCCGGTCGTCGCGCTCGCGGCGTCGGAACACAGGAACAGGGCGAGCGCCGCGACCTGGTCGACGGTGACGAACCGCTTGGTCGGCTGCGCGGCGAGCAGGACGTCGTTCATCACCTGCTCGCGCGTCAGCCCGCGGCTCTTCATCGTGTCGGGGATCTGGTTCTCGACCAGCGGCGTCCAGACATAGCCGGGGCTGATCGCGTTGACCGTGACGCCCGCCTGAGCGACCTCGAGCGCGACCGTCTTGGTCAGGCCGGCAATGCCGTGCTTGGCCGCGATATAGGCCGACTTGTTCGGGCTGGCGACGAGCGAATGCGCCGACGCGGTGTTGATGATCCGGCCCCAGCCCGCCCATTTCATGTGCGGCAGCGCGAGGCGCGTCGTGTGGAACGCCGCGGTCAGGTTGAGCGCGATGATCAGATCCCATTTTTCGGGCGGGAATGCGTCGATCGGCGCGACGTGCTGCGTGCCGGCATTGTTGACCAGGATGTCGACCCCGCCGCCGCGTTTGGCGATCGCGTCGAACATCGCGGCGATGGCATCGGCGTCGGTCAGGTCGGCGTCGTCGTAATGGGCCGGCGCCCCGCTCGCCTCGGCCAGCGCGGCGCGTTCGCGTTCGATCGCGTCGGCATCGCCGAACCCGTTGATGACGACGCTGGCGCCGGCACCGGCGAACGCCTGCGCGATGGCAAGGCCGATGCCGCTGGTCGATCCGGTGACGAGCGCGGTCTTGCCGCTAAGATCGGGGACGAGGGACAGGCTCAAGTAATTCTCCTGAGAGCAGGTGCGTGACAATGGCGGGCCATCGTGACAGGAACCTTCCTCCGGGTCCAATGTTCAATGACGGACTAAAAGCAGGCGGATAGGGTCCCGGCCCCCGCGCCCAACAGGAGATTGGCCATGCGGCTCGACGACCTCGACCCAAGCAAGAATGTTCGCGACCTCGGCACCGGAAGCGGCGGCGGTTTCGGCGGCGGCGGCCTCGGCGGACTGATCGGCCTCTTGCCGATGCTGCTCGGGCGCAAGATGGGCATCGGCACGATCGTCATTCTCGCGATCGTCGGCTATTTCGTCTTTTCGGGCGGCGGCCTCGGCCTGACCGGCGGCACCCCGGCGAGCCAGTCGGGCAACGGCGACAACGTCGCCTGCGATACCGCGGCCGAAGCCTTTTCGTGCAAGGTGCTGGCCTCGACCGAACAGGTCTGGGGCACGATCTTCCAGAACAATGGGTCGCGCTATCAGCCCACCGTGCTGACCTTCTACGATCGCTCGGCGCAGTCGGGCTGCGGCGCGGCGCAGTCGGCGATGGGGCCGTTCTACTGCCCGACCGACAGCAACATCTATCTCGACACCGCCTTCTACGACGAACTGTCGTCGCGCATGGGCGCGGGCGGCGACACCGCCCAGGCCTATGTCATCGCGCACGAGGTCGGCCATCACATCCAGGACCTGACCGGCGTGCTCGACCAGGCGCGCGGGATGCAGGCGCGCGCGTCGCAGGCCGAAGGCAATGCGATCCAGGTCCGCGTCGAACTGCAGGCCGATTGCTATGCCGGCGTCTGGGTCGCCCATGCCAAGGATGCGCAGGGTCGCGCCGCGGTCGAGCCCGGCGATGTCGAGGAAGGCCTGCGCGCCGCGCACCAGATCGGCGACGACACGCTGATGAAATCGGCGGGCCAGAACCCGGTCGAAAGCATGTTCACCCATGGCAGCTCGCAGCAGCGCATGACGTGGCTCAAGCGCGGCATCGAGACCGGCGACCCGGCCCAGTGCGACACCTTCAACGCGACGATCTGATCGGCCGGACCATCGCCCGCGCGGCGGCTGCTAGGCGATCTTGGCGGCGAGATCGGTGAGATAGCGATCGGAAAAGTCGGTCTCGATCTCGATCCAGAGCGGCGCGTGATCGGACAATTGCCAGGTGCGCCACTTGCGGTAGAGCTTGGCGGCGGTGTCGGCCCGATATTTGGGATCGGTTTCGGGATCCTTGTTCGGCATGTGCGCGGCATAGAGATCGGCATCGTCGTCGGTGAAGACCGCGGCGAACAGGTCGACCATGCCGCCGCCGCGCACCTTGAAGCGCTTGTCCTTCACCCGCACCGCGATCTGGTCGTAGAAATGCGCGCCCTGCTTGCGCACCTTGTCGCCGTCGATCGCCGCAGGAACCGTGAAATTCTCGCTCTTGAGCGCGGCCATCGTCTCGTGCTGCGGGCTGACGACGTTGAAATCGCCGAGCAGGATATAATTCTCGACCGCGCCGAGCCGGTCCTTTTCCTGCTTGCTCGCGCTGTCCTGGCGATCGGCGAAGAATTTCACCAATCCGCGAATCTCGTTGATCCGGCGCTGCAGCGCGGGCCCGCTCTCCTTGCCGTAATACAGGTGCGCGGTGCACAGGCTGAACTTGAACCAGCCCGCCTGGAACGCGACCAAAAAGGGGCTGCGCGCGAACTGCAGGCGCTTGCCCTCGATCGTCGCCGAATCGGGTTTAACCTTGTCGGGCGCGACGATCAGCTGGCCGTCGGGCAGGACGATCTCGCCCGCGATCTTGCGGAACCACACTTTGGTCCGGTTATAGACGAAGACCATGCGCTCGCCGTTGCCGCCGCTGCCTTCGGTGGTGTCGGTCGCGATATAGTCCCAGTCGCGCCCGAGGATCTTCATCACGCGCTCGAGCGCGGTGAGGTCGCGATTGACCTCCTGCACCGCGATCAGGTCGAACGACGCCAGGATTTCGGCGATGTAGTAAATGCTCTCGTCGAGGCGAGGGCCATAGCCGAACTTGTTCGAATCGAAATCGCGGATATTCCATGTCGCCAGCAGGAAAGACGACTCGCTCTTGCGTGATCGCACCTCGGCGAGCGACTTGCGCAAAGCAACCAGGCGTTGCGCGCATCGCTTGAATGCCGTGGTGTCTTCGCCGAACGCCCATTTCATGCCGCTATACACGTTCGACATCGCCGTGCTCCTTCGCTCTACTTCCCGCCGTCGCTATTGATACGCCAAAACGTCGTTGCTTAGAAGGTGCCGGGGCACGGGATCGGACGATTATTTGATCCGATCCGCCACCAAGCGTTCGACCACCGACGGATCGGCGAGCGTCGACGTGTCGCCGAGGTTGTCTGTGTCGCCCTCGGCGATCTTGCGCAGGATGCGGCGCATGATCTTGCCCGACCGCGTCTTGGGCAGCGCCGGGGTGAAATGGATCGCGTCGGGGCTGGCGATCGGGCCGATTTCCTGGCGCACCCAGTGGCGCAGTTCGGCGTGGAGCGCGTCGTCGTGCGCGTCGCCCGCATTCAGCGTGACATAGGCGTAGATGCCCTGCCCCTTGATGTCGTGCGGCATGCCGACGACCGCCGCTTCGGCGACCTTGGCGTGCGCGACGAGCGCGCTCTCGACCTCGGCGGTGCCCATGCGGTGGCCCGATACGTTGATGACGTCGTCGACGCGGCCGGTGATCCAGTAATAGCCATCCTCGTCGCGGCGGCAGCCGTCGCCGGTGAAATATTTGCCAGGATAGGTGGTGAAATAGGTTTCGATGAAGCGTTGGTGGTCGCCCCACAGCGATCGCATCTGCCCGGGCCAGCTGTCGGCGATGACGAGGTTGCCGCTCGTCGCGCCGGTGAGCACGCCGCCCTCGGCATCGACCAGCTGCGGCACGATGCCGAACAACGGCTTGGTCGCGCTTCCCGGTTTCAGGTCGGTCGCGCCGGGCAGCGGCGCGATCATGATCCCGCCGGTCTCGGTCTGCCACCAGGTATCGACGACGGGGCAGCGTTCCTCGCCGACAACGCGCCAATACCATTCCCATGCCTCGGGATTGATCGGCTCGCCGACACTGCCCAGCAGGCGCAGGCTCGACCGGTCGTGGCGCGTGACCCAGTCGTCGCCTTCGCGCATCAGCGCGCGGATCGCGGTCGGCGCGGTGTAGAAGATGTTGACGCCGAGCCGTTCGATCGTTTCCCAGAAGCGCCCGAAATCGGGGTAGTTGGGCACGCCGTCGAACATCACGCTCGTCGCGCCATTGGCCAGCGGGCCATAGACGACATAGCTGTGCCCGGTGACCCAGCCGACATCGGCGGTGCACCAGAACACCTCGCCGGATCGATAGTCGAAGACGTAGTGAAAGGTCATCGTCGCCCACAGCAGGTATCCGCCGGTGGTGTGCATCACGCCCTTGGGCTTGCCGGTCGAACCCGAGGTGTAGAGGATGAACAGCGGGTCCTCGGCGTTCATCGGCTCGGGCGCGCACTCGGGCGCCACGCCCTCGCGCGCCTCGTGATACCAGATATCGCGCCCCGCGGTCATCGCGACGTCGCCGCCAGTGCGGCGCACGACGATCACCGATGTGACACCGGGGCAATCTTCGAGCGCGGTGTCGACATTGGCCTTGAGCGGGATTGCCTTGCCGCCGCGCCGCCCCTCGTCGGCGGTGACGACATAGGCGCTGCCGCAGTCCTGGATGCGTCCGGCGAGGCTGTCGGGCGAAAAGCCGCCGAACACGACCGAATGGACGGCGCCGATCCGCGCGCAGGCGAGCATCGCGATGCCTGCCTCGGGGATCATCGGCATGTACAGCGTAACTCGGTCGCCCTTGGTAACGCCCTGCGCTTTCAGCACATTGGCGAAGCGGCAGACCTCGGCGTGGAGTTCGCGATAGCTGATCCGCCGCCCCTCGCCCGGTTCGTCGCCCTCGAAGATGATCGCGGTCTCGTCGCCGCGCGTCGCCAGGTGCCGGTCGAGACAGTTGACGCTGACGTTGAGCGCGCCGTCGGCGAACCACGCGATGCGGAAATCGTCGGCCGCGAACGACACGTCCTTGACCGTCGTGAACGGCGTCATCCAGTCGATCCGCTTCGCCTCCTCGCGCCAGAACGACTCGGCGTCGTCGCCCGTCGATTGCGCGTAAAGCCGGTCATAGCCGGCGGCATCGACGTGCGCCTCGCGCGCGAGATCGGCGGGGACCTTGTGGATTTCTGCGGACATCGTCGCGTCTCCTGTGATTTTCTTTCGGTTTAGCAGAAGTGCCGCCTTTCGTCCTAGCCCCCCGATTGGCACAGAGGCGCGCATGACCCGCGCCCTCCGCATCGTCCTCCTGGCGTCGAGCATCCTCGCCGCCCCCGCCTTCGCTCAGGACTCTGGCGAGGCGGGCGAAGCCGCGCCCGAAAACGTCGGCACGATCGTCGTCATCGGCACTGCTCTCCCCCCGCCGCCGGGCAGCGCGGCCTATTCGACCGCGACGATCGATCGCGACCGGCTGCTCGCCGACGCCTCGGGCCGGATCGAGAACGCGCTGCGGGATGTCGCCGGCTTCCAGCAGTTCCGCCGCTCGGACAGCCGCTCGGCCAACCCCAGCGCGCAGGGCGTGACGCTGCGCGGCCTCGGCGGCAACGCCAGCAGCCGCGCTCTGGTCCTGCTCGACGGCGTTCCCGTCGCCGATCCGTTCTTCGGCTATATTCCGTTCAATGCGCTCGCGCCCGAGCGGCTGGCCAGCGCCCGCATCACGCGCGGCGGCGGGACCGGCGCGTTTGGCGCGGGCGCGCTGACCGGGACGATCGAGCTGACCAGCGCCTCGCCCGCCAGCCTGCCCCGGCTCGCCGCGCGCGCATTCTACGGCAGCGGCAACGCCAGCGAGATCGCGCTCGCCACCGCGCAACCGCTTGGCGCGGGCCATGTCGTTCTCGCCGGGCGCTTCGATCGCGGCGACGGCTTCTACACCGTGCCCGAGGCCGCGCGCGGCCCCGCCGACGTGCGCGCACGCTATGCCAACGGCTCGCTGTCGGCGCAGGCGGTCGTGCCCGTTGGCGACGCCTCCGAACTGCAGGCGCGCGCGCTGATCTTTCGCGACGATCGCACGTTGCGCTTCGCGGGCGCCGACAGCCGCAGCGAAGGGGTCGACACCAGCCTGCGCTTCGTCGCGCGCGGGGCCTGGCAGGTCGAGGCGCTGGCCTATGCGCAGGCACGCAATTTCGCCAACATCGTCGTCAGCTCGACGCGCTTCGTCCCCGTGCTCGACCAGCGCGCGACGCCCTCGACCGGTCTCGGCGGCAAGATCGAGCTGCGCCCGCCGACCGGCAAGGCAGTGACGCTGCGCTTCGGCGTCGACGCACGCCAGGCCGACGGCGAGCTGCGCGAAAACGCGATCAGCGCCTTTTCGGGCCGCATCACCGCGCGGCGCCAGGCGTGCGGACGCAGCCTGACCGCAGGAGCATTCGGCGAAGGCGACTGGAGCCTCGGCGCCCTGACGCTGACCGCCGGCGCGCGGATCGACCGTTATGCGATCACACGCGGCTTCTTCGCCGAAACCGACGCGCTCGGCATCCCGACGATCGATCAGGCCTATCGCGACCGCACGGGCTGGGAACCGAGCGTGCGCGCCGGGCTGCGCTATCGAGCCTCACCCGCGCTGGCGCTGCGCAGCGCCGCCTATACCGGCTTTCGCCTGCCGACATTGAACGAGCTCTACCGCCCCTTCACCGTCTTTCCCGTCGTCACGCGCGCCAACGCCGCGCTGTCGCCCGAGCGGCTGCGCGGGGTCGAGGCGGGGCTCGACTGGACCCCGCGCGAGGATGTCGGCGTTTCACTGACCGCCTTCGCCAACCGGCTAGACGACGCGATCGCCAACGTCACGATCGGCCCCGCTCTGCGCGAGCGGCGGAATATCGACGCGATCGTTGCTTATGGCATCGAACTCGACGCGCACGCCGCGTTCGGCGCATTCGATCTCGGCGCCTCCTATGCCTTCAGCGATGCGAGCGTCCGCGCGAGCGGCGCCGCGGCCGCGATCGACGGGCGCCCGCCCGCGCAAAGCCCGCGCCACGCCGCGAGCGCGACGCTCGGCTGGCACCACGACGCAGCGCGCGCCTCGCTGACCGGCCGCTATGTCGGCCGCCAGTTCGAGGACGACCTCGGCGCCAACCCCCTCCCCGCCGCCGTCACCCTCGACGGCTTCGCCAGCATGCCGCTGAGCCGCCGCGCCTCGCTCATCGCCCGCGTCGAAAACCTGTTCGATGCGAAGGTCGTCACCCGCCGCGTCGGCACCGACAGCGAAATCGGCGCGCCAAGGATCGTGTGGCTGGGAATCGCAATAAGACGCTAGCGCCTCTGACCGTCATCCCAGCGAAAGCTGGGATCTATCTCGAGTCGCTTGCAACCGTGGTCAGAAATCAAAAACGGAGCTCACGTTCCGCATGGTCATCTGCCCATAGGCGGTTGCCACTATAACATATCGGCAGCTATTGATCCCCCATGGCTTCTAGACCGCTTCGGGACAGTGATATACGGCAAGCCGCCTACAGGCGGTTGCTGACGCACGCCCAAGCCTGTCCCGACACCCTCGTCATTGACGAGTTGGGCCTCGATCATGGCAGTTGCCGGATCGATATTGCCGTGATCAACGGCCATATCCGGGGCGTCGAAATCAAGGCAGAAGCCGACACCTTGGAGCGCTTGCCGCGGCAGGTAGCGGCCTATAGCGAGGTGGTAGATAAGGCCTTGTTGATCGTAGATACCAAACATCTTGCGTCGGCCATGACGATGGTGCCCGATTGGTGGGGCATTATGATCGCCGCGCGCGGTGCAACTCAGGGCGTGCGGTTTCGTCGTGTCCGATCGGAACGAGCCAACAAGGGCATCGATCCACTTGTTCTGGCTCGTCTACTTTGGCGACCTGAAGCGCAGGCGATCCTAAGAAGCCTTGGCGTTCCGGAGCGAGAGCTCCGAGCTCCACGTACGGCGCTTTACAAAATGTTGGTTGATAGGCTGCCGCTGCGCCGTCTCTCGCAAACTGTACGTGAGACCCTCAAGGCCCGAACATCATGGCGAGATCGGCCACCACTTTTGTGATGTGGTGGTTCGAGCCGACCCACCGCCATGTGGATAGGCTTCCGGTGCTTGCAATCCCGTCTCGGCATTGCTCGATATAGTCACTGCCGGGCGAGAAACCCGAGCCCAGGAAATGGGCTGAGCCAGTTACGGTGCCACTGCATCCCCGATACTGCCCGAACCCGTTGTCACGCACGTTGACACCCTTGACGATAATCCAACCATCGTCGCACGCGTAACGGATCGTCGCTGAAGGCTTCACTTTCCTCATGTCCATCCGTGTGTACGCATGGCCAGCAATGGCATAGTCAGCAAATGTCGGTTTGCGGACCGCCTCTCCCAGAAAAGTCGAAAGCGCCCGGAAAAAAGTCCATTCCCGCCGAGGCCAGAATTGGATCGGGCCCGTGACCTCGGCCATAGATGTCGGAAATGACGTACCTGCGAGAACGAGGCTGCGTGCAGTCGCCATGGTATTCGATGCCTGGATCGCAGCGGTGACGATGTTGATTAGTACGTCCTGTGGCTCCCAAGCCGGGGCTTCGAGATCGAGAACCACATCGCAGTCCGCAATGGTCACACCGAGCTGCTGAAGCATTGCACCCACATTGGCGTCGAAGGCGGGATCCAATGCCTCATCGAGAGAACAACGCAGCACCACTCCGGTCTGCATCAAGGCGCTCGCAGCTCTCACGGCCGTGCGATAGGCTGCGTTGCTGTCGAATCTGATGACCGGGATAAGCGTGGCTCCACGTGCGAAAGCCTGCTCGCACAGGTATTGCATTGGATGTTTGCCACCCTGCATCACCTCAGCCGGATCCAGCAGCCCGCAGTCGAGCAGAGCAAGGCGCGTTCCCCACTTTGCGTGAAAGCGAGCGGCAAATTTTGCGACGTGATCGTCGATCGACTTCGAAGGGGTCCAAGTATCGAAATCGAAATCCGGGGGGGTGATCTCGATAAGAGGAACAGTCCTATCCTTGACGGCGTCCGGCAGGCGCAAGAGCGCCTGATATTCGCCAAGTCGCCATTTGAGTATTGGAACATACTGAGTGTGCGTGATCGGCATGTCGTCGCCCCTCAAAGATCGAACTGGCGGCGAACTTCGCCATTGCCAACAAGCGTGCGAAACAGTGTGTAGTCATTCGCATCCCGTCGGATCCGGCCAGCGATCACTGCAGATGCCACGCCAAAGCGTTTCGCATCGGCCAGGACCGCCTTATCATTGCGGGTGAAGCGCGACACCGCAAGATTCCAGTTTGCCTCTGGGATGAGGGCTTCCTGTGCAAAATAGTCAGCGTCCTGCTCAACCTTGTCCGCCGCCGGCGCATCGTTGTCGTCAAAGATCGCCGTATATTCACCCAACCGGATGTGCAGCTTCAGATGGCCGATCTCATGGAGCAGCGTGAACCAGAAGTTGTCGAGCCGGTCGTGTCGCAAGGTCATCGCGATAATGGCATGATGATCGGCTGACGCCAGCGCAGCACCGTCAAGCAATGTGCCTGGCAGATGACGTTCGATTATCAGCGATATCCCCGCATCGCGCAGGTAGTCGCCCGCGAGGCGCGGTCCATTGTTTTCCAGACTGAGCCCGACAAGGCCGCGCACCCAGTCGGCGGTGAGACGGTCCCGATCAAAGGCCCGAACGGGGGGGTTGCGATCGGCCAGTGTGCGAACCCGTGCTTCCCAAGCTGCTATAGCAGCCTCATGGACTTGACCGCTGGACCGCACCGACTTGCGATGTAAGGCCATCGGCGCAAACTGTGAGTGACCACCTTGCAGGAATGCCGGGATCAGGTCGCCAGCGGCTTTCTTGGCCTGAGAGAGCGTACCCGAGAAGTCTTCGAACCAGCCACGCTTGAACATTTCGGCGAGCGGGAATGCCTGCCACACTGCCGGATCGACGCTATCGAGCCTCGGGCTGCCAACCAGTTGGGCGCGCTCGACGATGCGTACGTTTAGAGCATCGGCCACCTCCGTAAGCCGGTCCAGGCTTGCCATCCGGTAGCGGTCGGATTCGTAGCGCTGGATCTGCTGTTCGGCGACGCCGAGGAAATCACCGAGATCCTTCTGGCTCATGCCGCGTGCGACGCGGGCCTGAATGAGGATATCAGGCAAATTATGAAGGCTCTCCGCCGAAAACTCGGAAATCTTGCCTGCGCGGAGGTCTTCGTAGAAACCCACTTCCTCCTCGAGTTCGTCGATCTGACTGCGCAGCGCCGAGCGCTGCGCCTTCGCGAACACATCAGGGAAGTCGTCGGTCGGCGCCTCAAGCGCGGCAAAGGCTCCCGCCAGCTTATCGATTGAAGCCTTGGTCGACTTGTACTGCTTTTCGTTGGTGATCATGGCGTCGCTCCTTTCAGCGGCGCGAGCGGGATGCGGAGAATGCCTTTGGCCTGACCGGAAGACTTCTCTGCCTGGAAGAACTCGAGGAAGGGTGCGCCCGATCCGTTGGGCATTCCGGCAATGAACATCTCACCGAGGAATTTTGCCTTTTGCGCTGCTCGCTTGTTGTCGAAATCGAGAAGAACTGGATCCAGCTTGGCCGGGTCGACTCCGATATGCTCCCAGCATCCATCGTAATCGCCCGGGTGCGGCTTTGCGGTCACGAAGCTCCCGTCGAGGTAGACGCGGCTGCATCCGGCAGTAGCCAAGGCCTTTGCCATGCGGACAAAGCCATCGAATAGCCACTTGCGATGCGGTGTGATCGCGAAGCGCGCCTCAACCTCAGCAAGGGTAGTGTCGTGAATGCCGGGTGGCAACACGGCCCAAGGGCAAGGCGAGCCCAACTCGATAAATTCCGGTATCATCGACACAACAATATCGTTGTGTAATAAATTTGCAAGGATGAATTGAGACAAATCTAGCTAACGTCTTGTGGCGTGATCGGCCGAACGCGTCGTCTTCCCGCTTGAATGCGAACAATCATCTACCGGCCTAAGAGCCGTCGCCAAGATCCCAAATCCGGAATGACCGCATTCCACCCGATTCCAGACATCAGCTATCGGGCTTCCGGAATGTCGCCATCCCCTCCCCTCGTGGCGTTAATACAACATCGTCAGTTTCTGCTGAGCCGACGGATATCTGATAATATGCACCATATTGCATAATTATCCATTCCGCTGCATAGGCCGCCGATGATTCGCACAACTATCCTCGGCGCGACCGGCTATGTCGGCGCGGAATTGCTTCGCCTGATCGCCGCGCATGGCGATCTCGAGGTCGCGCAGTTGTGCGGCGACAGCGAGAGCGGCAGGCCGGTATCGGCGGTATTCCCGCATCTCGCGCTCGCCTATCGCGACCACGAGGTCGTCCGCTGGGACCCCGCGATGCTTGCCGGGTGCGACCTCGTCTTTGCCGCGCTGCCGCACGGCGCGTCGCAGCGGCTGGCGCCCGATATTCTCGCCAGCGGGACCAGGTTCGTCGATCTCGGCGCCGAATTCCGCCTCGATTCTTCGCACGATTATGCACGCTGGTATGGCGAGCCGCACAGCGCGCCCGACCTGCTCGACGCCTTCGTCTATGGCATTCCCGAACTCCACCGTAGCGCCATCGCCGGCGCGCAGGCGGTCGCCGCCGCGGGATGCTTCCCGACCGCCGCGATCCTCGCGCTGGCGCCGCTCGTCGCCGCCGGGCTGATCGATCCCGCGACCATCGTCGTCGATGCCGCCTCGGGCGTCACCGGCGCGGGCAAGGCGCCGAGGGCCGAGACGCATTTCGATACCGTCGACGAGAATTTCGCCGCCTACGGCCTGCTGTCGCACCGCCATACCGCCGAGATGGACATGGCGCTGGGCGGGCCCGTCCTCTTCACGCCGCATCTGGCACCGATGAACCGCGGCATCCTCGCGACCTGCTACGCGACCGCGTGCGGCGACGGCGATCCGCTCGCCATCCTCGCCGACGCCTATGCCGATGAGCGCTTCGTCCATGTGTCGGAGACGCCGCCATCGACCAAATGGGTGATGGGATCGAACGGAGCGCACGTCACCGCGCGCCGCTGCGAGCGGACCGGGCGCATCCTCGCGATCGCCGCTATCGATAACCTTGGAAAGGGAGCCGCGGGACAGATGATCCAGTGCGCCAATATCATGTTCGGCCTCGACGAAGCCGCGGGCCTGTCGACGATCGGCGTCTGGCCATGAGCGTTACCGCCGCGCCCGGGTTCGTCGCCGCAGGCTGCAACGCCGGGATCAAGAAGGGCAAGCCCGACATGGCGATGGTCGCGACCGACGACCGCCGCCCCGTCGCCGCGGTCGGCGTCTTCACGCAGAATAAATTCGTCGCGCCGCCGGTCGTGCTGTCGCGCGGGACGCTCGAAGCCAATGGCGGCCAGGCGGCGGCGATCGTCGTCAATTCGGGCAACGCCAATGCCGGGACGGGCGCACGCGGCATGGACGACGCGCGCGCGATGACCGCCGCGACGGCCGAGGCGCTCGGCATCGCGGCGGGCGACGTCCTCGTCTGTTCGACCGGGATCATCGGCGACCGCCTGCCGATGCAGAAAATCTTGCGCGGCATTCCCAGGCTCGCCGAAGCGCTCGGCATCGACGGCGGCAAGGACGCTGCGCGCGGCATCCTCACCACCGATCATCACCCCAAGGAAGCGGTGATTATCGGCGACGGCTTCACGCTGGGCGGCATGGCCAAGGGCTGCGGCATGATCGCGCCCAACATGGCAACGATGCTCGCCTTCCTCACCACCGATGCCGACATCCCCGTCGCGGCGATTCAGGCGATGCTGCGCGATGCGGTCGCACGCACCTTCAACACGCTCAACGTCGACGGCGCGACGTCGACCAACGACACCGTCTTCCTGCTCGCCAACGGGCGCGCCGGCCCGGTCGATCACGCCGCCTTCGCCGACGCGCTTTACCGCCTGTGCGAGGATTTGACGCTGCAGATGGCGCGCGATGCCGAGGGCGTGACCAAGGTCGTCCGCCTCGCCATCGACGGCGCCGCTTCCGACGCCGAAGCGCGCATCGCGGCCAAGGCGATCGCCGAGAACAACCTCGTCAAATGCAGCTGGTACGGCAGCGATCCCTATTGGGGGCGGTTGCTCGCCGCCGCAGGATCGTGCGGCGTCGCCTTCGATCCCGACGCCTCGAACGTGTCCTATGGCGGCATCGCCGTCTCGCGCGGCGGTATCGGGATACCGCATGACGCCGCCGCCGTCGCATCGCACATGGCAGCTTCCATGATCGCCATCGGCGTAACCCTCGGCACCGGTCCCGGCACCGCCAGCGCGATCGGCATCGATCTGGGCCCCGGCTATATCAAGGAAAACAGCGTTACGTCATGACCGATCAAAGCCCCCTTCCGCAGACTATCTCGGGCCTGTCACCAAGCGCAACCGCGCGCGTCCTCGTCGAGGCTTTGCCCTATATCCGCAAATTCGCGGGCAAGACCGTCATCGTCAAACTCGGCGGCAACGCGATCGACAAGGCGGTCGACAAGGCGCTGGCGCAGGACGTCCTGTTGCTGCGCAGCGTCGGCGTGCGTTGCGTCGTCGTCCATGGCGGCGGGCCGCAGGTCGACCGGACGATGGCGGCGATGGGCAAGACCCCCGAATTTCGTGACGGCCTGCGCGTTACCGATGCCGAGACGCTTGCGATCGTTCGCATGGTGCTGGTCGGCCAGGTCAATCGCGAGCTCGTCGCAACGATCAATCGCGAGGCGCTCGACGATCCCGTCGCGGTCGGCGTCGCGGGCGAGGACGGCGGCCTGCTCGTCGCCAGCCCGCGCGACCCCGCGCTCGGCTTCGTCGGCGACGTCGTCGCGGTCCGCGCCGCGATCCTCCACCGCCTGCTCGACGAAGGCCTGACCCCCGTCG
>JAACTG010000041.1 GCA_009993585.1 Sphingomonadales bacterium
ATCTTTTGCCGGATCGGTTGGATGCGCTTCATCGCCGGGTGATGGTTGGCCGCGAACAGGAAACAGATGCCGAGATCGGCGAGCGATGCCTCGGCGGTGCGTCCGGCGCGCTCCATGTCGAGGCCGAGCGCTTCGAGCACGTCGGCGGCGCCTGCCTTCGACGACGCGGCGCGATTGCCGTGCTTGGCGACGGGAACGCCCGCCGCCGCAACGACGAGCGAAACCGCGGTCGAGATGTTGAGCGTATGATGGCCGTCGCCGCCGGTGCCGCAGACGTCGATCGCATGATCGGGCGCGGCGATCGGCAACAGCCGTTCGCGCAGCGCGGTGGCGGCGGCGGCGACCTCGATCGCGGTCTCGCCGCGGTCGGTCAGCGCGATGAGGAAAGCCTCGATGTCATCGTCGGCGACCTCGCCGTCGAGGATGGCGCGAAACGCGGCCAATGCCGCGTCATGGTCGAGTAGGTGCGTGTGATCGGGCAGATGGTAGGTCAAACGGGTTAATCCTCTCGGGACATGGTGTCGCGGCAAATTGCAACGAAATTGGCGAGCAGGGCATGGCCCTGTTCGGTGGCGACGCTTTCGGGGTGGAACTGGACGCCGTGGATCGGCAACGCGAGGTGGCGCAGTCCCATGATTTCGCCCGCATCGCTATGGCCATTGACGGTGAGCGGCGCGGCGACGTGATCGAGCACCAGTGAATGATAGCGCGTCGCGACGAACGGCGAGGGGAGATTTGCGAACAGGCCGCTCCCGTCGTGGATCACCGCGGCGGTCTTGCCGTGCATCAACCCGCCGCGAACGACCTTGCCGCCGAAATGCTGGCCGATCGCTTGGTGCCCCAGGCAAACGCCGAGCAACGGCCGTTCCTGGCCGACGCATGCGGCAACGACGGCGAGGCTGATGCCCGCATCGTCGGGTGTGCCGGGGCCCGGCGAAATGACGATCCCGTCGAATTTCGGCGACAGCGCGGCGGCAACGCTCAGCGCATCGTTGCGCCGCACCGTGACATGGGCGCCCGCCACGACCAGAAAATGGCGCAAATTATGGGTGAAGCTGTCGAAATTATCGATCAGCAGCAGCTGCGGGCGGGGCGCCATCCTTCTTCGCTCATGGCTGCTGCCCGGTCAGTTCGCGCTTGAGGGCTTCGATCGCGCCCTGGTTCAGCTCGACGCCGACCGCCTGTTTGGCGGCGTTGAGCAAGCCTGCGGCGTATTCGTTGCTGATCGCGCCGGTCAATTGCGTCGAGACCGCCTCGAGCAGCTTCGGGTCCTTGCCCGCGTCGCCCTCGTCGATCTTCGCCAGGTAAACCACCATCCAGCCCTGATCCCGACCCATTTCGAGCGTCTTGACGGTCTTAGGCGCCATCGAAAACAGCAAGGCGAGTTCGGGCGGAACGCGACCCTCGGCCGCATTCAGTTCGGCCCGCTTGCCGCCGATCTTCTGCAGGACGAAGGGGGGTACGTTTTCGGCTTTCAGCGCGTCGGCGATGGTCGCGCCCTTCTCGATCCGGTCGGCAACCTTGCGCGCGACCGACTTGGCCTTTTTGGCGCCTTCGGACAGTTTGTAATCGCGCACGACGCGTTCGCGAATTTCCTTGAGCGGCGGCGGCGCGGCAGCCCGGATGTCGGCGACGTCGACGATGGCGAAGCGCTTGTTTTCCTCGATCGTGACGAGTTCGCCGAAATTCTCTTCACTCGCCTGGAACGCGGCGGCGACGACCGGGGCCAGTTCCGCCGCGATCGCGGGCTCCGACCCGCCGGCAACGCGACCGTCGGCGGTCAGCGGCGGCGTCGTTTCGATCTTGAGGTTGCGCGTCTCGGCCAGCTCCGAAATGTCGGCACCGCCGCTCAGCGCATCCTGAAGCGTATTATAGAGGTCGATCAGCGCTTCCTGCTTCTTGCGCGTCTGCAACTGGTCGCGCAGTTCGCCCGTCACGCTGGCTAGGCTGCGGGCAGGCGTGCCCTCGATCGTGTTCACGCGGGTGACGATCCACCCCAGCGGACCCTGGATCGGGCCGACGACATCGTTGCGGCCGGCAGCGAAGACCGCCTTGGCGGCGGGCTTGCCGATGCTCGCGGCCAATGCCGCTTCGCTTTCGAACGTGCCGTCGCTGGCCGAAAGTCCGTTCGCCTGGGCCGCGGCCTGGAGCGTTCCGCCCTGCTTTGCCTTGGCGGCGATCTTTTCGGCGGTTGCGCGATCGCCGGCGATGACCTGCGCAACGCCGCGCGTTTCCTTGGCGGCATATTGCGCGCGATTGTCGGCGTAATATTTTGCGATCTCGGCATCGCTTACCGTGCCGGCCTTGCCGACCGATGCCTCGCCGAATTCCGCATAGCGGATGACGCGACGTTCGGGGATCGTGTAGCGCGAGGCATTGCGCGCATAAAACTGCGAAATCGTCTTCGCGTCGGGTTCGCCCTCGGGCGCATAGGCCCCGGCGGCAATGAATGCAGCCTGCCCGGCGCGTTGTTCGAGCAGCAGCGATGCATAGGGCAATGCAAGGCCGCGCGGCAGTTTTTCGATCCCCAGGACCGGCGCCGCCAGCTGGCGGACCAGAATCTGGCGGCGGATATCTTCGCGAACCATCCGTTCGGTCAGGCCGACATTCTTGAGCGCGGTCTCGAACCGGTTCTGGTCGAACGTCCCGTCAATGCCGAAGAAATTCGGAATTTTGCGGATTTCGGCGTCCTCGAGCGCCTTGGAACTGCCAAAGCCGAGCTTGGCCGCATAGGCTTCGAGCGCCGCGCCTTCGACCAGGCTGTTGAGCGTGGAATCGAGCCCGCCGGAATTGACGAACGTGGCAAGGTCGAGCGTCGGATTTTCCTGGCGCGCGGCATCGAACCGGCGCTTGACCTCGTCGCGCAGATCTCCGACCGAAATCGACGTCTTGCCGACCTTCGCGACATTGCCCCCGGAAACGCCGCCGAACGAGGTCCCCGTCACATCGGCGCCGGCAAAGGCGATCGCGATGAGGGCGATGAAGGCGAGACTGAATATCAGGCCGATCTTCGATTCGAAAATACGGCGAAAGAATGTGATCATCGGTGAAAATATTCCGCGAGACAGGACAGGGTCGGATCGGTGGGCGGCGCAAAGCCGCTACCGTGCTCGCTTTACGGCCTAGTCCGGGCCGCTTCAACCCGCGATGAATGACGGGTCCTCGGCGCCGCCAAGGCCGGGCTTGCACGCGACCCGGCCACGCCATAGCAGGGCGGACAGATTAAACCCGGGCAAGGCAGTGGAACACGACATGGGCGATCGGCGCAAATATATCGTTGGCAATTGGAAGATGAACGGCGTTGCCGACACGATCGACGAAGCGACCGCGATTGCCCGCCACGCGACCGACGCTCCCGGGGTGGATGTCGCGCTGTGCCCGCCGGCAACGTTGGTCGAGCGCATGGCGCGACGCGTGCCCACGCTGGCGGTCGGCGGCCAGGATTGCCACGAATGCGAATCGGGCGCCTATACCGGCTCGATCTCGGTGGCGATGCTGGTCGACGCCGGCGCGCGGCTGGTGATCGTCGGTCATAGCGAGCGCCGCGAGGGGCTTGGCGAAAGCGATTCGCTGGTCAGGGCCAAGGCCGAACGCGCCCTTGCCGGAGGACTGTCGGTCATCGTGTGCGTCGGCGAGAGCAAGCGGATCCGCGACGCCGGCGATGCCGAGCGCCATGTCACCGCGCAGGTCGCGGCATCGCTGCCCGAAGATTTCGATCCCGCGCGCCTCGCCATCGCCTACGAACCGATCTGGGCGATCGGCACCGGCGACGTTGCGAAGGTGTCCGATGTCGCCGCGATGCATGCCGCCATTCGCGATATGTTGCGCGATCGCGCCGGCGCCGAGGCCGCATCGGTCCGCATCCTTTACGGCGGCTCGGTCACCGGCGACAACGCCGCCGAGCTGCTGGCGGTGGCCGATGTCGACGGCGCGCTGGTCGGCGGCGCCAGCCTGACCGCGGCGAAGTTCGTGCCGATCGTGGAGGCCGCCGCCGCAATCGAATAGTTGATGCGCGGCGCATTTGTCCCTATGTGGCGCGCCTTGGCCGTCATCGCGGTCGCACCCTCATGTCAGTCAGGCAAGACAACCCATGCTCTTCAAATTTCTCGTCGTCGTCCAGGCCCTGGTGGGTGCCGCCATGATCGGCGTCATCCTGATGCAAAAATCGGAAGGCGGCGGTCTCGGCGTGGGCGGCAGCCCGTCGGGCCTGATGTCGGCGCGCGGCGCCGCCGATTTCCTGACCCGCGCGACGAGCGTGCTCGCTTTCCTCTTCGTCACGCTCAGCATCGCGCTCGCGGGCCTTGCCTCGGTCAACCACACCGCCGGCACGATCGACGATTCGCTGTCGACCCCGGCCCGGCCCGTCGGCAGCGATAACGGCGTCCCGCTGGGCGAGACAACCGCGCCGGCGGCGACCCCGGCCCCCGCCGAACCGGCCAAGCCGGCCAGCGACGCCGGCTCGTCGGGCGTTCCGATCGAGTAACCGCGCGCGGGATTTTCCGCTTCGTCGTCGCGATTATTTTTCTGCAAACATAGAGTCGCACGCTTGCCACTATGGGCAAAGTGCGCGTAGGCCTTTTCTCCCATGGCGCGGTTCATTTTCATCACCGGCGGCGTGGTCTCATCGCTTGGCAAGGGTCTCATGGCGGCAAGCCTTGCCGCTTTGCTGCAGGCGCGCGGCTACAAGGTCCGCATCCGCAAGTTCGATCCCTATCTCAACGTCGATCCGGGGACGATGTCGCCCTATCAGCATGGCGAGGTCTACGTCACCGACGACGGCGCCGAGACCGATCTCGACCTTGGCCATTACGAACGCTTCACCGGCGTCGCGGCGCGCCAGTCGGACAATGTCACCTCGGGCCGGATCTATCAGCAGATCATCCAGAAGGAACGCCGCGGCGACTATCTCGGCGCGACCGTGCAGGTCATCCCGCACGTCACCGACGCGATCAAGGAATTCGCGCTCGCCGAGACCGACGATCTCGACTTCGTCCTGTGCGAAATCGGCGGCACCGTCGGCGATATCGAATCGCTGCCCTTCATGGAGGCGATCCGCCAGCTCCGGAACGAACTGCCGCGGCTGTCGACGGTGTCGGTCCATGTCACGCTGGTGCCGTTCATCGCCGCCGCCGGCGAGCTCAAGACCAAGCCGACGCAGCACAGCGTGCGCGAACTCGCCGCGCTCGGCATCCAGCCCGACGTGCTGCTGTGCCGTTCCGAACATCCGCTGCCCGACAGCGACCGCGCCAAGATCGCGCAGTTCTGCAACGTCCGCGCCGAGGCGGTGATCCCCGCGCTCGACGCGGCGAGCATCTACGAAGTGCCGATGCAATATCATGCCGAGGGGCTCGACGACGAAGTGCTGCGCGCCTTCGGCATCGGGGACGCCCGCGATCCCGACCTCACCCGCTGGTACGACGTGCTCGACCGCTACCAGAACCCCGAAGGCGAAGTGACGATCGGCGTCGTCGGCAAATATGTCGTGCTCCAGGACGCCTATAAATCGCTGCGCGAGGCGCTCGTCCACGGCGGCCTCGCCAATCGCGTCAAGGTCAACATTCGCTGGCTCGACGCCGAACTGTTCGAGGACGCCGACGAACTGGCGACCAGGCTCGAGCCGCTCGATGCGATCCTCGTCCCGGGCGGGTTCGGCGAGCGCGGCTCGGAAGGCAAGATCGCCAGCGTGCGCTATGCGCGAGAGAACGCGATTCCCTTTTTCGGCATCTGCCTCGGCATGCAGATGGCATGCATCGAAGGGGCGCGGAACGTCTCGGGCATCGCGCGCGCCTCGACCACCGAGTTCGGCGACTGCGAAGAACCCGTCGTCGGCCTGATCACCGAATGGATGAGCGAAGAGGGGCTGCAGAAGCGCGAAGCGGGCGGCGATCTCGGCGGCACCATGCGGCTCGGCGCCTATCCCGCCAGGCTCGCGCCCAACAGCCATGTCGCCAGCGTCTACGGCACCACCGAAATTTCGGAGCGGCACCGGCACCGTTACGAGGTCAACGTCCATTACCGCGACGCGCTCGAAAAGGGCGGCCTGGTCTTTTCGGGCGAATCGCCCGATGGCGAGCTCCCCGAAATCGTCGAGCGCCCCGACCATCCGTGGTTCATCGGCGTGCAGTTCCACCCCGAACTCAAGTCGAAACCGTTCGACCCGCACCCGCTGTTCGCCAGCTTCGTCGCCGCTGCGGTCAAGCAGAGCCGGCTGGTCTAGGCCGGGATCTCGAACCCGATGCGTCGGCTGCGGTCCGATCGTGGCCGCATGCGAAAACGGGCCGGAGGAATGCCCCCGGCCCGCTAGATGACAGGCGCCGGTTCAGGCGGCCTTGTCTTGCGTGCTCTTGTTTTCGATGACGCCATCCGACTTCGCGCCGATCTCGATCGAGCGCGGCTTCATCGCCTCGGGGATTTCGCGGACGAGCTCGACGACGAGCATGCCGTCGGCAAGGTCGGCGCTCTCGACGCGGACGAAATCGGCCAGCTCGAAGCGGCGCTCGAAGCTGCGCGTGGCGATGCCGAGATGGATGTAGTTGGCGTTGTCGTTGCCGCTCTCGGCCTTCTTCCCCTCGACCAGCAACAGGTTCTGCTGCGCGGTGATGTCGATTTCGTCGCGCTTGAACCCGGCGACGGCCAGGGTGATGCGAAAGCGGTCGTCATCGACCTTTTCGATGTTGAACGGGGGATAATTGTCGCTGCCGCTGCGCGCATTGGCGTTTTCCAATGCGTCGAACAAACGGTCGAAACCGACCATCGTGCGGCGATAGGGAGTAAAATCGAAACGTGTCATGTCAAATCCTTCCAAAGCAAGTTGACTGGTTTTCGGGGCCCATATGGCGCCCCAGGCCGGACGATGCCGCTACGGCCACCGTCCGATCGAGAGATGGTTTTTCGCAAAATCGATTTCAAGGGGGCGGGGCGTCCCGCCGGCGATCGTCGCCCGAGAGCGGACAAAAAAACGCCCGGGCGTTGGCCCGGGCGCAGCGTGACGAAAGTTTCGCCATCCCCCTCTGGCGGTGAAACCCTGGTTGGCTTTCGCCATACGGCGCCAGCCCGGACCCTGCCACATGCCGACGGTCAGGCCGCCGACAAGCGACGGAATATGGTTTCAGCTGCATCTTGTCATGCGCGAACGACAGCGCGCGGTTATAATCGCCGGCGGTTGTTGCCATCGTGCAACAGCGCTTTCGCGCCGTAGCCGTGCTTGCCAGCACGCGGCGTGCCGCCTAAGGCTGCGGCCTCCCGTCCCAAGTCCTGGGTTCCCAAAGCGGCTTTGCCATGATCCTATCCCCCGCCGAACGCCTCATCGTCAAACGCTACATTCTGCCCGGCAAGGGCGAGGGGTTCATCTTCCTCGTCGCCTCGATCAGCCTCGTTGCGGTGATGCTCGGCGTCGCCGCGCTGGTGATCGTGATGAGCGTGATGAACGGCTTTCGCGCCGAGCTGTTCGACAAGATCGTCGGCCTCAACGGCCATGCCGTCGTCCAGGGATACGACAATCGCATCGACGACTGGCGCGACGTCCTCAAGCAAGTGCGCGCGACGCCGGGCGTGACGTCGGCGACGCCGCTGATCGAGCAGCCCTTGCTCGCGAGCCTCAACGGGCGCGTCGACGCCGCCCTGGTCAGGGGCATGGATGCCAGCGATATCCGCGAGAATCCGAGCCTCAAGGGCAAGGCGATCGCCGGCAGCCTCGATCGCCTGACGCCGGGTTGCCAGTGCGTCGCGCTCGGCAAGGAACTCGCGCGGCAACTTGGCGCGCAGGCGGGCGGCAACATCACGATCATCAACCCGGCCGGGCGCAGCACGCCGTTCGGCACGGTGCCGCGCGAAATATCCTATTCGATCGCCGCGATCGTCGAGATCGGCGTGTTCGATTTCGACAAGGCGTTCGTCATCATGCCGATGGAGGACGCGCAGACGCTGCTGCTGATCGGCGATTCGGTTCAGATGATCGAAGTCGATACCGTCGATCCCGATCGCGTGACCGAAATTCTGGCGCCGGTGGCGGCGAAGCTGACGGGCAGGGCGATCATCGTCGACTGGAAACAGATGAACTCGACGCTGTTCGAAGCGCTGGCGGTCGAGCGCGTGGCGATGTTCGTCGTCCTGTCGATCATCATCCTCGTCGCGGTGTTCAACATCCTGTCGTCGCTGATCATGCTGGTGCGGTCGAAAACGCGCGACATCGCGATCCTGCGCACGATGGGCGCGACGCGCAAATCGATGGTTCGCATTTTCGTCACGGTCGGCGTTTCGATCGGCGTGCTGGGGACCGTCGCCGGCCTGATGCTCGGCGCGATCTTCCTCTATTTCCGCCAGGGCGTGGTCAATTTCGTCCAGTTCGTGACCGGCCAGGAATTGTGGGATCCCTCGATCCGCATGCTGACCGAATTGCCGACCAAGAGCGACCCCGTCGAAATCGTCGGGATCACCGCGATGGCGATCATCTTCAGTTTCCTCGCCACGCTCTATCCCGCCTTCAAGGCCGCCAATACCGACCCCGTGCAGGTGCTGCGTTATGAATGAGATGCGGTCGCAGGACATGCTCAAAGTCACCGGCCTCACCCGCAGTTTCGAACAGGGCGGGGTGAAGATCGACGTGCTCCGCGGCCTCGATCTCGCGATTGCGCCGGGAGAGATCGTCGCGTTGCTCGGCCCGTCGGGGTCGGGCAAGTCGACGCTGCTCCAGGCGGTCGGCCTGCTCGAAGGCGGCTTCGGCGGCTCGATCCGCATCGACGGCGAGGAAGTGTCGAAGCTCGACAGCGGGCAACGCACCGTCGTTCGGCGCGACAAGCTCGGCTTCATCTATCAGTTCCACCATCTGCTGCCCGACTTCAGCGCGCTCGAAAACGTCGTCCTGCCGCAGCTCATTCTCGGCACGCCGCAGGGCGAGGCCGAGCAACGCGCGCGCGACCTGCTCGGGCGTCTCGGCCTTTCCGAACGCGTCGAACACAAGCCGAGCAAGCTGTCGGGCGGCGAACAACAACGCGTCGCCGTCGCGCGCGCGCTCGCCAACCGCCCGCGGCTGATCCTCGCCGACGAACCGACCGGCAACCTCGACGAGAAAACCGCCGCCGGCGTCTTCGACCAGTTCCTCGCGCTGGTGCGCGGCCACAACTCCTCGGCGCTCGTCGCGACGCACAACGAAGCGCTGGCGCTGCGCATGGACCGCGCCGTTCGCCTGCACGACGGCGTCCTGACCTGACCGCACCGGCGGGGCCTCGCAAACCCGCCCCCGTTTCGATTTCGACGGTTACGAATCGGCCCCGCGTCGCTAGGGTGACGACGACCATGCCCCATGCCTCCTTCGTCCCCTTGCGCATCTTTTCCAGCTACACGATGCTGGACGGCGCGCTCGATCCGAAGGAAATCGGCAAGGCGGCGGCCAGCCGGCAATTCCCCGCCGCCGCGCTGACCGATCGCAACGGCCTCTATGCCGCGATGGCGTTTTCCGACGGCTGCATGGCGACGGGGGTGCAGCCGATCATCGGCACGATGCTGGCCGTCGAGCGCCCCGACACGCCCGACGGCGCGCAGCCGACGACGGACTGGCTCGCGCTCTATGCGCAGGACGAGGCGGGCTATGGCAATCTGTGCAAACTCGTCTCGACCGCGCATCTCGACCGCCCGATCGAACACGATCCGCATGCCAGCTTCGCCGCGCTCGAAAAATACAGCGCCGGCCTGATCTGCCTCACCGCCGGGGCGGAAGGCGGGCTCGCCCGATTGCTCGCGCAAGGCCAGGGCGCGGCCGCGGCGACCTATCTCGAACGGCTGAAGGCGATCTTCCCCGACCGGCTCTACATCGAACTCGCGCGCCGCGGTGACGCCGTCGAACAGGCCGCCGAGCCGCATCTGCTCGCGCTTGCCGACGACCATCGCCTGCCGCTTGTCGCGACCAACCCGTGCTGCTTCGAGGAGCCCGGCTTCCACCCCGCGCACGACGCGATGCTGTGCATCGCCCAGTCGAGCTATGTCGAAAGCGCCGACCGCCGCAAATCCTCGCCCGAGGCGTGGCTCAAATCGTCCGAAATGATGGAGGACCTGTTCTCCGACATTCCCGAGGCGATCCGCAACACGCTCGTCGTCGCGCAGCGCTGCGCCGTCGCCGCGCCCAAGCGCGACCCGATCCTGCCGAGCCTTGCGGGCGATCGCGACGCCGAATCGGCGCAGCTGCGCACCGATGCCCATGCTGGGCTGGCCGACCGGCTCGCGCTCTATGCCGACCTCTCGGACGACGCGCGCCAGGCCTATCTCGACCGCCTCGATTTCGAACTCGACGTCATCATCCAGATGGGCTTTCCCGGCTATTTCCTGATCGTCGCCGACTTCATCAAATGGGCCAAGGCGAACGACATCCCAGTGGGTCCGGGGCGCGGTTCGGGCGCGGGTTCGGTGGTCGCCTGGGCGCTCACCATCACCGGCCTCGATCCGCTCCGGCTCGGCCTCCTGTTCGAGCGCTTCCTCAATCCCGAACGCGTGTCGATGCCCGATTTCGACATCGATTTCTGCGAAACCCGCCGCGGCGAGGTGATCCGCTACGTCCAGGACAAATACGGCCGCGATACCGTCGCGCAGATCATCACCTTCGGCAAGCTGAAGGCGCGCGCGGTGCTCAAGGATACCGGCCGCGTGCTCCAGATGAGCTACGGCCAGGTCGACCGGCTCGCCAAGCTGGTGCCCAACCATCCGACCGATCCGTGGACGCTCGAACGCGCGCTCAACGGCGTCTCCGAACTGGCGCGCGAGTACAAGCAGGACGACGGCGTCCGCCGCCTGTTCGACATGGCGCGCCAGCTCGAGGGCAAGCCGCGCCACAGCTCGACGCATGCCGCCGGCGTCGTCATCGGCGATCGCCCGCTCGACGAGCTCGTCCCGCTCTACCGCGATCCGCGCTCGGACATTCCGGTGACGCAGTTCGACATGAAATATGTCGAGGATGCCGGGCTGGTGAAGTTCGACTTTCTCGGCCTCAAGACGCTGTCGGTGCTCAAAGAGGCCGAACGCCTGCTCGCGCAACGCGGCATCTCGATCGATCTCGACACGATGGCCTGGGACGACCCGGCGGTCTACGAACTGCTTCAGCGCGGCGACACCGTCGGCGTCTTTCAGCTCGAATCCGAGGGCATGCGGCGCACCCTGTCGGCGGTCAAACCGACCGCGTTCGGCGACATCATCGCGCTCGTCTCGCTCTATCGCCCCGGCCCGATGGACAATATCCCGCTGTTCGGCGCGCGCAAGAACGGGCGCGAGGAAATCGCCTATCCGCATCCGCTGCTCGAAGGCATTCTCAAGGAAACCTACGGCATCTTCGTCTACCAGGAACAGGTGATGCAGGCGGCGCAGATCCTCGCCGGCTACAGCCTCGGCGCCGCCGACCTGCTGCGCCGCGCGATGGGCAAGAAGATCGCGTCGGAAATGGAACAGCAGCGCGCTATTTTCGTCGCCGGCTGCGCCGAGCACAACGACATCGCCGCCCCCTATGCCAACGAATTGTTCGACTTGATTGCCAAGTTCGCGGGCTATGGTTTCAACAAGAGCCACGCCGCCGCCTATGCGCTGCTCGCCTATCAGACCGCCTGGCTCAAGGTCCATCATCGCCATGAATTTTTCGCCGCGTCGATGACCTTCGACGCGCACCAGACCGAAAAATTGTGCATCTTCGTTGACGATGCGCGGCGGTCGGACTGCATCGTGCTGCCGCCCTCGATCAACGCCAGTCGCGCCGATTTTTCGGTCGAACAGGACGGCGGCGCGCTGGCGGTGCGCTATGCGCTCGGGGCGCTCAAGGGCGTCGGTGAAAAGGCGATGGAAAGCCTCGTCGCCGAACGCGAGGCGCATGGCGACTTCGCCGATCTCGACGATTTCGCCGACCGCGTCGAACCGCGCCTGCTCAACCGCCGCCAGCTCGAAGCGCTCGCCGGATCGGGCGCGTTCGATACGCTCAACGATCGCCGCGAGGCCGTGTTCGCCGCCGCCGAGACGATGCTGTCGGTCGCGTCGAGCGCGGCACATGCGCGCGAAAGCGGGCAGGGCGGCCTGTTCGGCGGCGACGTCGCGACGATGCCGACAATCCAGCTGCCCAGGGTCGACCAATGGTCGATCGCCGAGCGGATGGCGCATGAGAAAGACGCCTTCGGCTTCTATTTCTCGGCCCATCCGGTCGAACAATATGCCGCCGTCGCCGGCGCCAATGGGGCGCGCAGCTTCGCGCAGGTGTGCGATCTGACCGGCTTCCAGCCCGGCATCCGCCGGCCCGCGGTGATGGCGGGTCTGGTCGAAAGCGTGCGCAAGCGCGTGTCGCAGCGCGGCAACGCCTATTGCATCGCCAACCTGTCCGATCGCACCGGCCAGTTCCAGGCGAGCTGTTTCGAGGACGACGCGGCAGAGGCGCTCGCCGAACTGGCCGAAGCGGGCGAATGCGCGCTGCTCAATGTCGAACTCGACCTGCCCGAGGGCGAGGACGTGCCGCGCATCGCGATCCGGTCGGTCCGGCCATTGGCGCGCCTGAACGAAGCGACGCCGCTCGCGCTCGATATCGCGGTGACGCACGAAGATGCGCTGCCCGGCATCGCCCGCCTGCTTGAAACCCGGGGCGAGGGCCGCGATTGCGCGGTCATGCGCGTGCTTGCGGGCGACAGCGAACTGGCCCGCGTCGCGCTCGGCACTGCCTTCAACATCGATGCCGACCTCGCCGCGCTGATTGGCCGTATTCCAGGGGTGTTCGAAACCGGGATTACGACGTTACCGCTGACGGGACTTGCCTGAGCACGGTCGATCGGGCCATCGTGCGCGAGTATAAGGGGAGAGGATGATGATCGGCGCAATGCAGGCACCGCCGCTGCGCGTGACCGACCTGATCGATCACGCCGCACGCGAACATGGACCGCGCGAAATCGTGACCCGCTGGGCGGACGGCACGACGAGCCGCTCGACCTGGGCCGAGGTTGCGCGCGATGCGCGCCGATTTGCCGCCGCGCTCGTCGATCTTGGCCTGGCCAGGGGCGATCGGGTTGCCACGCTGGCGATGAACCATGGCCATCATCTGGCGGCCTGGTACGGCGCCGCGGGCATGGGCGGCGTGCTCCACACCGTCAATCCGCGCCTGTTTCACGAACAGCTCGCCTATATCATCAACCATGCCGGCGACCGCGTCCTGCTGTACGACGCGATGTTCGCGCCGATCGTCGAAAAGCTGAAGCCCGAACTCACGACGGTCGAGCATTTCATCGTCTTCGACGGCAGCGGCGAGGACGGGTTTCGCGCCCTGATCGACCGCTCCGACGACGGCTTCGAATGGGTGACGGGCAGCGAGCGCGATCCGTGCGGGCTATGCTATACCAGCGGCACGACCGGGCATCCCAAGGGCGTGCTCTACGAACACCGCTCGAACATTATCCATGCGCTGGCGTCGCTCCAGCCGGATGTCTTCGACCTGTCGACCCGCTCGGTCTTCCTGCCCGTCGTGCCGATGTTCCACGCCAATGCCTGGGGGGTACCCTATGCCGCCGCCATGGTCGGCGCCAAGCTCGTCCTGTCGTGCACCAACGAGGCCGACGTGCTGTGGCGACTTTTCCGCGACGAAGGCGTCACGCACAGCGCCGGCGTGCCGACCGTCTGGCTCGCGATGTTCGCCGACATGGATGCCAATGGCGGCGACTACGGCCGATTGAGGCGTGCGGTGATCGGCGGTTCGGCGGCACCGCGTGCGATGATCGAGCGGCTGATGCGTGCCGGGATCGAGGTTGCGCATGCCTGGGGCATGACCGAGACCTCGCCGATCGGGACGATCGGCTCGCGACCCGGCGACTGGGACGATCTTTCGTTCGATCGCCAGGTCGATGTCGTCGTCAAACAGGGGCGGGTGCCCTATGGGGCCGAACTGCGCACGCTCGACGATGACGACCGGGTCCTGCCGCGCGACGGCGTCACCAGCGGGCGACTGCAAATTCGCGGACCCTGGATCATCGAAACCTATTTCGGCGACGATGGCGGCCCGGCGATCGATGCCGACGGCTGGTTCGATACCGGCGACGTCGCGATCCTTCATCCCGACGGCGTCATGCAGATCACCGATCGCGCCAAGGACGTGATCAAGTCGGGCGGCGAATGGATCAGCTCGATCGAGCTCGAAAACGCCGCGGTCGGATGCGCCGGCGTCGCCGAGGCGGCCGCGGTCGGCGTCCATCATCCCAAATGGGACGAACGCCCGCTGCTGCTCGTCGTGCGCAAACCCGGCAGCACGGTCTGCGAGGCGGATATCCTCGCCTATCTGTCCGACAAGGTCGCCAAATGGTGGTTGCCCGACGAGATCAAGTTCGTCGCCGAATTGCCGCATACCGCCACCGGCAAGATCCTCAAGCGCGCGCTGCGCGACGAATATCGCGATTATCGCCTGCCGGGCGCCTGATATCGCAGGGTGTCGCACACTTGCGGTTGTCGATGACAGTGCGCCTGAATTCCTGCCGGCGCGCGAAGATCCGGACTAGAACAACTCGCCCTGCGGGCCGCCTGGCCTGCGGAACCGTTCGGTCGCCAGCCGAGTGCGCGGCCCGTCGAGGCCATGGACCCGCGCCGCGCGCTTGAACCGCGTGCACAGCAGATCGGCCCAGGGGCCTTGCCCGCGCATGCGCGTGCCGAAATTGGGATCGTTGTCGCTGCCGCCGCGCAGGTCGTTGATGATGTGCATCACCTTGGCGGCGCGGTCGGGATAATGTTCGTCGAGCCAGGCGCGAAACAGCGGCGCGACCTCGTGCGGCAGCCGCACCGGGATATACGATGCGGCGCGCGCGCCCGCCGACGCCGCGGCCGCCATGATCCGCTCGATCTCGTGATCGGTGATCGCCGGAATGACCGGCGCGATGTTGACGCCGACCGGAATGCCGCGCGCGGCGAGCCGCGCGATCGCGTCGAGCCGCTTGGCCGGGCTGCACGCGCGCGGTTCGAGCGTGCGCGCGATTGCCGGGTCGAGCGACGTCACCGAAATCGCGACCCCGACCAGGTTCTGCTCGGCCATCGCGGCGAGCAGGTCGATATCCTCGCACACCCGCGCCGACTTTGTCGTGATGATGACCGGATGCCGCGTCTCGGCGAGCACTTCAAGCACCGCGCGCGTGATCCGCCAGTTGCGCTCGATCGGCTGATAGGGGTCGGTGTTGGTCCCCAGCGCCATCGGCGCGCAGCGATAGCTCGGCTTGGCAAGCTGGCGCGCAGCAGCGTCGCCGCATCGGGCT
>JAACTG010000042.1:0-1501 GCA_009993585.1 Sphingomonadales bacterium
GCAAGGGGCCCGTTTGGGCCCCTTGTTGTTTCAATTTTAACCTTGTTTTACCTTTGATGTTTCAGCCCGTATTGTTGCAAGCCAAGGAGAAGATATAAATGAGTGAGCGTTCCGATTTCTTTCATGCCGATCTGGCCGATACCGTTGTAGCCGAGGCAATTGCCGCCGAGCTTGGCCGCCAGCAGCATACGCTGGAGCTGATTGCCAGTGAAAACATTGTGTCCAAGGCTGTGATGCAGGCGCAGGGCTCAGTGATGACCAATAAGTATGCCGAAGGCTATCCCGGCCGCCGCTATTACGGGGGCTGTGAGCATGTGGATGTGGTCGAGGCTCTGGCTCAGGAGCGCGCCAAGGAAATTTTCGGCGTCAAGCATGCCAATGTGCAGCCGCATTCGGGGTCGCAGGCCAATATGGCTGTGTATATGGCCGCATTGAATACCGGCGACACCATTATGGGTATGGACCTGTCGCATGGCGGACACCTGACCCATGGCTCGCCGGTCAATTTTTCCGGCCGCCTGTACAATGTGGTGGCCTATGGCGTGCGTGAGTCTGATGAGCGTATTGATTACGATGTCATGCAAGAGTTGGCCCTTGAGCACAGGCCGAAGATGATTATCGGCGGCGCATCCGCCTATGAGCGTGAAATCGATTTCGCCCGTATGCGCCAGATTGCCGACTCGATTGATGCCATCCTGTTTGTGGATATGGCGCATTATGCCGGCCTGATTGCCGCGGGTGCCTATCCAAGTCCTGTCGGACATGCACATGTGATTACCACGACCACACACAAAACCCTGCGCGGACCGCGTGGCGGCATGATTTTGACCGATGACGACGAGCTGGCCAAGAAGATCAATTCGCGCATCTTCCCGGGTATTCAGGGCGGGCCGCTGATGCATGTGATCGCCGCCAAGGCTGTGGCCTTCGGCGAAGCGCTGGGCGCACAGTTCAAGGCCGACCAGAAGCAGGTTGTGGTCAATGCGCGCGCATTGGCTGACACGCTGACCAAGGGCGGGCTGCGTATTGTTTCCGGCGGTACCGATTGCCACATGTTCCGCGTCGACGTACGACCTCAGGGCATCACCGGTAAGGTTGCCGAGCATGCGCTGGAGGCGGCAGGCATTACGGTCAACAAGAACACTATTCCGTTCGATCCGGAAAGCCCGTTCGTGACCAGTGGCGTGCGTATTGGCACCTCGGCAATCACCACGCGCGGCATGGGCGAGGCCGAAAGCCGGCAGATCGGCGAGATGATACTCAAGGTGCTGGCGGCACCGGAGAATGCTGCGTTGCACGCAGGCGTGCATGCTGAAGTACGGGCACTGACCGATCGTTTTCCGATTTACGACTGATCTGTACAGAACTGAACAGGAAGTGCACTGATGCATTGTCCCTTTTGCGGTAACGATGATACGCGCGTGATTGACTCGCGCGTTGCCGAAGATGGTGCTGCGGTGCGCCGTAGACGCGAGTGTGAGGTGTGCGGCAAGCGCTTCTC
>JAACTG010000042.1:1553-15143 GCA_009993585.1 Sphingomonadales bacterium
GTCGCGGCCGGCCATTGGCGCGATTATGCCATCGACCTGGGGCGCGAGGCGGCGATCTTCAGCGCCTTTCGCCGCGCCGCCGAACGCCCCGAATTCCGCATCGAGAAACGCCCGGCGCTGCGCAACCGCCAGGGCATGTGGTCGCTCGTCGGCGAAGGCGGCGCGGTGCTCAAGCGCGGGCATGAGCTCGGCGGCGTGCTCGCGCCGGTCGAGCGGCGGCTGGTGAAGCTGGTCGGCGAATGAATGGGCCGGCCCCGCGCGAGGGCCGGCCCATTTCTCGACGCGGCGTCATTCAGGCGGTGACGCGGGCGATCGTGGCCGGTGCTGCGATCACCGGCAGGCGCTGCGAAACGCCGCCGGGCAGCATCGCGACGACGCGGGCGCGGGCGTTCTGCCAAAAGGCCGACAGCAGCAGCAATGCCGATCCGATGACGAGCGCGGTCAGCGCGACGTTGAGCTCGACCGCGCCGAATTCGCGAAACAGCTCGGTCAGCGCATAGAGCACATAGGCGAGCGCCGAGACGAGCAGCGCGCGCCGGTCGATCGCCAGCGCGATGACGCCCATCGCGACATAGATCGCGACGACGAGCAGCGCGGCGCCGATCGAGATCGCGCCGCCGTCGGTCACGCCGAGCAGCGTGAACAGCGGGTGGGCGATCATCGGCGCGGCGAGCAGGTGCAACCAGAAGGCGACGTCGCTGCGGCGCGTCTGGCGCGTCTTGTCCGACATGTCCCAGCGCATCGCCAGCGCGAACATGCCGAGCCCGGCGACGAACACCAGGCCGAGCAGCAGCGTCTTGGTCGCTTCGCTGTCGCTCACCCCGATGATCGCCATGACGACCGCAATCGCGGTGGCGGCGAGCGCGCCGGCACCGACGGCGACGGTGATCGGCACCATGAAACGCTTCCAGTGGAGCCAGGTCGCGCCCGCGGTGACGAGCGCGACGCCGCCGCCGATCGCAGAGACCAGCCGCGGATCGGGATTGGCGCCGAGCCAGGCCTCGCCATAGACCGCGAGCAAGCCGATCTGGGTAAACAGGATTCCGGCGCTGAAGGCGAGCATCAGGACGATGCTGGGCAGCGCCATGCGGCGCTCGCGCGTGAAATATTCGGCCAGCATCCAGGCGGTCGCGGCGACGAAGGCGGCGCCGAGCGGCGAGGGGCCGTCGATATTCCACAGCGACTGGCCGATCCAGCCGACCGCGAGCAGCAGGATCGCCGCGGCGATGCTGACGAAGATGTCGTTGAAGCCGGTGAGGAGGCGAAAGCTCTCTTCGTCGACCGCCGGGGTTTCGCGCAACGTCGCGACGTGCGCGCGCAGTGCCGCGGCGGCTTCGGCGCTGATCGCGCCGTCGTCGACCGCGGTCTGGATATCGGTTTCGCTATACATGTCCCTGTCCTTTCTCGGGTCCTGCGACCCATTGCCCGACAGCGGACTAGCATAGCTGTGTTAGCGTATCAAGACAGTGATTGCGTCACGCTCGGCCTTGCAGCAGCTTGACGATCGTCGCCGCCTGTTCGCCGCCCGATTGCGGGACGATTTCATGGCTGCGATCGCGGATGCGGTCGATCGCGGCGGCGACGCCTTCGGGGGTCTGGTCGGCCTTTGCCAGCGCCACCCCCTCGGTCAGCGTCACATAGGCGGCCTGGTAGACGCCCGCGCCCGCGCCCATGATCATGTTGGTCGGGGCATCGTCGCTGACGAGGTAGAGCGCGGCCGGGGCGACGGTTTCTGGCGCGAACAGGCCGAGCAGCGCCTCGGGAAAGATGTCCTCGGTCATCCGCGTCGCCGCGGTCGGCGCGAGCGTGTTGACGCGGATATCGTATTTTGCGCCTTCGAGCGCGAGCGTCTTGGCAAGGCCGGCGAGGCCGAGCTTGGCGGCGCCGTAATTGGCCTGGCCGAAATTGCCGTACAGGCCGGTCGATGACGATGTCATCAGGATGCGGCCATAGGCCTGGCTGCGCATCACCTCCCACACCGCCTTGGTCGCGTTGGCCGAGCCGATGAGGTGGACGTCGACGACGAAGGCGAAATCCTCGGGGCTCATCTTGGCGAAGCTCTTGTCGCGCAGCACGCCGGCATTGTTGATCAGAATGTCGATCCGGCCCCATTTGTCGCTGGCCTTCGCGACCATCTTTTCCATCTGGGCGAAATCGGTGACGCTGCCGCCGTCGGCGATCGCCTCGCCGCCGGCGGCGACGATTTCGGCGACGACCGTGTCGGCGGCATCCGACGTGCCGGTTCCGTCGCGCGACCCGCCGAGATCGTTGACCACGACCTTCGCCCCGCGCCGCGCGAGTTCGAGGGCGTATTCACGTCCGAGGCCACCGCCGGCGCCGGTGACGATGGCGACGCGGTCGGTAAAATTGATGGTCATCGAAATCTCCTCGGTCGATTGCGCTCGATCCATGGCAATCCGCGCGCGCGCAGGCAACCGCCCCGATGCCTTCCCGCGCGCTGTCAAATAACTGTCATGCAGCCGTCGCCGAATCGTAACCGTGCTGTCCTAGCGGCGTCATCATCGTTCAAGGTTCGGAAAACCAGGGGACTGCCATGACCTGCAAATTCGCCGCCGCACTGCTCGCCGCCAGCGCCATGTCGATCGTTTCGAGCCCGGCCATGGCCCAATCCATGAGCGCCGAGGAGGCGGCGCAGATGCGCGCCGAAATGGCCGAGCTGAAGGCCCGGCTCGCGGCGATGGAAGCCCGCGTCGATGCCGCTGTAAAGCAGGCGCAGGCCGCCACCGCCACGGTCGAAAAGGCGCCGAGCGACGACAAGGATTCGCCGCTGGCGATCGCGTGGAAGGGCGCGCCAGAGATCGAAGGCGAGGGCGGCTGGAGCTTCAAGCCGCGCGGGCGGCTTCAATACGACGTCGCCAATGTCGGCGCGCCCGACGGCATCGTCGATCGCGGCCTCGGCACCGGCAACGAAGTGCGCCGCGCGCGGCTCGGCGTCGAAGGCGATATCCCGGGCGGCTTCGGCTACAAGTTCGAGGTCGATTTCGCCGGCAACGAGACCGAGATCACCGACGCCGTGCTGACCTACGAGGACAAGGGGTTGGGCGTCACCATCGGCCAGCACAATAATTTCCAGAGTCTCGAGGAGCTGACCAGTAGCCGCTTCATCTCGATGATGGAGCGCGCCGCGTTTACCGATGCGTTCAATTTCGAACGTCGCGTCGGTCTGTCGGCGAATTATACCGCCGGATCGGTGCTCGTTCAGGGGGGCGTGTTCAGCGACAATATCAGCGACCTCAACAGCGACGAGAACAACAGCTACGGGGTCGACGGCCGCGTCGTCTTCATGCCCAAGACGGGCGCGACGCAGTTGCATGTCGGCGGCTCCGCCCATTATCGCGAACTCAAGGACGCGGCCGCGACGGTGCGCTATCGCCAGCGCCCGTTCGTCCACACCAGCGACACGCGCTTCATCGATACCGGCGCAATGACGGAAAGCGCGGAAACGAGCTACGGGCTCGAGCTTGCGGCGATCAACGGACCGTTCCATGCCGCGGGCGAGGCCTATTGGCAGCACGTGTCGCGACCCGGCCTGGCCAATCCGACCTTTTTCGGCGGCTATGCCGAGCTCGGCTATTTCCTGACCGCGGGCGATACGCGCGGCTACAAGGGCGGCACTTTCGACCGCGTCAAGCCGAAGAACGGCGTCGAAAAGGGCGGCATCGGCGCGATCCAGGTCAACCTGCGCTACGACTATCTCGATCTGGTCGATGCCGGCATCGTCGGCGGCACGCAGAACGGCTACGGCATCTCGCTGATCTGGACCCCGACCGCCTATACCCGCTTCATGGCGAATTACGGGCGCATGGACTATGACGATGCGGCGATCGCCGCCGCCGGCAACCGCAACTATGGCGTCGACGTCTTCGGCCTGCGCGGCCAGGTCGACTTCTAGGCGATCTGCCAAGCCCTCGGGCGGCTCGGTTCCCCTCCGGCAGGCCGCCCCCAAGCGCCGGGACCCGCTCACCGGGTTCCGGCGTTATTGCGTTGCGATAGCCCTGGGGGCAGCACCTAAGAGAAGTTTTAGACCCGTCCCTCGGCGTCGAGCGCATAGCCGGCCGAGCGCACGGTGCGGATCAGGTCGGGCTTGCCGCCGGCATTGATCGCCTTGCGCAGGCGGCGGATGTGGACGTCGACGGTGCGCAGCTCGATATCGCTGTTCTGGCCCCAGACGCTGTCGAGCAGCCGTTCGCGCGAAAACACGTGGCCGGGATGTTCGAGGAAATGGCGCAGCAGGCGGAACTCGGTCGGGCCGAGCGCGACGATATCGCCGCCGCGACGCACGCGGTGCGCGACGGTGTCGATCTCGATATCGGCATAGCGCAGCGTCTCGCCGGCCAGCGCGGGGCGGACGCGGCGCAGCACCGCCTGGACGCGCGCGATCAGCTCGCGCGGGCTGAACGGCTTGGTGACATAGTCGTCGGCGCCGGTGTCGAGGCCGCGGATGCGATCCTCTTCCTCGCCGCGCGCGGTCAGCATGATGATCGGGACGTTGGCGGTCGCGGGGTCGCGGCGCAGGCGGCGGCAGACCTCGATCCCCGACAGGTTTTCGACCATCCAGTCGAGCAGGACGATGTCGGGCGCCTGTTCGCGCGCCAGCAGCAGCGCCTCTTCGCCGTCGGGCGTGTGGCGGACTGAAAAATCCTCGCGGGTGAAATGAAAGACCAGGAGCTCGGCGAGCGCCGCGTCATCCTCGACCAGCAGCATGTCGGCCTGCGGCATGGCCCGTTCAGCCCTTCGCCGCGTCGGTCGGGCTGTCGCCGCGCTCGCGTTCGGGCAAGCGGTCGCCGGTGACGGCGTAATAGACCATTTCGGCCACGTTGGTCGCATGGTCGCCGATCCGCTCGATATTCTTGGCGACGAACATCAGGTGCGCCGATTCGCCGATGTTGCGCGGATTTTCCATCATGAAGGTGACGAGCGTGCGAAAGATCGAATTGTAGAAATCGTCGACCGCCTGGTCGCGTTCGCACACCTGCACCGCGACATCGGCGTCGCGCGCGGCAAAGGCGTCGAGCACGTCGTGGACCATCTCGCCCGCGATCTCCGCCATCGACTGGAGCAGCGCGACCGCCTCGCTCGAGCGACCCTCGCTCATGCGGTGGACGCGCTTGGCGATGTTCTTGCCGTAATCGCCGATCCGCTCGACCACGCCCGCGATCTTCAGCGCCGCGACCATTTCGCGCAGGTCGTCGGCCATCGGCGCGCGCAGCGCCATGACCTGGACGACGCGTTTCTCGACTTCGGCCTCGAGCGCGTCGATCGCCTTGTCGCCGGCGATCACCCGGTCGGCGAGGTCGAGGTCGTGGCGCGCGAGCGCGTCCATCGCCTGGACCAGCGCCTGTTCGGAGCGACCGCCCATTTCGGAAATCATGCCGCGCAGCTCGCTGAGCTCGTCGTCGAATGCCTTGACCGTATGATCCATGCCGGTGTTCATAACTGATTCCAATATCTGCGTCAGCCGTAGCGGCCGGTGATGTAATCCTTGGTGCGCGTTTCGCGCGGATTGGTGAAGATGTCGGTCGTCAGCCCGTATTCGACCAGCGTGCCGAGATGGAAAAAGGCGGTCCGCTGCGACACGCGCGCCGCCTGCTGCATGTTGTGCGTGACGATGACGATCGCATAGCGGCCGCGCAGCTCGTGGATCAGCTCCTCGATCTTGGCGGTCGCGATCGGGTCGAGCGCACTGCATGGCTCGTCCATCAGGATGACCTCGGGATCGACCGCGATCGCGCGCGCGATGCACAGGCGCTGCTGCTGCCCGCCCGACAGCGCGGTGCCGCTGTCGGTCAGGCGATCCTTGACCTCTTCCCACAGGCCGGCGCGCTTCAGCGAGCGTTCGACGATCGTGTCCATCTCGCCCTTGTTGTCGGCGAGGCCGTGGATCTTGGGTCCGTAGGCGACGTTGTCATAGATCGACTTGGGGAACGGATTGGGCTTCTGGAACACCATGCCGACGCGCGCGCGCAGCTGGACGACGTCCATCGCCGAGGCATAGATGTCCTCGCCGTCGAGCTTGATCTCGCCCTCGACCCGCGCGCTCGGGATCGTGTCGTTCATCCGGTTGAGCGTGCGCAGGAAGGTCGACTTGCCGCAGCCCGACGGGCCGATGAAGGCGGTGACGTTGTCGCGGTCGACGTCGATCGAGACCGAATTGATCGCCTGCTTGTCGCCGTAAAAGACGCTGACGTCGCGCGCCGTCATCTTGGCGTTGGGCGATCCCGTTGCGGACACGGCGTCGGATGTATCGGTGCTCATAATCTTACCAGCGCTTTTCGAAACGGTTGCGGAAATAGACGGCCAGGGCGTTCATCGTCAGCAGCACGACGAGCAGGACGATGATCGCCGCCGAGGTCTTTTCGACGAAGCCCTTGTCGACCTCGTCCGACCACAGGAAAATCTGCATCGGCAGGACGGTGGCGGCATCGCTCAGCCCGGCGGGCGGATCGGCGATGAAGGCGCGCATGCCGATCAGCAGCAGCGGCGCGGTTTCGCCCAGCGCGCGCGCCATGCCGATGATCGTGCCGGTCAGGATGCCGGGCAAGGCGAGCGGCAGGACGTGGTGGAAGACGACCTGGACGCGGCTCGCGCCGACGCCGAGCGCGGCATCGCGGATCGACGGCGGCACCGACTTGATCGCGTTGCGCCCGGCGATGACGATCACCGGCATCGTCATCAGCGCCAGCGTCAGCCCGCCGACCAACGGCGAGGACGTCGGCATGCCGAAGAAATTGATGAACACCGCGAGCGCGAGCAGGCCGAAGATGATCGATGGCACCGCGGCGAGGTTATTGATCGACACCTCGATAATGTCGGTCCAGCGGTTCTGCGGGGCGTATTCCTCGAGATAGAGCGAGGCGAGCACGCCGATCGGAAAGGCGAGCGCGAGCGTGACCGCCATCGTCAGCAGCGATCCCTTGAGCGCCCCCCAGATCCCCGCGAGCGCGGGGTCGGTCGCATCGCCGCCGGTGAGGAAGGCACTGTTGAAGCTTTTCGAGATCACGCCGCGCCGCTCGAGATCGGCGACCGCGCGTTCGGAAACCGCGCCGCCGTCGCCCTTGTTGGCGACGTCGATGTCGGATGCGGCGGGCAGGTCGAACGTGGCCTTGCCAAGCAGGATGTCGGGATCGGCGGCGATCCGCGCGCGCACGATTTCCCACGCCCCGCCGCTGAACCACGCATCGGCACCGGGGCCATAGGCTTCGGTTGCGGCATAGTCGACGAGGCCGCGGAAATCCGCGCCCGCCAGTGCCGCCTCGCCGCTGCCCGAACGGATCAGATCGGGGTCGAGGCCGATCGGCGCGGTTTCGAAATCGATCGGCAGCGCGATGCGCGTCTGGCTGAATCCGCCGATGCCGTTGCCGAGCATCACGAGCAGCAGGAAGGCGAGGAAAGCCGCCGAGGCGACGACCGCGGTGAGGCCGAGGAACTTGAAGCGTCGCTCCGAGGCATAGCGCTTGCGGATGCGCGCCTGCATCTCGGCCGAATTCCAGTCGGTCGGGGTCGGGTCGACGAAGCGGTCGCTGGCGGGTTCGTTATTCATAAGCTTCGCGATATTTCTTCACGACGCGCAGCGCGACGATGTTGAGCAGCAGCGTGACGATGAACAGGACGAGGCCGAGCGCGAAGGCGGCGAGCGTCTTGGCGCTGTCGAATTCCTGGTCGCCGGTCAGCAGTTTCACGATCTGCGCGGTGACGGTGGTGACGCTGGCAAAGGGGTTGGCGGTCATGTTGGCGCTGAGTCCGGCGGCCATGACGACGATCATCGTTTCGCCGATCGCGCGGCTGACCGCGAGCAGGACGCCGCCGACGACGCCGGGCAGCGCGGCGGGCAGGATCACCTGCTTGATCGTCTCGCTCTTGGTCGATCCCATCGCGAGGGATCCGTCGCGCATCGATTGCGGCACCGCGTTGATGCTGTCGTCGGCCATCGAAGAGACGAACGGGATGATCATCACCCCCATGACGATGCCCGCGGCCATCGCGCTTTCGCTGCTGGCCTGGGGAATGCCGATCATGACGGCGAAATCGCGCAACGCCGGCGCGACGGTCAGTGCCGCGAAATAGCCGTAGACAACGGTCGGCACGCCGGCGAGGATTTCGAGGATCGGCTTCATCCAGGCGCGCACGTTGCTGTGCGCATATTGGGTGAGGTAGATCGCGCTCATCAGGCCGAGCGGGATCGCGACGAGCATGGCGATGATCGCGCCGATCAGGATCGTGCCCCAGAACAGCGGAATGGCGCCGAACAGGTCGGGATCGACATTGCCCGATGACGGGTTCCAGTTGGTGCCGGTGAGGAAGGCGATCGGCGAGACCATGCCGAAAAAGCGCGCCGATTCGAAGACCAGCGACAAGACGATGCCGATCGTCGTCAGGATCGCGATCAGCGAGGCGATCAGCAGCAGCGCCATGACGACGCGCTCGACGCGGGTGCGGGCGCGGAAATTGGCTTTCAGCCGGGTGTAGCCGAATGCCCAGCCGGCGAACAGCAGCAGCAACGCGGCGACCGCGCCGAGCATCGAATAATGCGCCATCGCCTCGCGATACGGCGCCACGAACGCCTGCGCCTGGGGGTTGAAGCCGGCATCGAGCTGGCCCAGCGCGATGCTGCGCGCCTCGCCGAGAATCGCCGAACGCGAAAACCCGTCGGCCGGCAGGCCTTGCGCCGCTGGCGTCGACAGGACCGCCTCGGTCACCAGGCCGGGCGAGAGCGCGGTCCACACGGCGAGGAAGACGAGCGGCGGGACGATCGCCCACAGGGCGACGTACCAGCCGTGGTAACTGGGCAGCGAATGAAGCGCCTGGCGGCCCTGGCTGGTCGCGAAAGCCCGGGCGCGGGCGCGGCCCGTCAGCCAGCCGACCAGGCCGAGGCCGAGGACGAGGAACAGCAATGCCGGTCCGGAAATCGTCACCTATTGCGCCCCCCAGGGATGGTCGTTCAAAGCAAAGGACGATGGGGATGCCGGACGTCCGGCACCCCCATTTTCGTCGGGTTACGGCGTCGCCGTCTTACTTCAGCTCGGCGCCGTCAAGGGTCGTCATGCCGTTCGCCGCGGCATTCGCCTTGGCGGTGACGTCGGCGGGCGAAACGATCAGGCCCTTTTCCTTGAGGTAGCCACCATCGGCAGCACCCTTGAGGAATTCGGTCACATATTCCTTGATGCCGGGAATGACGCCGATATGCGCCTTCTTGACATAGATGAACAGCGGGCGGGCGCCGGGGTATTTGCCGCTGGCGATCGCGTCATATTCGGGCGCGACGCCGCCGAGCGTGATGCCGCGGACCTTGCTGAGATTTTCCTCGAGATAGCTGTAGCCGAAGATCCCGACGCTGTTGGGGTTCTTGGCGAGCTTGCCGATCATCAGATTGTCGTTCTCGCCCTGCTCGACGTAATAGGGCGCACCGCGCAGCGTCGTGCAGTTCTTTTCGAACGCATCCTTGTCGGCGTCCTTCATCGCCTTCATCTTGGGATCGGCCTCGCAGCCCTTGAGCAGGATCAGCTCCTTGAACGCGTCATAGGTGCCGCTGGTCGACGGCGGGCCATAGACCGAGATCGCGACCGCGGGCAGCGCCGGATTGACATCCTGCCAGGTCTTGGCGGTGTTGGGCTTGCCTTCGACTTCGGCGGCGAGCGCCTTGTAAAGGTCTTGCGGGGTCAGCGCGAACTTCGGGCCGTCGATCGATTCGCCGACCGCGATGCCGTCGATGCCGACCTGGATCTCGACGATGTCCTTGACGCCGTTGGCGACGCATTTGTCGAATTCGGACTTCTTCATCCGGCGCGAGGCATTGGCGATATCGGGGTGCGCGGCGCCGACGCCGGCGCAGAAGCGTTCCATGCCGCCGCCGGTGCCGGTCGATTCGATCTTGGGCGTCTTCATGCCGGTCGCCGATGCGAAGCGTTCGCCGACCACGGTCGCGAACGGATAGACGGTCGAGGACCCGACCGCCGAGATGACGTCGCGCGAGGCGCCCGAGCTGCCGGCCTGGTCGTTGCAACCGGCCAGCGCGAGGGCCGAGACGGCAACGAGTGCGAATTTCTTGAACATAGGTTGAGTGTCCTGTTCCCTGTGGAAAGCATGTCGCGTCCTGGCGCCGTGCACCCGATGCGATGACGGCCCAATCGGACATGGCGATGACAATTTGATGACTCCTGCGTCACAGATAAATGACAGGCGGCTTACATTTCCCCGGTCGGGATCGTGACGGTGACCGTCGTCCCTTCGCCGCTGCGGCTGGCGATATCGAGCCGGCCGCGATGCCGCTCGACGATATGCTTGACCAGGCTGAGGCCGAGGCCGGTTCCGCCGAGCGCGCGGCTGCGCGCCGAATCGACGCGATAGAAGCGCTCGGTCAGGCGCGGGATATGTTCGGGGTCGATGCCGTCGCCGTGATCGCTGACCGTCAGGTCGACCATCGCGCGGCCGGTATCGGCCAGGCGCACCGTCACCGGCGTGCCCGCGCGTCCGTATTTCATCGCGTTGCCGATGACGTTGTGCAGCAATTGCGACAGTTGCGCGCGGTCGCCGCGAACGGGCGGCAGGGCGTCGTCGGCCTCGACCACGATATCGGCGGCTCGCGCCTCCTGGCGATTGCCGATCTCGCCGACGGTCTGGCGCACGACGGCGAGCAGATCGACCGCTTCGCTCGGCGCGCGAAACTTGCTCGCCTCGACGCGCGACAGCGACAAAAGGTCGTCGACGAGCTGTTCCATCCGCCGCGCTTCCTTGTCCATGACGCCCAGGAAGCGGGTGCGCGTCGCCGCATCGCCGCCGGCATCCCGATCGCCCAGCGTTTCGATGAAGCCGAGGATCGCCGACAGCGGCGTGCGCAGTTCGTGGCTGGCATTGGCGACGAAATCGGCGCGGCTGCGCTCGGCCTGGTCGATCGCGGTCCGGTCGGTCAGGACGACGAAGCGCCCATCGTCGGGCAGGGCGATCGTGCGCATTTCGACGCGGCGGCCGAGCTTGCCGAGGCCGACGAGCTCGATCGCGCCGCCCGACGAGCCGGGCCGCGGATTGGCGAGCCGCTCGGCGGCGGCGGGATGGCGGATCGCGGTGCGCACGTCGGCGCCGACGATATGCGCGCCGAGCCAGTCGCGCGCGACCGGGTTGGCCGCCGTCACGCGGCCGCCGCGCACGATCATCAGCGGATCGGGCGTCGCGTCGATGATCGCGCGAAATGCCGGGTGATCCTCGATCGCCGACGCGACGTGCGCGCTGTCCGCCTCATCGCGCGGTCCGGGCGCAGGCGTCTCGTCGTCGCTCGCCAGCGCGAGCAAGAGCGTCGCGACGCCGGTGCCGGCGACGATCATGACGATGTCGCCGCGCGCGCCGAGCAAGGCCGCGACCGCGCTCCCGATCGCGACCGCGATCAGCGCAAGGACGATTCGCCTCATCGCGCGTTCCCCATTTCGAACTTGCTCACATGCCCTCCCGGTCGCGGTTTTGCCGTGTTTACACGCACCGGGGCGGCTGTGCCAATCGGGGACTTGGGCGCGGTGCGGCAACAGCAGGGTTTATGTCGGGCGCGGCACGCATTATGGGAAGATCATGGAGCGGAGCGAAGATCAGCGCAATGGCGCCCCCGACGCCGACGAAACCCGCGCGGTTGCGGGCCGCCGACGGGTCTTGCAACTCGGCGCGATCGGCGCCGCGACGATCGTCAGTGTGCGTCCGGCGCTCGCCCAGACCGCGGTTTCGGTCATGACCTGCGAAATTCCCGTGCCCGATCCGGCGCGCGCGTCGCAATATATCGCCCCCGACGGCACGCTCGTCGCGCCTGGCACGCCGGGCGCGGTTCCGGGCTCGGCAACGCCGTTTGCCGGCGAGGACGTCAGGCGCGCGCTGACCCAGGGCGGCTCGCTGCCCGGCACCAGCGCCGACCAGAACGAAGCCTATCTCAATTATATCCGCCGCCTGCAGGCGGGCACCGGCGGCTTTACCTGCTTCGCCTCGATCCAGATGCCGCGCTGAACCGGCAACCGCGCTGGGGGGCGATGACGTCATGACGCCGCCAACCGATCGTCCTTCCGACACCCCCGTTTCGTATCGCGCAGCCGCACCCGGCGCCACGATCGTCACGCCGCTCGACAGCCTCTATGCGCTCTACGACCGCCGGTCGGGCCTGACGCAGCTGGTCGCACAGCCGGTCCCGGCGATCCTGTCGGCGCTGGCCGAGGGCGTGGCGACGCCCGGCGAGCTTCAAGCCCGGCTCGAGCGCGACTTTGCCGTCGAGGGCGAGGCGGGAGCGCTGGCGGCGCGGCTCGACGAACTCGTCGCGCTCGGCCTGATCGAGCGCCTTTGATGCGCCACGGCACCGCCCTGCGCATCGGCCCCGCGAGCTTTCGGATCGCCAGCGACTGGCGCGCGCCGATCGCCCTGCTCGATCGGCTCTATGCCGATTATCCCAGGCCCGAGGCGGGCTTCGCCGACTTCACCGTCCGGCTCGAGGCGAAGCGGCCGTGGCGGCGCTGGCTGCGCCCGTCGATCCATCTCGGCGGCGATTACATGCTGCCCGATGCGCTGCCGCTGTCGCTCGCGCACGGCCTGCTCGCCGCCGAAATGGGCATGAACCTGCAAATGGCGCTCGGCTGGCGGCGCCAGCTGCTGCTCCATGCCAGCGCGGTCGAGAAGGACGGGCGCGCGCTCGTCATGACCGGTGAGAGCGGGTCGGGCAAATCGACGCTGGCGGCGATGCTCGGCGAACGCGGCTGGCGCCTGCTCGGCGACGAATTCACGCTGCTCGACCTCGACCGACCCGGCGTGCGCGGCTTCCCCCGGATGGTCAGCCTCAAGAACGAAGCGATCGCGGCGATGGCGGGAGAGGTGGCGGGCGAGCGTTTCGGCCCGCTGCTGCGCGACACGCCCAAGGGCGCGATCCGCCATCTCGTCCCGCGCCGCGACGCGATCGCGCGGATGGACGAGGGCGCGCTGCCGGCGGTGTTGCTGTATCCGCGCTTCGGCCACGCGGCGGCGGTGCGGCCGCTGCAGAAATCCGAGAATTTCATGCGGCTGACGCAGGCGTCGACCAATTACGTCGCGCTCGGCGAGCGCGGCTACGCGGCACTGACGCGCTTCGTCGATACCGTTCCCGCCTTCGGCGTCGATTATGCGAGCGGCGCCGAAGGTCTGGCGACGGTCGAGCGTCTCTGGGCGGAGCACGGGCGGTGAGCGCGATCGCCGACCTCGTCGCCGTGCTGCGCGATCCCGAGGCGGGGCAGCGGTGGACCGGCGCGCGCTGGACGGCGGTGCTGTGCGTCGCCCGCGCCGAGGCGCTCGACGGCACGCTGGCGCATCGCTGCGCCGACATCGACTCGCCGGCACCGGTGGCGGCGCAACTGGCCGATATCCGCGCGGCCGCCGCGGTCGCGACGACGCGCGCGCTGTGGGAGGCGGAGATGGCGCGGCGCGCGCTCGTCCCGCTCGCCACCCCGGTCGTGCTGCTCAAGGGCACCGCTTATGCCGCCGCCGCGCTCGACCCGGCGCCGGGGCGGCAGATCGGCGATCTCGACATCCTCGTCCCCCGCCAGGCGCTCGACGCGGTCGAGGCGGCCTTGCTCGGCGCGG
>JAACTG010000043.1 GCA_009993585.1 Sphingomonadales bacterium
GCATCGGCACGGACGCGCGATCCGTCATAGCCGCCCGCGATCAGGATACGGTCGTCGGCGAGGCGAACCACGGTCGCGGCGGCGCGCGGCGTCGCCATATCGGGACCGGGGCGCGAGCGCCGCTTGGCGGGATCGAAAATCTCGGTCGTCGGCGTGACCCGGCCGTCGACCCAGCCGCCGATGACGAGCGCACGGCCGTCGGCGAGCGCGACCGCTGCGGGCTGAACGCGGCGCTCGATCAAGCTCCCCTGGCCCTCGACGCGGGCGCCGTCGGCGGCGATGATATCGACCGTCGCGCTCGCCGGGCCGGGCTCGCAGCCGTCGCGCACGCAGCCGCCGATCGCCAGCAATTGCCCGCTCGCCACCCGGACCAGCGCATGCGTAGCGCGCGGCGCGGACAGCTCGGGACCCGCCTCGAACCTCACCGATTGGGCCAACGCGCCCGGCTCAATGGCCGGCCCGGCGCTACACGCAACGACAGCGGCAGCGGCAAAGGCGAACAGCATGCGCATATTCATGGCAATCTCCTGGCCGACCATCCCCTTCGCCCATATATCATGTTTCGCCGTCTGCGTCTTGCCCAGCCGGCGCGCCCCGCGGCGCGGGAACAAATGCCGCGTTCGGATGCTGTTAGGGCATGTTCGGTCTTGAAACCCCCTGGGAAGAAATCGCGCGCGGCGCGCTGCTCACCGCGATCGCGCTGATGTGGGTGGTGCTGCTGGTCCGGATCGTCGGTCTGCGCTCATTCTCCAAGATGACGAGTTTCGACTTCGTCGCCACCGTCGCCACGGGCTCGCTGCTCGCCGGCGCCGCGACGACCGACGACTGGCCGGGATTCGTCCAAGCGATGGCGGCGATCGGCGGCCTGTTCGCCGCCCAGTTCGCGATCGCCAGGATACGCAAATCGTCGGATCGCGCCGAGGCGGTGCTGCAGAACGAGCCGCTGCTGCTGATGCGCGACGGCGTGATCGTCGAGGCGGCGTTGCAGCAGAGCCGCGTCGCGCGGTCCGACCTGATCGCCAAGCTGCGTGAGGCCAATGCGCTCGATTTTGCGCAGGTACGCGCGGTTGTGCTCGAAACCACGGGCGATATCTCGGTGCTTCATGGCGACCAAATCAACGAAAACGTGCTTGAGGGCGTCCGGAGCGCAAAGCCGTAGCGACTTGACGCGCCCGCGGTGAATGCCCACTCTCGATGTCCATGCTTTGCTATGGGCCAGCTTTCCCGTCAGATCGGATCGTCCGGTCGGACCCGAAGCGTCTGGCCAACACCCATGTTGCCGTTGGAGGATCTATGTCGGTAGCACCGACCGTTCGGATTCAGCACAATCTGCTCGCGCTCAACGAGCGGCGCCTGCTCAACTGGCTGGCGGCGCGGACGCCGCGATGGGTGGTGCCCGATGCGCTGACCGCGCTGGGCCTGACCGGCGCGGCCATGGTCGGCGCGGGTTACGCGCTCTCTGCCTTCGATTCAGCCTGGCTGTGGCTGTCGATCGCGGGCTTTTTCGTGAACTGGTACGGCGATTCGCTCGACGGCAGCCTGGCGCGCTTCCGCAAGATCGAACGACCCTTGTTCGGCTATTTCATCGACCACAGCAGCGACGCGCTGGGCAACCTGTTCATCATGGTCGGCATCGGTGCCAGCCCGTTCGTCCGGATGGACGTCGCGCTGCTCGGGCTGGCGGCCTATCTGCTGCTGTCGATCCACACCTTTCTCGCCGCGCGCGTGATCGGCGAGTTTCGCCTGTCCTATCTGTCGGGCGGCCCGACCGAATTGCGGCTGGTGCTGATCGGCATGAGCCTGGCGATGCTGGTCACCGCGCCGGTCGGACCGATTCTCGGCCCGCTCAGCGGTTTCGACCTGTTCATCGGCGCGCTCGGCATCGTCTTGTTCGTGCTGTTCGTCGTCCAGACGCTGGCGACCGCCAAACAGCTGCTCCATCGCGACGCGCAGGAGCGCGAATCCGCCTGACCCCGGCGCGTCGGACCAACACGGGCTGCTGCTGCATTTCAATCTGGAAAACGGTGCGGCCGCTCGAGCCGGCTTGTCCGCCGAGGAACCCGCAGGGAGCAAGGATGGTGGAGCCGAGGGGGATCGAACCCCTGACCTCTACACTGCCAGTGTAGCGCTCTCCCAGCTGAGCTACGGCCCCATCATTGCGACGAACGGTTGGGACCGTCCGGCAGGCGCACGCCTTTATGGCAGCGTACGCAATGGCGCAAGGGGGCGATCACGCCGCCTTGCACAAAATCGTCAGGCGATCAGTTGTCGTCCTTGTCGTCCTCGTCGCCCTTGCCCTTGACCACGCCGAGATCGTCGTCGCCGCCGAGATCGACCTCGTTGTCGGGCGAATCGTCGTCTTCGTCGATATCGATGTCGAGATCGTCGTCGGCGACTTCCTCCTCGTCCTTCTTCTCCTTGGCCTTGGCATCCTTGTCCTTCTGACTTTCGTCATAGGGCATGGGCTGCTTCGACTTGAGGACGGGCTCGGGGGTCCAGCTATTTTCGCACTCGATGCAGACGACCGGATCGTCCTTGCCGAGATCGTAGAACCGCGTACCGCATTTCGGGCAGGAGCGCTTGGTTCCCCATTCAGCCTTGGCCATATGCGTAATTTCCATTTTTCCAGGTTTGCAGAGTCTGCGAGAATCGCCGGGAAAACCCGGTGTGCCGCAATTTGGCGTGCGCCTTGCCAGATGCAAGGGCCACTGTCAAAAGCCGTTTCCGCAGGCCGGCGGCGCTATCGCCGATGCCGGCGCAGGAGAGACGCGATCGCCACCGACCCGCCAGCCCGCTTCGCCCGATCGGGTCCGTTGCGCGGAACGGTTCGCGTCCCCGGCGACAAGTCGATCGGACATCGCGCGCTGATCCTGGCGGGTCTCGCGATCGGCACGAGCCGGATCACCGGCCTGTCCGACGGCGCCGATGTCGCGGCGACGCGGCGGGCGCTGGCGGCGATGGGCGTGCGCCTTGCGCGCGATGGAGCGAGCTGGTGCGTGCGCGGCGTCGGCGTCGGCGGCCTGCTGCCACCGGCGGGCGCGCTCGACATGGGCAATAGCGGGACCTCGGCGCGGCTGCTGATGGGACTGGTCGCCAGCCATGCTATCACCGCGACCTTCGTCGGCGATGCCTCGCTCAGCGCGCGGCCGATGGCGCGCGTCGCCGAACCGCTACGCGCGATGGGCGCCGATATCGTTGCCGCGCCCGGCACGCATCTCCCGCTGACGCTGCGCGGGCTCGCCCCGGCGATCGCGCTGACCTATCGCCTCCCGGTCGCCTCGGCGCAGGTGAAGACGGCGCTGCTGCTCGCCGCGCTCAATACGCCGGGCGTGACGCGCGTCGTCGAGCCGGTGGCGACGCGCGACCATGGCGAGCGGATGCTGGCGGCGTTCGGTGCCGATCTTGCGATCTCGACCGACGCCGACGGCGCGCGCCATATCGCGCTGCGCGGCGGCGGCGACCTCCATCCGTGCGATGTCGCTGTGCCCGGCGATTTTTCCTCGGCGGCGTTCGTCATCGTCGCCGCGCTGATCGTGCCGGGGTCCGAGGTCACCGTCACCGGCGTCGGGATCAACCCGCGCCGCACCGGGCTGCTCACCGCGCTCGCCGCGATGGGCGCCGATATCACGCTGGCGAACGAGCGCGGCGTCGCGGGCGAAGCGGTCGCCGATATCACCGCGCGCCATGGCCCGCTGACCGGCCGCGACCTGCCCGCCACGCTCGCCGCCGACATGATCGACGAATATCCGGCCCTGTTCGTCGCTGCGGCGCTGGCGAAGGGCCGCACCGTCGCGCGCGGCCTCGACGAACTGCGTCACAAGGAAAGCGACCGTCTCGCCGCGATGGCTGCGGCATTGGCGGCGAGCGGCGCGGCGATCGCGATCGAGGGCGACGACATGATCATCGACGGCAGCGGCGGCACGCCCTTCGTCGGCGGCGCAAAAATCGCCACGCACGGCGACCACCGCGTCGCCATGAGCATGGCGGTCGCCGGCCTTGCCAGCCGCGACGGCGTGCGCATCGACGACCTGGCCTGCGCCGCGACGAGCTTTCCGGGTTTCGCCGACCTGATCGAACGCCTAACGACGGGATCATGACCATCATCACCCCGTTCGCCGCCGACCTGATCGGCTTTGCCGGCAGCTTCTGCATCGTCGCCGCCTTCGCCTATGCCAACAGCGCCAAGGCGATGAACAAGCTGGCGTTCAACATCGTCAACTTCATCGGCGCGGCCTTGCTCGCGGTATCGCTGACGGTGAATTACAATCTGCCGACCCTGGTGCTCGAATTCGTCTGGATGGCAATCGCGCTCTACGGCATTTTCGGCGCGCTGCGCAGCCGCGCTCGGCCTGCGCGCACGCCGTAATGATCATCGCCGTCGACGGGCCGACCGCTTCGGGCAAGGGCACGATCGCCAGGGCGCTGGCGACGCATTATGATCTGCCGCACCTCGATACCGGGTTGCTCTATCGCGCGGTCGGGGCGCACTGCGCGGCGCTCAAGCTCGATCCCGATATCCCCGACGAAGCGGCGCGAGCGACCGACTTTCCCGACGACCTGCTCGCCGATCCGGTGCTGCGCAGCGAGGCGGTCGGCGGCCTCGCCAGCCGCGTGTCGAAACATCCCGCGGTGCGCGCGGCGCTGCTGGCCCGCCAGCGGGACTTCGCCCACCAGCCCGGCGGCGCGGTGCTCGACGGCCGCGATATCGGCACCGTCATCGCGCCCTGCGCCGACGCCAAGCTGTTCGTCACGGCATCGGTCGCGGCGCGCGCCAGGCGTCGCCATGCCGAAATGGTCGCACGCGGCGAGGCGGTCACGCTCGCCGAGATCGCTGCCGACCTTGCCGCGCGCGACGATCGCGACAGCAAGCGGGCCGCAGCGCCGCTGCGGGCCGCCGACGATGCAGTCTTGCTTGATACGAGCGACCTGACTATAGAGCGCGCCGTCGAGCAGGCGATTGCCCTGGTGGACGAGGCGCTCTCCGCCAAGCGGACGAGCGGCGTCGAATAGACCGGCCCAACCGGTCAAGCGACATGGCAACGATCCGCCCACGCCTCTTCGCAAGAGGGGCCGGGCCGTCCGCCATGGCGCGATTTGTCGCTTTCCGGGCCTCATCCTCCAAAATCGCATGACCGGCTCTTTGGCGGCATGGGGTCGTCAGGGAATCTCTGGCCCTCAGACCTCGGGACATTCCCGATGGCCGGACAAATACGATTAGGACACTCCAGCATATGGCCACCAAGGCAAATCCGACCCGCGACGATTTCGCGAACCTCCTCAACGAAACCCTCGGCGGTGAAGACGAAGGCTTTGAAGGCCGCGTCGTCAAAGGCACCGTTGTCGGCATCGAAAACGACCTCGCCGTCATCGACGTCGGGCTCAAGAGCGAAGGCCGCGTATCTCTGCGCGAATTCGCCGCCCCCGGCCAGAAGGCCGAGATCAAGATCGGCGACGAAGTCGAAGTCTATGTCGACCGCGTCGAGAACGCGCAGGGCGAAGCGATGCTGTCGCGCGACCGCGCCCGCCGCGAAGCGGCATGGGACAAGCTGGAAAGCGAATTCGGCGAGGAAAAGCGCGTCGAAGGCGTCATCTTCGGCCGCGTCAAGGGCGGGTTCACCGTCGATCTCGGCGGCGCCGTGGCGTTCCTGCCCGGCAGCCAGGTCGACATCCGCCCGGTCCGCGACGTCACCCCGTTGATGGACATCCCCCAGCCCTTCCAGATCCTCAAGATGGATCGTCGCCGCGGCAACATCGTCGTGTCGCGTCGCGCGGTGCTCGAAGAAACCCGCGCCGAACAGCGCACCGGCCTGATCCAGAACCTGACCGAAGGCGCCGTCATCGAAGGCGTCGTCAAGAACATCACCGATTACGGTGCGTTCGTCGACCTCGGCGGCATCGACGGCCTGCTCCACGTCACCGACATGAGCTACAAGCGGGTCAACCACCCCAGCGAGATCATCAACATCGGCGACACGGTGAAGGTCCAGATCGTCCGCATCAACCGCGATACGCAGCGCATCAGCCTGGGCATGAAGCAGCTCGAGAGCGATCCGTGGGAAGGCGCGTCCGCCAAATACCCGATCGGCGCCAAGCTGAACGGTCGCGTCACCAACATCACCGAATATGGCGCGTTCGTCGAACTGGAAGCGGGCATCGAAGGCCTGGTCCATGTCAGCGAAATGAGCTGGACCAAGAAGAACGTCCATCCCGGCAAGATCGTCTCGACCAGCCAGGAAGTCGAAGTCCTGGTGCTCGAGGTCGACGAGGAAAAGCGTCGTATTTCGCTCGGCCTCAAACAGGCGCAGTCGAACCCGTGGGGCGACTTTGCCGAGAAGCACCCGGTCGGCTCCGAAGTCGAGGGCGAAGTCAAGAACGCCACCGAATTCGGCCTGTTCATCGGTCTCGACGGCGACGTCGACGGCATGGTCCACATGTCGGACATCGCCTGGGGCATTTCGGGCGAAGACGCGCTGGCGCTGCATCGCAAGGGCGAGATGGTCAAGGCGATCGTGCTCGACGTCGATGCCGAAAAGGAGCGGATCTCGCTCGGCATGAAGCAGCTTGAAAAGGGTGCCCCCGCCGTCGGCGGTTCGGGTGCCGGACCCAAGAAGAACGAAGTCGTCACCGTCACCGTCCTCGAAGTCCGCGACGGCGGCCTCGAAGTGCAGGCGGGCGAGGACGGCGCGACGGGCTTCGTCAAGCGCAGCGACCTCGGCCGCGATCGCGACGAACAGCGTCCCGAGCGTTTCCAGGTCGGCCAGAAGCTCGACGCGATGGTCATCGGTTTCGATCGTTCGAAAAAGCCCAACTTCTCGATCAAGGCGATGCAGATCGCCGAAGAGAAGAATGCGGTCGCGCAGTATGGGTCGACCGACTCGGGCGCGTCGCTCGGCGACATCCTCGGCGAAGCGCTGAAGTCGAAGAAGACCGACTGATCGTTCGCTTGACGTAACGAAAACCCGCTCGGCACCCGGTGTGCCGGGCGGTTTTTTGTTGATATTCGAACGCTTGCAGCCAATGATTGATTTACGTTAGGCGGGGTGGCAGGTTATCACACCACCAGCGAAGCCAAGGCGAATTGAGGGGAAGCACTATGATCCGGTCTGAACTGGTCCAGAAACTGGCCGAGGACAATCCCGATCTCCGCCATGCCGAGATCGAGCAGATCGTCGATACGTTCTTCGACGAAATCATCGCGTCTCTGGTCGCGGGCGGCCGCGTCGAGCTGCGCGGCTTCGGCGCCTTCTCGACCCGCGAGCGCAAGGCGCGCATGGGCCGCAACCCCCGCACCGGCGAATCGGTCGACGTGCCGGCCAAGCGCGTGCCCTTCTTCAAGGCGGGCAAGGCGATGCGCGAGCGGCTCAACGTCAGCTAGAACCGCAGCGCGGTGTTCGCCGTCCTCGCCGCATTGGCGCTTCAGGCTGCGCCTGCGGCCGTTCCCAGCGCGCGCGCCGAGGAGCTGGGCCGCCAGCTCGCCGCATCGGGCACCCTCGCGCAGCTCGCGCCGATCTTGCTGGCGCGCGATATCGAGGATCTGCTCGCCGAACACGCAGAATTGAGCGAGGCCGATCTGGCGACGCTGCGCGCCACGTCGGAACGCGTCGGGCGCGCGGCGTTCGAACGGATGCTGGCGGTCGAGGGCCATGCCTATGCGCAGGCGCTCAGCGAGGACGACCTGGCGCTGCTGGTCTTTTTCGAAGCGGGCGATGTCGCCAGGCGCCGGCGCGCGGCCCTGCCCTCGGTGATCGCAGGAACGATGCAGGCGCTGACCGGCGTCGACGTCAAAGCCGACATGATCGCGGCGTTCTGCGCCGAGACCGGGAAGGCTTGTACCCAGCCCTAGCCTAGCTTTTCAGGCGATAGCCCGTGCGGAACATCCAGAAGACGATGGCGAGGCAGATGCCGAGGAACAGTGCCAGCGCGCCGAGGCTGGCGCCGATGCTGACGTCGCCTTCGCCGAAAAAGGTCCAGCGAAAGCCGCTGATCAGATAGACGACCGGATTGAACAGCGTCACCGTCCGCCAGAACGGCGGCAGCATGTCGATCGAATAGAAGGCGCCGCCAAGAAAGGTCAGCGGATAGACGACGAGCAGCGGGATGACCTGCAGCTGCTCGAAGCTTTGCGCCCACACGCCGATGAGAAATCCGAACAGGCAGAACGTCACCGCCATCAGGACGAGGAATCCCGCCATGGCCAGCGGGTGCGCGATCGGCGTCGCGGTGAAAATCTGCGCCGTGGCCAGGATGACGCAGCCGACGATGATCGATTTCGACGCCGCCGCGCCGACATAGGCGGTGACGGTCTCTAGCGGGCTGATCGGGGCCGACAGGATTTCGTAGATCGTCCCCGCCCATTTGGGCATGTAGATGCCGAAACTCGCGTTGCCGATGCTTTCGGTGAACATCGACAGCAGGATCAGCCCCGGCACGATGAAGGCGCCATAGGGCACGCCGCCGACTTCGGTCATGCGGCTGCCGATCGCCGATCCGAAGACGATGAAATAGAGGCTGGTGGTGATGACGGGCACGACCAGGCTGGTCCAGAAGGTGCGCCCGAAGCGAGCCATTTCGAACCGGTAGATCGCCCAGACGCCGCGCGGGTTCATGATCCTGTCTCCGCAGTCTGCACATTGTTGTCATGGACCAGCCCGACGAAAATGTCCTCGAGGCTGCTCTGTCTGGTGTTGAGATCCTTGAAGCCGATGTCGAGGTCGCTCATCGCGCGCAGCAGCGACGGCACGCCCGTCGCCTCGGCCTGGGTATCGAATTCATAGACCAGTTCGTGCCCGTCGGCGGCCAGCGCCAGGTCCCATTGGCCCAATCCTTCGGGCAGGCGCGCCAATGGCTCGCTGAGATTGAGCGTCAGCGTCTTCCGGCCCATTTTCTTCATCAGCGTCGCGGTTTCCTCGACCAGGATCAGCCGCCCCTTGGCGATGACGCCGACGCGGTCGGCCATCTCCTCGGCTTCCTCGATATAATGCGTCGTCAGGACGATGGTGACGCCACGTTCGCGCAAGCCGCGGACCATGTCCCACATGTCGCGGCGCAGGTCGACGTCGACGCCCGCGGTCGGCTCGTCGAGGAACAACAGGTCGGGTTCGTGGCTCAGCGCCTTGGCGATCATCACGCGGCGCTTCATGCCCCCCGACAGCTCCATGATCTTGGCGTCGCGCTTGTCCCACAAGGTGAGGTCGCGGAGCAGTTTCTCGACGAATGCCGGATCGCGCGGCTTGCCGAACAGCGTGCGCGAAAACTCGACCGTCGCCAGCACCGTCTCGAACGCGTCGGTGTGGAGTTCCTGCGGCACCAGCCCGATGCGGCGGCGCGCGCTGCGATAATCGCGCTGGGTATCCTCGCCGAACACCGCGGCATGGCCGCCCGACGGCGTGACGATGCCGCACACCGCGTTGATCAGCGTCGTCTTGCCCGCGCCATTGGGGCCGAGCAGCGCGAAAATCTCTCCCTTCGCGACGACGAGGTCGACCGCATGAAGCGCGACGACGCCACTGGCGTAGGTCTTGGCAAGGCCGGTTATGGCGAGCGCCGGGGTATCTGGATCTGGCTGGGTCATGACGATGCTACATAGGGATTGGTCGGGCCGCATGACAGCCCCCATGAGGGACTTGACCCGCGCGATGCGATCCGGCTTTGCTGGCCCGGCGCGCGGACGTGGCGGAATGGTAGACGCAGCGGACTTAAAATCCGCTTTCCAATTGGAAGTGCGGGTTCAAGTCCCGCCGTCCGCACCAGTTCGATAATCCTGTCCGGGGGACAGGATTATCGAACTCCCGAAGTGAGCGAAAGCGAATGCAGGGGTGTCCCCTCGGTCCGGAGACATGATCTAGAAACTCCCAAGGCACGAATACGCCGAGGAGTACAACTTTCCAGACGTACATACCCCAGGGGCCCGAACGCCCCGCTTTCGTCCCAACGCTAGTGCCATCGCGCGAGCGAGCGTGTATCGCCCGATCGATGTCCTTCGTCCGCCTTCGAATCGCCTTTCTGGTGGCCTGTCTTGCCGCACTGACGGCCACCGGGTGCGGCATTGCGGACGACGACGGCCCGGCGCGCGTCTCGCTGATCGGCGGATCGCTGCGGATCGCCGACTCGACGCGGGAGGCGCTCGACGATACCGACCGCTTCCTTTTGCCTGCGCTCGCCAAGGGCCTTGTCGGCTACGGTCCCGATGGCGGCATCGAACAGGGGCTGGCCGAAGCCTGGACGGTGACCGATGACGGCCGGTCCTACATCTTTCGGCTGGCGCCGGCGCGCTGGACCGACGGCAATCCGGTCACCAGTCGCCAGGTCGCGAGGATCCTCACGCGACGGATCGCCGCCGACAGCCGCAATCGCCTGCGTTACGAGGTGTCGGGCATCGAAAGCGTCCGCGCGATGACCGACAACGTCATCGAGATCCGGCTTGCGCGTCCGGCCAGCGACCTGCTCGACCTGCTCGCTCAACCCGAATTCGCCATCGCCATGCCGCGCCGTGGCTGGGGGCCGCTTCGCGCCGTAGCCGATCGCGGACACTGGCTGCTCTCGCCGGTGCCAGACCCGCTCGCCGTCGATCGCGATGCGGAGGAAGACCTGGCGCCGCTGATCGACCTCGGCATCAGCGCCGCCGATACCGCAGTCGCGCGCTTCAAGCTCGGCGCCAGCGATGCCGTGCTCGGCGGGCGCTATCAGGATTTTCCCTATTTCCTCGTCTCGGGCATTTCGACCGACCGGCTGGTCATCGACCCGGCGCAAGGCCTGTTCGGGCTCGGTTTTGTCGAGGATAGCGGCTTTTTCGCGGCCAGCCAGAACCGCGCCGCGATTGCCAAGGCGATCGACCGCAGCGCGCTGGTGCGCGCATTCGGGATCGAGAACTGGGCGCCGCAGGTGGCGATGCGCCCGCAATATGGCGGCGCCCGGACGATCGCCCCGGTGCTGCCGTTATGGAGCGACCAGACGCTCGCCTCGCGGCAGATCGACGCGCGCCGCACGGTTGCGCAGTGGCGCGCGGCGGGCGGGACGCTGCCGGTCGTGCGCATCGCCCTGCCCGACGGCGTCGGATCGCGGCTGCTGTTCGCCACGATTGCCGCCGACCTCAAGGCGGTCGGACTCGAGGCGCGCCAGGTCGCGCTGTTCGGCGACGCCGATCTGCGGCTGATCGACGAGGTCGCGCCCTCGGACAATCCGCTGTGGGTCGCGCATCGCCTGTCGTGCAGCGGCGACCTCATCTGCGATGCCGGGATCGAGGACCTGATCGCGCGCGCCGACGCCAGCGCCGACGGCGCCGAGCGCAACGCGCTGCTGGCGCAGGTCGATGCCCAGCTGACGCGCTTCGTGCCCTATGTCCCGCTTGCCTCGCCGCTGCGCTGGGCGCTGGTCGATCGGCGCCTGAGCGGCTATCGTCCCAACATCCGGGCGCGCCATCCGCTCGACCGCATGGTCGATCGGGCGCGCTGAACCCCGCCGAGGAGCCCCCATGCGCGACAATCCCAAGCAATCGACCAGCGACCGGATCGACGCGATCGCCGCCTCGCTCAACGTCGACACGCGCGATCCCAAGGCGATCCGCAAGCGCATCGAGGCGCTCGAGATGATCCTCGAACGCAGCATCGTCATTCCCGGCCTCGGCCGCCCGATCGGCCTCGACGCGGTGGTCGGCCTGATCCCGGTCGTCGGCGACATCGTCACCGGCGCCATGGGCGCGTATCTGATCTGGGAGGCGCGCAACCTCGGCCTGCCGAAATGGAAGATCGCGCGGATGGCGGGCAATCTGGGCGTCGACACCCTGCTCGGCTTCATCCCGCTCGCCGGCGACGCGTTCGATTTCCTGTTCCGGTCGAACAGCCGCAACCTCAAGATCGTCCAGAGACATCTCGACCGCCATCATCCCGAGACGGTGACCATTGACCAATAACGCCGCGCGCGGCTTAAGGCGGGCGCGAAGGGGAAATTCATGAACGAAATCATCGAACGGCTCGAATCGAAGCGCGCTGCCGCGCGGATGGGCGGCGGGCAGAAACGGATCGACGCGCAGCATGCCAAGGGCAAGCTGACCGCGCGCGAACGGCTCGACGTGCTGCTCGACGAAGGCTCGTTCGAGGAGCTCGACATGTACGTCGAGCACAATTGCGTCGATTTCGGCATGGAGAGCCAGAAGATCCCCGGCGACGGCGTCGTCACCGGATCGGGCACGATCAACGGGCGGCTGGTCTATGTCTATTCGCAGGACTTCACCGTCTTCGGCGGCTCGCTGTCCGAGCGCCATGCCGAGAAGATCTGCAAGGTGATGGACAATGCGATGAAGGTCGGCGCGCCGGTCATCGGCCTCAACGACAGCGGCGGCGCGCGCATCCAGGAGGGCGTCGCGAGCCTCGGCGGCTATGCCGAGGTGTTCCAGCGCAACGTGCTCGCCAGCGGCGTCATCCCGCAGATCAGCCTGATCATGGGCCCGTGCGCGGGCGGCGCGGTCTACAGCCCCGCGATGACCGACTTCATCTTTATGGTGAAGGATTCGAGCTACATGTTCGTCACCGGCCCTGATGTCGTGAAGACGGTGACCAACGAGGTCGTGACGCAGGAGGAACTGGGCGGTGCGGTGACGCACACGACCAAATCGGGCGTCGCCGACGTCGCGTTCGAGAACGATATCGAGGCGCTGATGGCGGCGCGCGACTTCTTCGATTACCTGCCCGAGAGCAACCGCGCGCCCGTGCCCGAGCGCCCGACCGACGATCCGTGGGATCGCCTGGAGATGGGGCTCGACACGCTGATCCCGGCGAACGCCAACCAGCCGTACGACATGCACGAGGTGATCAGGAAGACGCTCGACGAGGGCGATTTCTTCGAAATCCAGCCGGCGCATGCGGGCAACATCATCGTCGGCTTCGGCCGCATCGAGGGGCGCACCGTCGGCGTCGTCGCCAACCAGCCGATGGTGCTGGCGGGCTGTCTCGACATCAATTCGTCGAAGAAGGCGGCGCGGTTCGTGCGCTTCTGCGATGCGTTCGACGTGCCCATCCTGACCTTCGTCGATGTGCCCGGCTTCCTGCCAGGTGTCGCGCAGGAGCTGGGCGGCATCATCAAGCACGGCGCCAAACTGCTGTTCGCCTATGCCGAGGCGACCGTGCCCAAGATCACCGTGATCACGCGCAAGGCCTATGGCGGCGCCTATGACGTGATGGCGAGCAAGCATTTGCGCGGCGATTTGAACTACGCCTGGCCGACCGCCGAAATCGCGGTGATGGGTGCAAAGGGCGCGGTCGAGATCATCTTCCGATCGGACGCGGGCGACGCGGAGAAGATCGCCGAAAAGACGAAGGAATACGAGGACCGCTTCGCCAATCCCTTCGTCGCGGCGTCGAAGGGCTTCATCGACGAGGTCATCGTGCCGCACTCGACAAGGCGGCGCGTGGCGCTGGGGCTAAGGAAACTGCGTAACAAGAGCCTTGAGAACCCGTGGAAGAAGCATGACAATATCCCACTCTGAAATCAGGCGGAATGCGCGCTATAGTGAGATTTCCGCTTTTTCTTTTACTTCTTGCGAGCCGGACACCGTCAACTTTTCAATCTCGATTGGCGGCGTTGAGGAATTGGTAGAGCTGGAGTGCGATTGGACCGGAACCAAGACCGTTATCATTTATGATGAGAAGAGCCGCCGCACACCTATCGATATCAAAGGGCCAATTTTCGCTTCTTGGTCTGGAGATTTAAAACGAAAGATTTCCGAACTCCTTTCGGAACTGGCAGAATGGGAAGCTTCGATGAGAAAGCCGATGGGCGCCTGGGATGTCCGCTTTTTGGCCGATCCGAACTTCTCACATGATACTATACCTGAAAGCGAGAGCAACGAATGAAACTCGGACCCCTCAATCACGTCTGTGTAGCCACCCCGTCGATCCCCGACAGCGTCGCCTTCTGGCGCGACGTGATGGGCGCGACGACGATCCACGAACCCTTCGACATGCCCGAACAGGGGGTGAAGGTGTGCTTCGTCGATACGCCGAATTGCCAGATCGAGCTGATCGAACCGCTTGGCGCCGATAGCCCGATCGCGGGGTTCATCGCCAGGAACCCGGCGGGCGGGCAGCATCATTTGTGTTTCGAGGTGCCCGATATCACGCAAGCGCGCGCCGAATTCGAGGGCGCGGGCAAGCGCATCCTCGGCCCCACCCGCATCGGCGCGCACGGCACGCCGATCTTCTTCCTCCACCCGCGCGACATGGGCGGCGTGTTGACCGAAATCATGGAAACTCCCAAAGCGCGGCATGGCTGACAAGACCCCCACCCTCGCCGACTGGACCGCGCTCGCCGACGGCGAGGTCAAGGGCCGCGACCTCACCTGGCACACGCCCGAGGGGATCGCGGTCAAGCCGCTCTACACCGCCGCCGACACCGAAAATATCGACCCCGGAATGCCCGGTTTCGCGCCCTATACGCGCGGCGTGAAGGCGAGCATGTACGCCGGGCGGCCGTGGACGATCCGGCAATATGCCGGCTTCTCGACCGCCGAGGAATCGAACGCCTTCTATCGCCGCAACCTTGCCGCGGGGCAGAAGGGGCTGAGCATCGCGTTCGATCTCGCGACGCATCGCGGCTACGACAGCAACCATCCACGCGTCGTCGGCGATGTCGGCAAGGCGGGGGTCGCGATCGACACGCTCGCCGACATGAAGATCCTGTTCGACGGCATTCCTCTCGACACGATGAGCGTCAGCATGACGATGAACGGCGCGGTGCTGCCGTGCCTCGCCTTCTACATCGTCGCCGCCGAGGAACAGGGCGTCGCGCAGGACCAGCTGTCGGGGACGATCCAGAACGATATCCTGAAGGAGTTCATGGTCCGCAACACCTACATCTATCCGCCCGAACCAAGCATGCGGATCGTTGCCGACATCATCGCCTATACCTCCGAGCACATGCCGCGGTTCAACTCGATCAGCATCAGCGGCTATCACATGCACGAAGCCGGCGCGACCGCGGTGCAGGAGCTCGCCTTCACGCTCGCCGACGGCATGGCTTATGTCCGCGCGGCGCAGGAGCGCGGGCTCGATATCGATGCTTTTGCCGGGCGATTGAGCTTCTTTTTCGGCATCGGCATGAACTTCTTCATGGAGGTCGCAAAGCTGCGCGCGGCGCGCACGCTGTGGTCGAAGATCATCGCCCAGTTCGGCGGCAATGCGCGATCGCAGATGCTGCGCACCCACTGCCAGACCTCGGGGGTCAGCCTCACCGAGCAGGACCCGTACAACAACGTCGTGCGCACGACGATCGAGGCGATGGCGGCGACCTTCGGCGGGACGCAGTCGCTCCACACCAACAGCCTCGACGAGGCGGTCGCGCTGCCGACCGACTTTTCCGCAAGGATCGCGCGCAACACGCAGCTGATCCTCGCCGAAGAGACGGGCATGACCAACGTCGTCGATCCATTGGGCGGGAGCTATTATGTCGAGGCGCTGACCAAATCGCTCGCCGACGAGGCGTGGGCGCTGATCGAGGAGGTCGAGGGCCTTGGCGGCATGGTCCACGCGGTCGAGAGCGGCATGCCCAAGCAGCGCATCGAGGAAGCCGCCGCGGCGAAGCAGGCGGCGGTCGACAAGGGCGACGCGGTCATCGTCGGGGTCAACAAGTACCGGCTCGGCGAAGAAGCGCATATGGACACGCTCGACATCGACAATGCCAAGGTCCGCGCCGACCAGATCCGCCGGCTTGAGCAAACGCGCGCCGAGCGCGACGAGGGCAAGGCGCAGGCGGCGCTGAAGGCACTGACCGAGGGGGCACGCAGCAACGGCAACCTCCTTGCCCTGTGCGTCGAGGCGGCGCGCGCGCGCTGCACATTGGGCGAGATGTCGGCGGCGTTGGAAGAGGCCTTCGGGCGCTACGACACCGTCCCCGTCCCCGTCACCGGCATCTACGGCAAGGCGTATGAAGGCGACGCCGATTACGCGCGGATCGTCGATGCGGTTGCCGCCATCGCCGACCGGCGCGGGCGAGCGCCGCGCGTGATGATCGCGAAGCTCGGCCAGGACGGCCACGATCGCGGCGCCAATGTCGTCGCCTCGGCCTTTGCCGACATGGGCTTCGACGTGGTCAGCGGCCCGCTGTTCCAGACGCCCGAGGAAGCGCGCGACCTCGCGCTCGCGCGCGAGGTCGACGCGATCGGCTGTTCGAGCCTCGCGGCGGGACACATGACGCTGATCCCCGAGCTGATCGCCAAGCTCAAGGACGCCGACCGCGCCGACATCAAGGTCTTCGCCGGCGGCGTCATCCCGCCCAAGGATTATGCGGCGTTGCGCAAGGCGGGGGTCACCGGCATCTATGGTCCCGGTACCAACATC
>JAACTG010000131.1 GCA_009993585.1 Sphingomonadales bacterium
GCAAGCTGCCATGGCACCTGCCCGCCGACCTGCGCCATTTCAAGCGGCTGACGATGGGCCTGCCGATGATCATGGGGCGCAAGACGTTCGACAGCCTGCCCGGGCTGCTCGACGGGCGGCGGCACATCGTCCTCACCCGCGACGAGGCCTGGGACGAGGACGGCGCCGAACGCGCGGGGAGCGTCGCCGAGGCGATCCGCATCGCCAACGCCCCGCATATCGCGGTGATCGGCGGCGCCGAAATCTATCGCGCGTTCCTGCCCCGCGCCGACCGCATCGAGCTGACGCATGTCGCCGCCGACATCGCCGGCGATACCGCGATCGACCTGCCCGATCCCGCCGAATGGCGCGAGATCGCGCGCGAGGATCATCCCGCCAAGGACGGTCGCCCCGCGTTCAGCTTCATCACCTTGGTGCGCAAGGCGGACACCGAAACGTGAACGCGTTGCGCATCGACAGCACCGGGCCCGTCCCCGAAGCGCTGCGCGGCGGGATCGTCGCGCTCGGCAATTTCGATGGCTTTCACCTCGGGCATCAGGCGGTGGCGGGGGCGGCGATCGACTGGGCGCGCGCGACCGGGCGACCCGCGATCGTCGCGACGTTCGACCCGCATCCGGTGCGCCATTTCGCGCCGCACGTCCCGCCGTTCCGCCTCACTAGCCTCGACCAGCGATTGCGCCTGTTCGGCGCCGCCGGCGCCGATGCGATGTACGTGTTCCAGTTCGGCGACGCGCTCGCCTCGCTTCCCGCGCCAGCCTTCGTCGCCGAGTGGCTGGCGGGCGCGCTCGACGCGACGGGCGTCGTCACCGGCGAGGATTTCACCTTCGGCCACAAGCGCGGCGGCGATATCGGCGTGCTGCGCACCGAGGGCGCGAAACACGGCATCGAGGCGCGCGCGATTCCGCCGATATTCGACGCAGGCCAGCCGGTCAGCTCGAGCCGAATCCGCGATGCGCTGAAAGCCGGCGATTGCGCGACCGCCGCGCATCTCCTCACCCGGCCCTTCGCGATTGAGGGGATCGTCGTCCACGGCGACAAGCGCGGCCGCGAGATCGGCTATCCGACCGCCAATATCGACATGGGCAGCTATCTGCGCCCGCGCTACGGCATCTACGCGGTGCGCGGGCGACTGGCGGACGGCCGCGTGCTGAACGGCGCGGCCAATCTCGGCATCCGCCCGAGCTTCGATCCGCCCAAGGAATTGCTCGAGCCGTATTTTTTCGATTTTTCCGGGGATCTCTACGGCCAGTCCGTCGAGGTCGAGCTGGTCGAATTCCTCCGTCCCGAGGGCAAGTTCGACACGCTCGACGCGCTGATCGCGCAGATGGAGAAGGATTGCGCGCGAGCGAAGGAAATTCTTACGATTTAAACCGTCGCCTAGCCCGGCTGGAGCGGATCGACGAGGGTCGGGCTGGATCCCAGCCTTCGCTGGGATGACGCAATGTTGCGGTGCGGCGCGCTCGCCTGTTCCCAATCCGCCAACTCCCCGCTAAACGCGGCCTCCTATGACCGACGCACCAGCAGCACCGGGCGCCCAGCCCGATTACAAAGACACCGTCTTCCTGCCCAAGACCGACTTTCCGATGAAGGCCGGCCTCGCGCAGAAGGAGCCGGCGATCCTCGCCCAATGGCGGGCCGACGATTTGTACGGCCAGCTGCGCGAAGCCCGGAAGGGCCGCGAGCGGTTCATCCTCCACGACGGTCCGCCCTACGCCAATGGCGACATCCACATGGGCCATGCGCTCAACAAGGTGCTCAAGGACCTCGTCACGCGCACGCAGAGCCTGCTCGGCAGGGACGCGCCCTATGTGCCCGGCTGGGATTGCCACGGGCTGCCGATCGAGTGGAAGATCGAGGAGGCCTATCGCAAGAAGAAGCTCGACAAGGACGCGGTGCCTGCCGCCGAATTCCGCGCCGAATGCCGCGACTATGCCGCCAAGTGGGTGCAGGTGCAGCGCGAACAGTTCGAGCGGCTCGGCATCCAGGGCGACTGGGACGACCCGTACCTGACGATGAAGTTCGAGGCCGAGGCCGCGATCGTCGCCGAACTGCTCAAGTTCGCCGAGACCGGCCAGCTCTATCGCGGCGCCAAGCCGGTGATGTGGTCCCCCGTCGAAAAGACCGCGCTCGCCGAGGCCGAGGTCGAATACGAGGATATCACGAGCACGCAGATCGATGTCGCGTTCGAGATTGTGGAAGCGCCGAATGCGCCTGGCCTCGTCGGAAAGCGCGTGGCGATCTGGACAACCACGCCGTGGACGATCCCAGTCAATCAGGCTTTGGCGTATAGCGAAACCGCTGATTATGTCGTGCTCAATTGCGTGGACGTGTCCGGCGGAAACATCGATATCATCGTGGCTCGCGATCTTGTCGCCGAGTTCTGCCACCGGTCGGGTATACCGCTCCCGATCGAATATGGTGGCGATTATGACCTTACTTCCCCTTCACCACCGGGCGAGCCTTCAGCTGTAGCGGAGCCATCGTTCGCTTATCTAAGCGATGACGCGCTCGCCGGGGAGGGAATGTACGTATTTAAAGGAGCGGCTTTTAAAGACGCGACCGCCCGCCACCCGATGCACCATCTCGGCGGCTTCTTCGCCAAGCCGCGCCCGTTCCTCCCCGGCGACTTCGTCACCACCGATGCCGGCACCGGGCTCGTCCACATGGCGCCCGACCATGGCGAGGACGATTTCCTGCTCTGCCGCGAACATGGCCTGAGCCCCGTCTTCGCGGTCGAGGGCGACGGCAAATATGCCGACGACTGGGGCTGGCTCGGCGGCCAGGGATCGGTGATCAACAAGGCGTTCAACGCCGCCGAGGGACCGATCTGTTCGGACCTTCGCGCCGCGGGCGCACTGCTCGCCGCGTCGGACGATTTCACCCACAGCTATCCGCACAGCTGGCGTTCGAAGGCCAAGATCATCTTCCGCGCGACGCCGCAGTGGTTCATCGCGATGGACGAGCCGGTCGACCGGCAGGTGCCGCGCTGCGCCGACGAGGCCGACATTCGCGCTGCCCAGGGCAATGGCGAGACGCTGCGCGAGACCGCACTCGACGCGATCGAGCGCGTTCGCTGGGTGCCCGAACGCTCGAAGAACCGTATCCGCTCGATGGTCGAAGGCCGCCCCGACTGGGTGATCAGCCGCCAGCGCGCCTGGGGCGTGCCGATCGCGCTCTATATCGACGAGAATGGCCAGTATCTGCGCGACGACGCGGTCAACGCGCGCATCCTTGCCGCGTTCGAAAACGCCGGCGCCGATGCCTGGTTCACCGCCGACCACGCCGCTTTGCTCGGCCCCGACTACAGCCTCGACGACTGGACGCCGGTCACCGACATCCTCGACGTCTGGTTCGATTCGGGCAGCACGCACGCGTTCGTC
>JAACTG010000044.1:0-349 GCA_009993585.1 Sphingomonadales bacterium
CAGGACGAAGTGCTCGCGCACGAACGGCACCAGGATGAAGAAGACCGCGGCCAGCGGCGCGCCGGCCATCAGCCACGGCTTGCGCCGGCCAAAACGCGAGTGGGTGCGATCGGAGCGGCTGCCCACCCACGGCTGGACGAACATGTTGATGATGTTGTCCCACGTCAGGATGAAGCCGATCACCGCGGCCGAGAGCCCCAGGTCCTCCAACATCGGAGGGATGAGGCTATTGAACAGCGGCCAGATGACGCTGATGCCGAAAAAGCCGAAACCGAGGATGAACGTCTTGCGCCAGGGGAAGGGTTGGTCAGCCATGTGAGTTCCTCATAATGATGGTGGTGGTGGTGAT
>JAACTG010000044.1:394-14284 GCA_009993585.1 Sphingomonadales bacterium
GGGCGCGCGGCGCGCGGCACGCCGGATCGCACGCGCGCGGCGCGGCGAATCGGTGCGGCTGTCGCTGCGCGCCGGGATGGCGGCGCTGGCGCTGCGCCCCGGCGACGCGGTCGCGGTCGGCGATGTCGCCGGCGACTGGCGCCTGGCCGAATGCGAGATCGATGCCGGCGGCGCCGCGCTGACGCTGGCGCCCGCGATCGGCGGCGAGCGCATCGCGAACGGCGGCGGCGTCGATCCGGGCGCGCCGGTGTTCGAGCCCGACTGGCCGGTGCCGCCGACGCACTGGCGCTTTGTCGACCTGCCCGCAATCGTCGCGCCGCGCGGCGACGGCGCGATCCATGTCGTCGCCGCCGGCACCGCGCCCGGCTGGCGCGGCGCCGATGTCGCGATCGAGGGCGGCTGGAACGAGGCGGGGCAGGCCGGATCGGGATCGAGAGCGTGATGGGCAGCGCGGCGGGCGTGCTGCCCGCAGGCAGCGCGGCGCTGTTCGATCGCCGCGCGAGCGTCGAGGTCGAGTTGCTCCATGAGCGGATGGCCCTGAGCAATGCCGACGATGCGATGCTGCTCGCCGGGCGCAACCTCGCCTTGCTCGGCGGCGAGCTGATCCAGTTCGGCATCGCCGAGCCGGTGTCACCGACGCGCTGGCGGTTGCGCGAACTGCTGAGCGGGCGCGCGGGGAGCGAGGCGGCGATAACGGCGCATGCGGCGGGAGAGGATTTCATCGTGATCGCGGCGCCGGCGCTGGTCGCGATCGATGCCTCGGACGTTGCCGGCGGCGGCGCGCTGCGCATCGCCGGCATCGCCGATCCCGAGCCCGATCCGCGCGCGCCGCCGCCGATCCGCGCCGGGCATCCGCTGTCGCCCGCCCACCTGACGGCCGCCATCGCCGCCGACGGCAGCGTCGCGCTGAGCTGGGTGCGGCGCAGCCGCGCGGGCTTTGCCTGGCGCGACTGGGTCGATGCGCCGATCGGCGAGGACCGCGAGGCCTATCGCGTGACGATCGGCGATGCCGACGCGCCGATCGCCGAAACCGGCGCGAGCGCGCTGATCGTTTCGGCGGCAACGATCGCGGCCCACGGCCCCGGCGCGGTCACGGTCCGGGTGCGCCAGATCGGCAGCCTTGGCCTGTCGCCCCCCGCGAGCATCGAAATCATCGCCTAGGCCGATATTTTTTATAACTTTTTTTGAAAGGACGACGCGATGGCCGAGACCGAGCGCAGCGCGCGCTTCGCACTGCCGTTATTGGCGATGGCGCAGGCGCAAAAGGAAGTGACGCACAACGAGGCGCTGGTCGTGCTCGACGCCTTGATCCACCCGGTCATCGTCGCCCTCGACGAGACCGCGCCGCCGCCCGGCGCGGTACCCGGAGAAGCCTGGGCCGTCGCCGGCGGCGCGACCGGCGACTGGGCCGGAAGCGACGGTAAACTGGCGTTCATGACGACGGGCGGCTGGCGCTTCGCCGACCCGGTGGCGGGCATGCAGGCGTGGTGCGCGGGCAGCCGCATCGTCTATCGCGACGGCGGCTGGATCGCGGCCCCCGCCTACGCCGCGCCGAGCGGCGGCGGGGTGATCGACAGCGAGGCGCGAACTGCGCTCTCGACGATCGCGCAGGCGCTCGCTATGAGCGGCATCATCGTCGAGGAATGAGACGATTGCAGCAATCCCCAGAGGCCGTTTGACGGCGTAATGTGATGCTTTTGTGCAACAGGTAATAAATTGCCGGGTTGCATGGAAACATTCATGGGTTTAGGTTGTTGAACGAGAATTCCAGTCTCTGTTGAAAGGGGAAATAATATGAAGAAGCTTGCCATTGCTGTGGCACTCGCTTCCACCGCCATGGCGTCCCCCGCTATGGCAACGGACGGCGCGTGGTACGTAGGTCTCGAGGGCGGTCCTTCGCTAGTCGAAGACCTTAACTTCGATGTTGGTGCTGTTAACGACGCATTTGCCGTCGATAGTGAGTACGGTTACGATTTCGACGGCATCATCGGCTACGATTTCGGCATGTTCCGTGCCGAAGCCGAAGTCGGCTACAAGCGTGCCAACGCCGACGGCGTTCTGGCGACCGGCCCGGGCATCGCTTCGGGCACCGTCGGTACGCCGGTGACCGGCGATTTCGACATCAACGGCTATACGAGCGCGATGTCGTTCATGGTCAACGCGATGCTCGATTTCGGCGATGACGACGGCATCCAGGGCTTCATCGGCGGTGGTGCGGGTATTGCCCGCGTCAAGGCCGATTACGTCCTCGCCAACAACTTCCTCGACGATTCGGACACCCGGTTCGCATGGCAGGCAATTGCCGGCATGCGTGCGCCGCTCACCGAGAACGTCGATGTCGGCCTCAAGTATCGTTACTTCAACGTCGACAAGCTCGACATGATCGACTCGCTCGGCCGTGACGTTCGCGTCGACTATTCGTCGCATTCGATCCTCGGCAGCCTGATCTACAACTTCGGTCGCGCCGCTCCGCCGCCGCCGCCGCCGGTCGTAGCACCGCCGCCGCCTCCCCCGCCGCCGCCGCCGCCGCCGCCTCCGCCGCCGACGGTGCAGTGCACCCCGGGGCCGTACATCGTATTCTTCGACTGGGATCGCTCGGACATCACGCCCGACGCCGCGACCACGCTCGACAATGCGGTTTCGGCTTACAACAGCGGCTGCAGCGGTACGTCGGTCATGCTCGCGGGTCACACCGACACCTCGGGTACGGCACAGTACAACGTCGGCCTGTCGCAGCGTCGCAACGACGCGGTGCGTGGTTACCTGACCTCGCGCGGCATCAGCGACGGCGTGATTTCGTCGGAAGCCTTCGGCGAGACCAAGCTGCGCGTCCAGACGCTCGACGGCGTCCGTAACGACCAGAACCGTCGTGTGGAAATCACCTACGGTCCGGGTTCGGGCATGTAATCATCCGCCATCGCTTCGGCGATTGGATGAACGAGAGGGCGGCCTTCGCGGGCCGCCCTTTTTGTTTGTCCGGCGTGTGCGGACGGGCGTGCGCGGGCGGTAGTGTGGGCGCGCCGCTTGTGACTCGACGCCGTACGCGGCTGGGTCAGGGTGACGGGGATTGCGGGTAGTAACCGACATCAGCGTCGATCGATGCGGGCTGGGCCGCAGCGCGCGCGGCGCTGCGCCGGCTGGCTAGTCGGCGAGCGCGATGCTCGCGACGATGGCGTCAATCTGCGCCGCGACCGCGGCCTGCGCGGGCAAGGTGGGATCGGCATCGCGCGCCTTGATCGCGTAGCTGATGCGATCGACGGCATAGCATGTCCCGCGATGGAGCGTGCGCAGCGCGGTGGTCGCGACCGCCTGGCTCATTCCGGCATCGCCCTGTTGCATCGCATGCCAGACGCGACCGCCGATCATGCGGTCGGGCAGCCGCGCGCCGAACGCGGGGTCGAGCCCGCCGGTGGCGCAATCGGCGCGCGCGCCAGGGTCATCGCTGGCGCCGATGCGCAGCATCTCGACCGCCTGACCGACGCCGTCGCTCGGATCGACCGTCCGGCTGAAGCTGACGAGGCCGCGGCCGGGAACGTCGGGCGAGCCGTCGAAATTGGCGCGCCAGCCGCCGCGCATCAGCGCGCGACCGTCGAAATCGTCGCCGGGCGTCCAGCCTGTCGGATAGGAGAGGGTGAGGACGCCGTCGGCGGCGGCAAAGCCTTGCATCGCGGCGGCGCCGCCGGCGCCGGGCGACGAGCCGGTGTCGGCGACCGGCGCGGCGCCGTCGTCGGGCGCTGCCGGTTGGATCGCAGCGCGCTCGCGAATCGCCGCGTCGTCGCCCGAACCGGGATCGGCGGGGCCGCAGGCGGCAAGCAGGACGAGCGCGCCGCCGGCAAGCGCGGCGGTCAGCGGGCGAACGGGGCGGGGCGGTTCGATCACGGGGCCGACGATGCGCCGATGCCGCCTAGCTTTCGAACTGCAGCCGCGCGAGCCGGGCGTAGAGGCCGTCGGCGGCGTTGAGTTCGTCATGGCTGCCCTGTTCGACGATGCGGCCTTCGTCCATCACGACGATGCGGTCGGCGGCGCGGACGGTGGCGAGGCGGTGGGCGATGACGATCGTCGTGCGCCCCTCCATCAACCGGTCGAGCGCGTCCTGGACGAGGCGTTCCGATTCGGCGTCGAGCGCGCTGGTCGCCTCGTCGAGCAGCAGCAGCGGCGCCTTCCTAAGCAACGCGCGCGCGATCGCGACGCGCTGGCGCTGGCCGCCCGAGAGGCGCGCGCCGCCTTCCCCCATGAACGTATCGAGGCCGTCGGGAAGCGCGCGCAGGAAGCGTTCGGCGTTGGCCGAGCGCGCCGCCTCCCAGATCGCGTCCTCGCTTGCGTCCCAGTTGCCGTAGCGCAGATTGTCGCGCGCGCTGGCCGCGAACATCACGCTGTCCTGCGGCACCATCGCGATGCGGGCGCGGATGTCGGCGGGATCGGCGGCGGTCAGCGGAACGCCGTCGAGGCGGATCTCGCCCGCATCGGGATCGTAGAAACGCTGGATCAGCTGGAACAGCGTCGACTTGCCCGCGCCCGAGGGGCCGACGACGGCGAGCCGCTCATTGGGCCGCACATCGAGCGTGAAATCGGCGAGCGCGGCGACGTCGCGCCGGGTCGGATAGCGGAAGGTGACATGGTCGAAGCTGACCTGGCCGCGCGCCGGCTCGGGCAGCGCGACGGGATGCGCGGGCGGCGCGATATCGGGTCGTTCGGCGAGCAGGTCGCCGAGCCGGCCGGCGGCGCCCGAGCCGCGCAGCAGGTCGCCATAGACCTCGGTCAGCGCGCCGAATGCGCCGGCGACGAGGCCGCCGGTGAGGACGAAGGCGGCGATCGTGCCGCCGGAGATGCGCCCGGCGCGAACCTCGCCGGCGCCGTACCACATCAGCCAGGTGATCGCGCCGAAGATCAGCGCGATGACGATCGCGGTCATGCCCGCGCGCAACGCGATCCGGCGCTTGGCGGTGGCGAAGGTCGCCTCGACCGCGCCCGAAAAGCGCGCCGCCTCGCGCGATTCCTGGCCGAACGCCTGGACGATCTTCATCGCGCCGAGGACTTCGGAGGTCATCGCGCCGACATCGGCGACGCGGTCCTGGCTGGTGCGCGAAACGTCGCGCACGCGGCGCCCGATGAAGACGATCGGCAGGATGACGACGGGGATGCCGAGCAGCAGCATGCCGGTGAGCTTTGGCGCCAGCGTGAACAGATAGGCGAGCCCGCCGATCCCCATGACGATGTTCCTGAGCGCGACCGACAGCGTCGTGCCGACGACCTGTTCGATGATCGCGGTGTCGCTGGTCATCCGGCTGGCGATCTCTCCCGGCCGGTTCTCCTCGAAAAAGGCGGGGGCGAGGCGCAGCAGGTTGCGCTGGACCGCGGCGCGGATGTCGGCGACGACGCGTTCGCCGAGCCAGCTGACGAAATAGAAGCGCGTCGCCGTCGCGATCGCGAGGACGCCGACGATCATGAACAGATAGCGGAAATAGGGGTCGATGTCAGCGGCGGCCCCGGCCGAAAAGCCGTTGTCGATGATCCGCTTGAACCCCGCCGGGATCGCGAGCGTCGCCGCCGCGGCGGTGGTCAGCGCGACGATCGCGATCGCGATGCGCCCCGGATAGCGCGTCGCGAAATGCCAGACCATACGCAGATTGCCGATCGGGCGCGGGGCGGCGGCGTCCTTGTCGTCGGGATCGGGGCGGCGAACGGAAGCGGGGGGGAGATCGGCCATGGCGCCCCGTAGCAGGGGGGATCGGGCGGCTCAATCGAAAGCGCGCGGGGGCGTTGCGCGGTTCCGCCCATCCAGCTGCGGCCAGGCGCACTGCGTGCGCCAACCCTCCACATCGTTCTCCCGCAAGCGCGAGAAGGAGAGCAATGCGCGCGGTTCGACGTTGGAAGAGGGGCGTGCGCAGCAACGCTTCCCCCGAAAAAACGTCGCAATTCGCAACCTTTCCCCCATATAGTGCATTGCAACATAACAGGAGGGTCGTAGAGTGGACTGGATCAGATCGGCGCCGTTGTTCGGCGCGACCGACATATCGCCACCCTGGGGGAAATCATCGATGCTCTATAGCGCCTATGAGGTGCAGCGTTCGCTGCTCGCGGGGGCCAGCGCGTTTGCCGATATCGGCGCGCAGATGCTCGCCAATCCGAACAATCCGATGGGCTATGTCGGCGGCGGGCCGGCGATGAGCGCGGCGCTCGAAGTGTTCGCGCATGCCGCCGCGCCGCGCGGCAAGCCCGAATTCGGCATCGACGAGGTGATGCTCGACGGCAAGCCGATCGCGGTCGAGGAGCGTATCGAGGCGCGCCGCGCGTTCGGCCAGCTCAAGCATTTCGTCAAGCCGGGGGTCGCCGACCCGGGCCCCAAGCTGCTGATCGTGGCGCCGATGTCGGGGCATTTCGCGACGTTGCTGCGCGGCACGGTGGCGCGGATGGTGCCGGGACACGACGTCTACATCACCGACTGGCGCGACGCCAAGAACGTGCCGCTGAGCGAGGGCAAGTTCGACCTCGACGACTATGTCGATTACGTCATCGCCTGGTGCGAGCATGTCGGCGAGGCGGGCGGCAAGGACAGCGACCAGCGGCCGCACATGCTGGCGGTATGCCAGCCGTCGGTGCCGTGCTTTGCCGCGACCGCGTGCATGGGGCGCGACAAGCATCCCAACCGCCCGCGCACGCTGACGCTGATGGGCGGCCCGATCGACACGCGCGAGGCGCCGACCGCGGTCAACACCGTCGCCACCGAACGGCCGTTCAGCTGGTTCGAGCAGAACGTCATCGCCACCGTGCCGTTCCAGTACGCCGGCGCGGGGCGCAAGGTCTATCCGGGCTTCCTCCAGCTCACCGGTTTCCTGTCGATGAACCTGGGCAGCCACCTCACCAGCCATTGGGAGATGTTCAAGCATCTCGTCGAAGGCGACGACGACAGCGCCGACAAGACCAAGCATTTCTACGAGGAATATCGCTCGGTCGCCGACATGACCGCCGAATTCTACCTGCAGACGATCGAGGTCGTGTTCCAGACGCACGCGCTGCCCAAGGGCGAGTACGTCCACAACGACCATGTCGTCGACGCCAGCGACATCACCGATACCGCATTGCTCGCGATCGAAGGCGAGCACGACGATATTTCGGGGCTCGGCCAGACCAAGGCGGCGCTGACCATCGCCGACAGGCTGCCCGCCAAGATGAAGAAATATTACATGGCCAAGGACGTCGGCCATTACGGGATTTTCAACGGGTCGAAATGGCGCACCCGCATCGCCCCGGTGCTCGAGGACTGGATCGCGACGCACGGGGGCTAGCGTCTTCTCCCCACGGGGAGTGGCGCGGCGGCGAAACGCGGCTTAAGGTGAGGGCTTCACGCTCTTTCCGAAAGGTCCCCGCCATGAATGCACCGCTCGATCGCCGCAGATTCCTGGGGGCCAGTGCGCTGGCGGGGACGATGGCGCTGCTGCCTGGTTGCGCGCGCACGATGGTCGCGGGCGAGGTGCCGGCGGCGGCGCTGGCCTACGCCAATCCCAGCCCGCTCGATCCGATCGCCGAAGGGTTGATGCGCCATTATCCCGAATGGGCGACGGGGCTGGGCATCGACGGCGGCGCGCGCGCGCCGCTGAAGCACCGATTGACCGACCTCACGCCGGCGGGCGTCGCCGAGCAGGCGGCGAGCGCCAGGGCGCGCACCGCGACCGCCAAGGCGCTGCTGCCGGGGCTGACGGGGCAGGACGCGCTCGACGCCGAGGTGGTGATCGCGGCGCACGAGCTGGCGCTGGGCGGCTGGGCCTTTCCCTATGGCGACGTCGCGCTCGGCAGCTATCGCAACTCGCCCTATGTCGTCGCGCAGAATGTCGGGCAGTTCCTCGACGTGCCGAGCTTCCTCGACAGTTCGCACACGGTCGAAACGGCGGACGACGCCGAGGCATGGCTCGACCGCATGCGCGATTATGCGCGCAATATCGACGGCGAGACCGAGCGGCTCAAGCACGACCGCGGGCTCGGCGTCGTCGCGCCCGATTTCCTGCTGAGCAAGACGGTCGACCAGCTCGGCATCGCGCAGCAGGGCGCGCCCGAAAGCTGGAGCATCGTGACCTCGCTCGCCGACAAGGCCAAGCGAATCTCCGGCGACTGGGCGACGCGCGCGAGCCGGATCGCCGAGGCCGAGATCGCCCCCGCGCTGGCGCGGCAGCTTGCCGAGATCAGGCTGCACGCGGCGCAGGCGAACGGCAATGCCGGCGTGTGGGACCTGCCGCGCGGCGAGGAATATTACGCCTGGGCGCTGCGCGCGGGGACGACGACGACGCTGAGCCCCGACGAGGTTCACAGACAAGGCCTCGACCAGCTCGCCGAGCTGCAGGGGCGGATGGACACGATCCTGAAGGGCGAGGGCTATAGCAAGGGCAGCGTCGGCGACCGCATGGCGGCGCTCGGCAAGGATCCCAAATACCTGTTTCCCAACACCGACGCGGGCCGCCAGCAGATCATCGAATTCCTGAGCGAGCGGATCGCCGACATTCGCGGGCGCATGCCGCAGGCGTTCCATACGCTGGTGCCGGGCAACGCCGAGGTGAAGCGGATGGCGCCCGAGGTCGAGCCGGGCGCGCCGGGCGCCTATGGCGGATCGGGATCGATCGACGGCAAGGTGCCGGGGCGGCTGTGGATCAACCTGCGCACGACCGAGATCTGGCCGCGCTATGCGCTGCCCGACCTCGCCTATCACGAGACGATCCCGGGCCATGTCTGGCAGGGCGAATATACGCATAAATTGCCGCTGGTGCGCAGCCTGCTCGCGTTCAACGCCTATTCGGAAGGCTGGGCGCTCTATGGCGAGCAGCTCGCCGACGAGCTCGGCGTGTACGACGCGAACCCGGTCGAGCGGCTCGGCTATCTCCAGAGCCTGTCGTTTCGCGCCTGCCGGCTCGTCGTCGACACCGGCATCCACGCCAAGCGCTGGACGCGGAGCCAGGCGATCGACTGGTTCGCGACCAACAACGGGTCGAGCGTCGAGGAGGTGTCGGGCGAGGTCGACCGCTATTGCAGCTGGCCGGGCCAGGCGTGCGGATACAAGGTCGGGCATACGACGATCAACACGCTGCGCCAGAAGGCCAAGGCCGAGCTGGGCGAGCGGTTCGATTTCCGTGGGTTCAACGATGCGGTTGTCTTGGGCGGCGCGGTGCCGATGACGGTCTTGGGCGGGGTGATCGATCGCTATGTTGCGGGGCAGCGGGGGTGAGGGGCTAGCTACGAATTCGCTGACCAGAGTAAGGCTCAATATAGCCTAAAGATCGTAACCGACATTGATATAAACTCGAGATGGACGGTTTGTAAGTGAGGCAATGCAGGGGTGGCGACGCAAGTTAAACATTCCGCCAAGTGCATCGCTATGAACGGTTACAGCATCACCCTCAACGCTAACTCGGGCCGCGCTGTTGGTGGTTGCGAACCCACGCAAAAGAAACAAGGTGCCAGCGGTTAGGGGTGGAGCCTTTCCGGTAAGTTGCCGATACTCGTCCGCTCGTATCTCTACGGCAGGAGCCTTGGCGAGAAGCGCTATGGCTTTATCACGAGCTTTCTGGGAGACCCGTTCGCACGATTGATCTTTGCTGTCGGAACTAGCGTCTTGCTCTTTCGGCCATTGCGCCCATGGGTCACCCTCGGTCATACTTAGAAAACTAGTGCGCACATTTTCATGAGGCCGGAGTCGCGAGTCCGATTCTGACTGATCAGTTGAAGCCAACTGGCCGCAGGCCGCCAGAGTCAGAAAAATCACGAGCGCTGGACCGTGGTTCATAGATGAGAATTTATAGCACTTATTTATTGTTCGCAACTGAACGGCTGCTGCCCATATTTCCACTCCAGCACACAACCTCTTGACCTTTTGATCGCCCCGATTCACACTGGCCCTCGGTTTCAACAAGCGAAAGGAGGTGGTCCGATGTCTCATTGTCAAATGCCGCAGGTCGGTATGGGTTCGAGCATGGCCTCCAGCGGGGCGCTCACCTGAGATACCGTTAGCTTCGGCTGACAATGGAAAGGCCGCGATCCCGGGAAGGGACGCGGCCTTTCGATTGTTGGGGGGCGAAGGGGGCGTCCGGACGGCCCCTCTCCACTCGCCTAGGCAGCAAGCTGCCAAGTCTTCGTTGCCTCTCCCCTGAAGGGGAGAGGGTTTTTTAGAGCGCGACTTCGGCGTGGTCGCCCATTTCGCCTTCCTTCATCGTCGCGCCGGTCAGCATCTTGAACAGGCCCTTGACGCCGGGGTCGGCTTCCCAGATCTCGGCATCGGCCATGTCGAACTTGAGCATCAGCAGGTCGGGATCGTCCTTGCCCTGATCGTACCAGGCTTCGACCTGGTTCGACCAGAAACGGTCGATCATCGCGCGGTCGGTGACCGTCGAGAGCGTGCCGGCGATGCAGGCGAACAGCTTGTGGCCCTTGCCGATCACCTGCATCATCGCCGGGCCGCCGGGGGCGAGGTCGCTTTTCACCTGCGTGTAGATGAACAGCGTGTTGCAATAATCCTTGTCGAAATGGACGGTCATCGGCTTGGCGTGGTCGTTGCCGCCGGTGCGCGCGAGCATGACGAAGGGGCTGTCGTCGAGCGCCTCCCACAGCGATTCCTGGATATCGAGTTTGTCGGTGGTTGCGGTCGTCATGGGGGCTTCTCCTGTAAATTGCGTTCAGGAGATCAATGCTCGGGGCGGCGAATTGTTGCCTGTGCGATCAATCGTAGCGCGCGTAGAGCCACCAGCTCAGCGCCGCGAGCGCGGTCAGCCAGATCGCGACGACGAGGACGATGCCGCCGCGCGAGACGGGGCGGTGCGATGCGGCCTCGGCGGCGGCGCGGTGCTGCGCCCACAGATCGTCGGGGATCAGCCGCGCCATGATCCACAGGCCAAGCGGGATGATGATCGCATCGTCGAGCAGGCCGATAACGGGGATGAAGTCGGGGATGAGGTCGATCGGCGAGAGCGCATAGGCGCCGATCATCAGCCCGACGAGGCGCGCGCTCCACGGGCAACGCGGATCGCGCGCGGCGAGCCAGACGGTGTGGGCGCTCACGCGCAGCTGGTGCGCGAGGGAGGGGGGCGGTTTCTTGTCGGTCATTGGGGCTTTGCCCTCATCCGGCTGCGGCTCGCGTTACGCGCAATCGGATGAGGGCGTCGCACCCTTTTTTTTACAATACCTCGAACAGGCCCGCCGCGCCCTGGCCGCCGCCGATGCACATGGTGACGACGACGTATTTGGCGCCGCGCCGCTTGCCCTCGATGAGGGCGTGGCCGGTGCAGCGCGCGCCGGTCATGCCGAAGGGGTGGCCGATGCTGATCGAGCCGCCGTTGACGCTGAGCAGCTCGTCGGGAATGCCGAGCTTGTCGCGGCAGTAGAGCACCTGCACCGCGAATGCCTCGTTGAGTTCCCACAGGCCGATATCGTCCATCTTGAGATCGAAGCGTTCGAGCAGCTTGGGAATCGCGAAGACCGGGCCGATGCCCATTTCGTCGGGCTCGGTGCCCGCGACCGCCATGCCGACATAGCGGCCGAGCGGGGTGAGGCCCGCCTTTTCGGCCGACCTGGCTTCCATGACGACGACCGCGGAGGATCCGTCGGCGAGCTGGCTGGCGTTGCCCGCGGTGATGCAATGGCCCGGACCCATGACCGGCGGCAGCGACGCGAGGCCTTCGAGCGTGGTGCCGGGACGGTTGCACTCGTCGCTGTCGATCGTGACCTCTTTCTGGCGGATCTCGCCGGTCGCCTTGTCCTGGACGTTCATCATGACGGTGGCGGGGACGATCTCGTCGGCGAACTTGCCCGCCGCCTGCGCGGCCGCGGTGCGCTGCTGCGAGCGCAGCGAATATTCGTCCTGCGCCTCGCGCGAGATATTGTAGCGCTTGGCGACGACCTCGGCGGTCTGGATCATCGGCATGTAGGTCGCGTTGTGCATTTCGACGAGCTCGCGGTCGAACTCGATCCACAGTTTCTCGCCGCGCACCATCGACACCTGTTCGAGGCCGCCGGCGACGATACAGTCCATGCGGTCGACGATGATCTGTTTCGCGGCGGTCGCGATCGTCATCAGGCCCGAGGAGCACTGGCGGTCGATCGACATGCCCGGCACGGTGACGGGAAGCCCCGCGCGCAGCGCGACGAGGCGCGCGATATTGGGCGCCTGCGTGCCCTGTTGCAGCGCCGCGCCCATGATGCAGTCGTCGATGCTGGCGGGGTCGACCCCGGCGCGCTCGACCGCGGCCTTGACCGCGAAGCTGCCCATCGTCGGGGCCATGGTGGCGTTGAACGATCCGCGCCCGGCCTTGGCGAGGCCGGTGCGGGCGGTGGATACGATGACGGCGTCGCGCATGGGAATTCCTTTGGTCTGTTTGCGAGGGATCGAACCCCTCATCCAACTGCGTCTAGCGCGCCTTCGCGCGCAAGACTTCGTATCAGTGTGTCTGGACTCCGGTCAATCATGCCCCCGGCATGATTGCCGACAGTGCGGGGCACTGTCGGTTGCCAGAGCCAGCCACACTTCCCACAAGGGGAGAAGGAGTCATATGAAAAACTGGCCGATCCATTCGGCGATGAGGGCGGGCTTGTCCTCGCCCTCGATCTCGACGGTGCATTCGAGGCGCTGCTGCCACTGGCCGGGGCGCTTTTCCTCGAGGTCGAGCAGCTTGAAATGGCCGCGCACGCGGCGGCCCGAGCGGACGGGCGCGAGGAAGCGGACACGCTCGAAGCCGTAATTGACACCCATCGTGACGCCCGCGATTTCGGGCTTGTCGGCGGCGGCGAGCAGGTGCGAGAGCAGCGACAAGGTGAGGAAACCGTGTGCGATGGTGCCGCCGAACGGCGTCTGCGCCGCGGCTTGCGGGTCGACATGGATGAACTGCGGGTCGCGCGTGACGTCGGCGAAGGCGTCGATCATCGGCTGGTCGACGCGCACCCATGGCGAGGTGCCGAGATGGTCGCCGACCTTGTCGCGCAGCTGCTGAGGGGTGATCGGCTTGGTCATGCGCTCTCCATTCGCGCCGTTTTGCGACGGGCGCGCGGGCTTGGCAAGGGCGCGCGTCGGCAGGCGCGGTTGCCGTAGCGGCAAGCGTGCGGCGGCGATCAGTCCTTGGCGGTCACCACCGGCATGACCTGCGGATAGGGCATGATCATCGTGCCGTCGGGGGCCGAGGTGAAGGTCGTCTGCGTCGGATAGGCGAATTCGAGGCCGGCGTCGTTGAACGCCGCGAGGATCGCGAGGCCGATCGCGTGGCGGCCGGCGAAGACGATCTCGAAATCGGTGCTCATGATGTCGAAATCGAGCTCGAAATCGAGCGAGCTGTCGCCGAAGCCGATAAAGCCGGCGCGGACGAAGACCGCGTCGTTGGCCTCGACGATGCTTTGCAGCATGGCGGGGATCGCGCGCGCCCTTTCGGGCGGGGTCTGGTAGATGACGCCGATGCCGAAGCGCGACCGGCGGCGGTTGAGGCGCGTGAAATTGTCGATCCGCTGGTCGAGCATCTTGGCGTTGGCGAGGATCACTTCTTCGCCCGTCGTCGCGCGCAGCCGCGTCGATTTGAGGCCGATCGATTCGACCGTGGCGACGACGCCTTCGACCTGGATGACGTCGCCGCGGCGGAACGGCTTGTCGAAGATCACCGCGAGCGCGGCGAACAGGTCGGAGAAGATGCCCTGCGCGGCAAGACCGATGGCGATGCCGCCGATGCCGAGCCCGGCGACGAGGCCGGTGACGTCGACGCCGAGATTGTCGAGCACGACGATGAAGGCGATCGCGAAAACGACGACGCTGACGATGAGGCGGATCAGCGTCAGCGCGTTGGCGAGCGTGTCGTGGTCGTTATCCCCGGCGCGGCGCTGGATAAAGCCGAGGATCGCCTCGCGCGCCCAGATCGCGACCTGCATCACCGCGGC